>DATMWH010000064.1:0-9790 GCA_035562615.1 Pseudomonas sp. | reverse complement strand
TGCGGCTGAATATCCTCCATCAGCATTCGCTGAAGTCCAACCCGCTGGGCGGCGATTTTGACTATGCCAGCGAATTCAAAAGCCTCGATCTGCATGCTCTGGTCGACGATCTGCGCGCACTGATGACCGACTCCCAGGACTGGTGGCCGGCCGACTGGGGGCATTACGGTGGTCTGATGATCCGTATGGCCTGGCACTCGGCCGGCACCTACCGGATCAGCGATGGCCGTGGCGGCGCCGGTACCGGCAACCAGCGGTTTGCCCCACTCAACAGCTGGCCGGACAACGGTAATCTGGACAAGGCGCGGCGCCTGTTGTGGCCGGTCAAGCAGAAGTACGGCCGGAAGATTTCCTGGGCCGATCTGATGATCCTCGCCGGCAACGTGGCGCTGGAGTCGATGGGCTTCAAGACCTTCGGTTTTGCCGGTGGACGTGTGGATATCTGGGAACCGGAAGAAGACATCTACTGGGGTTCGGAATCCCAGTGGATGGGTGACCAGCGCTACAGCGGCGACCGCCAGCTGGAAAATCCGCTCGGCGCGGTACAGATGGGCTTGATCTATGTGAACCCGGAAGGCCCCAACGGTAACCCCGATCCGCTGGCTTCGGGCCGCGATGTGCGTGAAACCTTTGCCCGCATGGCCATGGATGACGAAGAAACCGTGGCCCTGGTCGCCGGCGGGCATACCTTCGGCAAGGCGCATGGTGCAGGCGATCCGGCATTGGTCGGGCCTGAGCCTGAGGCCGCGCCGATTGAGGAGCAGGGTCTGGGCTGGATCAACAAGCTGGGTAGCGGCAAGGGGGTGCATACCACCACCAGCGGCATCGAAGGGGCGTGGAAACCCAATCCCACGCAATGGGACAACGGCTACTTCGACATGCTGCTGGGCTATGAGTGGGAGTTGACCAAGAGCCCGGCCGGTGCCCATCAGTGGGTGGCCAAGGATTGCAAGCCCGAGCACCTGATCCCGGATGCGCACGATCCGTCGAAGAAGCATCCGCCGATGATGACCACCGCCGATCTGTCGTTGCGCGTAGACCCGGTCTACGAAAAGATTTCCCGGCGCTTTCAGCAGAATCCTCAGGCGTTTGCCGATGCCTTTGCCCGCGCCTGGTTCAAGCTGACCCACCGCGACATGGGCCCGCGCTCACGCTATCTGGGAGCGCTGGTACCGGCTGAGGTGCTGATCTGGCAGGACCCGGTTCCCGTGGTAAACCATGCGCTGATCGGCGCCGCCGAGATTGCTGCACTCAAGGCTCAGATTCTGGCTTCCGGGCTTTCCACGGCCCAACTGGTCAGCACGGCCTGGGCCTCGGCGGCCACCTTCCGCGGCAGTGACAAGCGCGGCGGTGCCAACGGGGCGCGTATTCGTCTGGCGCCACAAAAGGACTGGGCGGTCAATCAGCCGGCAGAACTGGCCAAGGTGCTGGCGGCACTGGAAGGCATCCGGCAGCAGTTCAATGCCACTGCCAGCGGCGGCAAGCAGGTCTCGCTGGCCGACCTGATTGTGCTCGGCGGCTGTGCAGCGGTGGAAGCTGCTGCGGCCAAGGCAGGTGTCAGCACCGTTGTGCCATTCACCCCGGGGCGCACGGATGCCAGTCAGGAGCAGACGGACGTGGCCTCGTTCGCGGTGCTGCAGCCGCTGGCCGATGGCTTCCGCAACTACACCCACGAGGGGCTGCAGTCGGTGGCCTGCGACATGCTGCTGGACAAGGCCAACCTGCTGACCCTCACGGCCCCCGAGATGACCGTGCTGGTCGGCGGTTTGCGCGTACTCGGTGCCAATGCCGCAGCCTCCGGCCACGGCGTGTTCACCCAGCGTCCCGGGGTGTTGAGCAATGACTTCTTTGTCAATCTGCTCGACATGCGCACCAAGTGGCAGAAATCCACTAACGCCGAGGGCGTGCTCGAAGGGCGCGACCGCAGTACGGGTGAGCTGAAGTGGACGGGGACGGTGGTCGATCTGGTGTTTGGCTCCAACGCCCAGCTGCGCGCTGTGGCTGAGGTGTATGCCAGCAGCGACGCACAGCAGGTCTTCGTGCGTGACTTCGTGGCGGCGTGGAACAAGGTGATGCAGCTGGATCGCTTCGATCTGGTCTGAGCAGAACATGCCGGGCGGCGGTGCTGCCCGGCATTCCTTTTAACGGGCTGACGCGCAACGGGTCAGCTGCAGGTGGTTTCGTCTGAAACCGCAATCGAGATACCTCCAATGGGGAATGTTATGCGGCCTTGCCTGCGGGCAGTCTGCATAAGACTTTTTTGGAGACTCCTGTCATGGCACACCTGTCCGTTGAACAATTCCAGTCACTGCAGATCGCCGTTCTGACCATCAGCGACACCCGCACCCTGGAGACCGATACCTCGGGTCAGGCGTTGATCGACGGCCTGCAAGCAGCAGGTCATCAGCTGGCCGCCCGCGATATCGTGCGCGATGACATCTGGCAGATACGCGCACGCGTCTGCCAATGGATTGCCGATGCCCGGGTACAGGTGGTGCTGCTCACCGGCGGTACCGGTTTCACTGCCCGTGACAACACCCCGCAAGCGGTCGCGCCATTACTGGACAAACAGGTGGATGGCTTTGGCGAACTGTTCCGCCTGGTATCGCTGGAGGAAATCGGCACCTCGAGCCTGCAATCGCGGGCATTGGCCGGTATCAGCAATGGCACGCTGGTCTGTTGCATGCCCGGCTCACCGAATGCCTGCCGCACGGGCTGGAACAAGATACTGCTGGAACAACTGGACAGCCGGACCCGGCCTTGCAACTTCGTCCCCCATCTCAAGCGCTTGGCGGATCAGCCCGAACAGCAGTGCGGTGCGCGCGAATGAGTGCCTGTGGCTGTTCCGTAGACGGTTTGCGGCCGGTTGACCAGGCGATCGGCGAACTGCTGGCACGAGTGTCAGGTGTGCCGGAGGTTGAGCAGGTGGCGCTGGCGGACGCGCTGGGTCGGGTGTTGGCTGAGCCATTGCACGCACCCTTTGCCGTGCCGCAGTGGGATAACAGCGCCATGGACGGTTACGCCCTGCGCGCGGCTGACTTGCCCGCGCAGGGCGGCAGTTTGCCATTGTGCGGTCGGATTGCCGCCGGCGACGCGGCCTCGGCGGTGCTGCCGGTCGGACAGGCGGTGCGTATTTTCACCGGTGCGCCACTGCCGCCCGGCGCCGATACGGTAGTGGCGCAGGAGGACTGCCGGGTGGAAGGTCAGCGGGTCTGGCTGCCACCGGTCAGCCCGGGTGCGCATGTGCGCGTGCAGGGTGAAGAGCTGGCGGCGGGTACCCTTGTGCTGGAGTCGGGGCGGCGCTTGCGGGCACAAGAGCTGGGCTTGCTGGCCAGTTTCGGGGTGGCCCGGGTGGCGGTGTATCGACGCTTGAAGGTTGGTCTGCTCAGTAGCGGCGATGAGCTGCGCGAGCCGGGCGAGGCGCTTGAGCCGGGGCAAATTCATGATGCCAATCGCTATAGCCTGATCGGCATTCTGCAATCGCTGGGGTTGGCGGTACGCGACTATGGCTGCGTGAGGGACGATCTGCCCGCCACGCTGGCTGCCTTGCAGCAGGCGGCGCGCGAGTGCGATGTGCTGCTGACGTCCGGCGGCGTTTCGGTGGGTGAAGAAGACCACCTGAAACAGGCGGTCGCCACGCTGGGTGAGTTGCAGCTCTGGCGCCTGGCCATTCAGCCGGGCAAGCCGCTGGCCTTTGGTCAGGTGGCCGGCAAACCCTGGTTGGGGCTGCCGGGCAACCCGGCGGCGACCCTGATTACCGCGCTGGTGGTGGCGCGGCCTTTTCTGCTGAGCAGTCAGGGTTGTCGCGAGGTGCTGCCACAAGCCGTGCGTCTGCCGGCCGGATTTGCCTGGTCCAGGGTCAATGGCCGCCGCCAGTATCTGCGCGCGCGTCTGGAGTCACGCAACGGGGAGTTGAGCGTGGTGCTGCACCCGCGTCAGGGCTCGGCCATGCTCACCTCGGCGTGCTGGGCGGATGGTCTGGCCGTGGTCGAGAGCGGGCAGCTGCTGCAGGCTGGCGAGCCGGTTGAGTTCATTGCGTTCAGTGCGTTCGCCTGAGCCGGACTTGACCACCATCATGGTGCCTGTCATGGCAACGCCTAGAGTGGGCGCCTGTCATCAGTGGGGGAGTAAACAGCATGCAACTGGTATGTCCGGCAGGCAGTCTGCCTGCCCTCAAAGCGGCCGTGCAGGAAGGCGCCGATGCCATCTATGTGGGGTTTCGCAACGACACCAATGCGCGCCATTTTGCCGGGCTGAATCTGGATGACAAACAGCTGGACGCGGGGCTGCAGCTGATTCGGCAACGCGGCCGGAAACTCTATGTGGCGGTCAACACCTATGCCCACGCCGGTGGCTGGGAGCGCTGGCAGCGGGCGGTCGACCGTGCCGCCGATCTTGGCGTGGATGCGCTGATCGCGGCTGATCCGGGGGTACTGGCATATGCCAGTCAACGCCATCCGGGGCTGGCGTTGCATTTGTCGGTGCAGGGCTCGGCGACCAGTGCGGCGGCGCTGTCGTTTTACCAGCAGCGCTACAACATCCGGCGCGCGGTTCTGCCGCGTGTGCTGTCACTGGCGCAGGTGCGCCAGCTGGCGCTCAAGAGCCCGGTGGCACTGGAAGTCTTTGCGTTTGGCAGCCTGTGCATCATGGCCGAAGGGCGTTGTCACCTGTCGTCCTATATCACCGGCGAGTCACCCAATCTGTGCGGGGTTTGTTCGCCCGCCAGTGCGGTGCGCTGGCAGGAAGACGAGCAGGGCCTGAGTGCGCGCCTGAATGATGTGCTGATTGATCGTTTCGCCGAACACGAACCGGCCGGTTATCCGACCTTGTGCAAGGGGCGCTTTCTGGTCAACGGGCAACGCTTCCATGCACTGGAAGAGCCGACCAGCCTGAATACCCTGGACCTGATTCCACAACTGGCGGCGATCGGTGTTTGCGCGGTGAAGATTGAAGGCCGCCAGCGCAGTCCGGCGTATGTCGAGCAGGTAACCCGGGTCTGGCGCGCAGCGCTGGATGCGCATGCCCGCGAACCCCAGGGCTTCAGCGTGAAGCCACAGTGGCAACGCACGCTGCAGTCGCTCTCCGAAGGCAGCCAGACGACGCTGGGCGCCTACCACCGCGCCTGGCAATGAGGATATTTCAATGAAACTGAGTCTGGGGCCGGTGTTGTTTTATTGGTCGCGTGAGCAGTACCTGAATTTCTACGCCGAGATGGCCGAGCAGCCGCTGGAGGCCATTTATCTGGGCGAAACCGTGTGCTCGAAGCGCCGCGCGCTGGGCCTGGACGATTGGCTCGGTCTGGCCCGCGAGTTGCGACAAAGTACCCGTGCCGAGTTGCTGCTCTCCGGGTTGGCGCTGATCGAGGCGGCGTCCGAGCTGTCCGGCCTCAAGCGGCTGTGCGACAACGGCGAGCTGCGCGTGGAGGCCAACGACATGGCCGCCGTGCACTTTCTGCACGAAGCCGGGGTGCCCTTTGTGGCCGGGCCGGCGCTCAATCTGTACAACGGTCGGGCGCTGGCGGAGTTGATCGACTGCGGTCTGCAGCGCTGGGTTCCCCCGGTGGAGTGCTCTGCCCAGCTGATTGCCGACACCCTGCGCCAGCTCGACGAACTGGGCGTGTCGCGTCCGCAGGTCGAGGTGTTTGCCTACGGCCATCTGCCGCTGGCTTATTCGGCGCGCTGCTTCACCGCCCGAGCGGAAAACCGACCCAAGGATGACTGCCAGTTCTGCTGCCAGAACTATCCCGAGGGTATCGAGATGCTCAGTCAGGAGGGCGAAGCCCTGTTTACCATCAATGGCATCCAGACCTTGTCCGCCGGGGTCAGCAATTTGCTGGCCGAGTATGCCCAGTTGCAGGCGCTGGGGATTGATCTGCTGCGCCTGAGTCCGCGCGTTGCAGGCATGCCGGCGGTGATCGCGGCCTTCGACGCGGTGCGCAAGGGTGCGCTGCCGCCGATCGCCGTGGAGGGTTGCAACGGTTACTGGCATGGCCGGCCCGGCATGCAGCGCATGCAGGAGGAGGGCGTATGTTGAATCCGGCAGTACTGGCCTTGTCGGCCACTGAACGCCTGTTGCCGCTGGCCTCGCGGGTGCCGCAGCGGCTGCAGCGCTGGCCCTTGCAAAGCGCACTGAACTATCTGCTGGCGCAGGCCTGGCGGGATGGCTGCTTTGCCGGTTTGCAGGGGCGCTGGCTGCGCTTGCAGGTGCTGGATCTGGAACTGTGCTGGAGCCTTACGGCGACGCCTGACGGCTTGCAGGTCCACGCCAGCGCTCCCGCCGAGGTGACCATCAGCGGCAACTGGCGTGACTTCCTGTTGTTGGCCAGCCGTCAGGAAGACCCCGATACGCTGTTCTTTCGCCGACGTTTGCGCATTCAGGGCGACACGGAATTGGGGCTGATGGTGAAGAACCTGATCGACAGCCTTGATCCGCAGCAACTGCCCGCGCCGCTGTGGTCGGCCTTGCAGCAGATGGGACAGGCCCTGTCTGCCCGGGCCGGCTGAGTTCAGTCCACCACGCGCAAGTCGGGCCTGGCTGCTCGGCGCGGTATGCGGTCACTGGCGATCAGCTGGCTGAGTTCGTCAAACAACTGATCGGCATCGCTGCTCAGGCAGTCTTCACCGTAGCGTTTCTTCAGGCCGCGCTGGCTGAGAATCAGGTGGTAACCGGCGCTCACGCCATGCTGCGCGAGACAGCCTTTGACACACTGCAGCGGGCAGCCATCGATGGCCAGAATCGGCCTGCCGGAATTGGCCTTATTGACCAGCGAGCTGACATGCCCGCCCACCCCGGCAATGCAGGACATCTCCGCCAGACCGGCACGGTCCAGACGCACCGCCAGCGTATTGGCCAACTGCGCCACGTTGGAGCAGCCGGAGCAGGAATAGACCAGCGGCAAGGGTTTTTCAGTCATCGTCGGTACTCCTGCAGAGCTGGCCAGTAGATGCATTGATAGGTGTAGGAGCCCAGCTTGCCGGCGATGCTCTTCAGGTGCCCAATCGCCAGCAAGCTGGCTCCTACAGCCTCAGTCACAGAAATCGACCAGATTGGGGCGGTCGAGAATCTGGATGCGGCGCTGTTGCATGGCGATCAATCCGGCATCGACCAAACGGTGCAGGATGCGCGAAAAGGTTTCCGGCTGGATCCCCAGTTGTGAGGCGATCAGCCGCTTGGACACTCCCAGCTGGATATCGCCATTGCCATCGGGCGCCGCTTGCGACAGATAGCGCACCACCCGGCGACTGGCATTGGCCAGGGTCAGGGTGTCGATTTCGTTCAGGCGCTGGTGCAGGCGGATGCTGAAACTGCCCAGCAGATCGAGGCAGATCTTCGGTTGTTCTTCCAGCAGATGACGGTAGTGCGCCCCATCGATGCTCAGCAGATGGCTGGCGCGGATGGCAATGGCGGTCACCGGATAGCTGCGGGCACCGCTGAACATCAGCGCCTCGGCAAAGCTCTGGCCGGGCTGAATGACTTCCACCAGTTTTTCCTGCCCTTCAGGCAGGGTGCGGATCAGCTTGATCTGCCCTTCCAGCAAGACATAGAAACGCTCCGCCAGATCGCCCTGATGGAACAGGCTGTCAGTGGCTTCCAGGCGCCGCAGGTTGGCCCGCTTGCAGACTTCTGCAAAGGCTGGCTCGGGTAAACGGTCGAACAGATGATGCTGGCGCAGGCCAGCCAGGATGCTGGGTTCGGTGAGCATGAGACACCTCCGTGACCTGCATCCTAGGGCGGCCTGCCGCCAGTGCCCATTCCTCTGCCGCACTACCTCCAAAGAGGTGGAGGCTGGAGATCAACGCCAGTCCACACGACTCCCCTCGCCCACTTGTGGGAGAGGGGCTGGGGGAGAGGGGTGATATGCCGTCAAGCCCTCTCCCCAGCCCTCTCCCGTAAACGGGAGAGGGAGTCAAACGCTACAGGCTGTACTGCAACTGCAACCAGAACTTGCGGGTGTCCACGCTGAAGTCATCGGCGCTGTAGTCCGCGTATTTGGCCAGACCTACCAGCCCCTTCACACCGGGTATCGGGTGGGCATAGGAGAGGTTGATCTCGCTGCCATAGTCATCGCCGGTACTGACGCTGCTTTGCGCGCTGAAGTCGTGGTAGACCGCCTGCGCGGTGCCGCCCAGCAGCGGCATGCTGCCACCCAGATAGGCATCTTCAACCCCGCCGATTGGTGTGGTGAGGAATACATCAGCCCAGCCCTGGAAGGCATGCTTGGTCGCCAGCGGGGTCTGGAAGGCCTGATTGCGTGCGCCGGGACCGCTGTCGCCGGTGAGCACTTCATAGCCGGCCTTGAGTGCCACGGTTTGCAGCGTGTAACCCAGTTCGCCAAGGTAGTAGTCGCTGTCCAGTGACCAGGGGTTATCGGCGTAATCGGTCTGGCTGGCGTATTCCGCCGCGTAACTGAAGCCCTGAACCAAACCGGTGAGGCGCACGCCACTGGTCTTGCTCGACTGCGTGCCCGTAGGGCCGCTGGCGATGAGAGCCAGGTTGTTCAGCCCGAGCAGGTAGCTGTAGCCGGTGATCACCAGCTCCGGGGCGACCTGATACTGGGCATTGAACAGGTGGCTGTGGCCCTCGATATTGGCCGGGTTTGCCGCACTGGCGTAACGGCCGTTGTCCGGGCCGAACACGCTATTGATGTTGTCAATGTAGGCGTAGGTCAGGGTCAGGTTTTCAATCGGTTTGAGCTGGCCGAGTGCACCGTCAAAGGTCTGCTCGTTCTGCCGCCAGGCCACGCTGCCGATGAAGCGCTGGTTGTCGAGGTTGATGCGCTGGCGGCCACCGATCAGATTGCCCAGCGTATGGTCGTAGCGCAGCAGTGCCTGATTCATTTCAGTACCATCCGGATCGGCGACCACCGAATACTGGCTTTGGCCATTGCGCGTGCTGTTGTAGGCGGCATCACCGATGCGGCTGACGTTGTCGGCTTCCACCAGTGCAGAAAGACCATGGAACTTGCCGCTTTGAAAACCCAGGCGGGTGCGCAGGGTTTGCGCGTTGGCGTTGTTCAGCAGGTTGTCCTGATCCACGTATTCATAGCGATAGCGCGCATCAAGGCTGGCCTTGCCCTGAGAGAGCAGGTTGCTGAAATCTTCAGCGGCCTGAGTGTGCAGGCTGAGGGCAAAAAGACTGAAGGCAAGCGGGGTAAGGCGTAAAGCATTCATGTTGCAGCTTCCTTGGTAATGGGCTGCGGCCACCTTATGCAGTGCAGATAAACCAGCCATGATCGTGGTCAAGAATGCCCATTGGCGTTGTCGATCCTTGCGCTTGTGGCGCAGCCAATCTTGATTGTCGACAATTCCTGTTGGGTTGATCTGCGACTATGCTCGCGCCTGCTGCGCCATAACCAATGAACGGGAGATCACATGGACGTCAAACAACTGCTGGCCAATAACCGCTTCTGGTCGGAGTCACTGCGCGCGCGTGATCCGGATTTCTTTGCGCGTCTGGCCAATCAGCAACGTCCGGAGTTTCTCTGGGTCGGCTGTTCTGACAGCCGGGTGCCGGCCAATGAAGTGGTCGGGCTGATGCCGGGGGAGCTGTTTGTGCACCGCAACGTGGCCAATATGGTGGTGGCCACCGATATGAACTTTCTCTCGGTGCTGCAGTTCGCCGTTGATGTGTTGCAGGTCAAGCAGATTATCGTCTGCGGCCACTATGGCTGCGGCGGGGTGCGCGCGGCCCTGAGCCATGAAGAGTACGGTCTGATCGATAACTGGTTGCGTGCACTCAAGGCGCTCTATCACCAGCACCGCAAGCAGTTTACCGGCCTGACCGATGAGCA
>DATMWH010000063.1:0-8253 GCA_035562615.1 Pseudomonas sp. | reverse complement strand
TACCGCCGACGTCTTCAATCCGTCCATCGGTGCGCCGGTGCGCAAGGTCGAGCTGGCTGACCGCGCGACCATGCAGCAGGCCATCGACGCTGCCAAAGCCGCGTACCCGGCCTGGCGCAACACGCCACCGGCCAAGCGTGCCCAGGTCATGTTCCGCTTCAAGCAACTGCTGGAGCAGAACAAGGACAAGATTGCCGCGCTGATCAGCGAAGAACATGGCAAGACCATTGAAGATGCCATTGGTGAACTGCAACGCGGTATCGAAAACGTCGAGTTCGCCTGTGCCGCCCCCGAGCTGCTCAAAGGCGAGTACAGCCGCAATGCCGGCCCGGCCATCGACAGCTGGTCGGACTTCCAGCCGCTGGGCGTGGTCGCCGGTATCACCCCGTTCAACTTCCCGGCCATGGTGCCGCTGTGGATGTATCCACTGGCCATCGTCTGCGGTAACTGCTTCATCCTCAAACCGTCCGAGCGTGACCCGAGTTCGACCCTGTTCATTGCCAGCCTGCTGATTGAAGCCGGTCTGCCCAATGGTGTGATGAACGTGGTCAACGGTGACAAGGATGCCGTGGATGCACTGATCGAAGCACCGGAAGTCAAAGCCATCAGCTTCGTTGGTTCGACGCCGATCGCTGAATACATCTACACCGAGGGCAATCGCCGCGGTAAGCGTGTGCAGGCTCTGGGTGGCGCGAAGAACCACGCCGTGGTGCTGCCGGATGCCGATATCGACAACACCGTCAACGCACTGATGGGTGCCGCGTACGGTTCCTGTGGCGAGCGCTGCATGGCCATCTCGGTCGTCGTAGCTGTGGGTGATCAGGTGGCTGACACCTTGGTAGCCAAGCTCGCTCCGAAAATTCAGGCACTGAAGATCGGTGCCGGCACTTCCTGCGGTCTGGACATGGGCCCGCTGGTGACTGGCGCTGCCCGTGACAAGGTCAAGGGTTATGTGGATGCCGGTGTCGCCCAGGGCGCCACGCTGATAGTTGATGGTCGCGGTCTGGTGGTGCCGGGTAATGAAGCCGGTTACTTCCTCGGTGGCAGCCTGTTCGACCACGTCACCAGCGAGATGAGCATTTATCAGGAAGAAATCTTCGGGCCGGTGCTGTGCATCGTGCGCGTCGGCAGCCTGGAAGAAGCCATGCAGCTGATCAACGATCACGAATACGGTAACGGCACCTGTATCTTCACCCGCGACGGTGAAGCAGCACGTCTGTTCTGTGATGAGATCGAAGTCGGCATGGTCGGTGTCAACGTGCCGTTGCCGGTACCGGTCAGCTACCACAGCTTCGGCGGCTGGAAGCGTTCACTGTTTGGTGATCTGCATGCCTACGGTCCGGACGGTGTGCGTTTTTACACCAAGCGCAAGACCATCACCCAGCGCTGGCCGCAGCGAGCTTCCCATGAAGCTGCGCAGTTTGCCTTCCCCAGCAATGGTTAATGGCCGGCGCTAAGCAATAATCAGAGGGCTGACGCTAGCGTCGGCCTTTTGCGTAGTGACTGCAAAAGCATTTGGTCTGGATGTGCCAGACATGCATAAATCTAAAAAGCGGAAGGAATTGTTATGAGCAAGCCACTGATTGGTCTTTCATTGTGCCGTTGGCTGCTGAAGGATCGCGATGAAGGCTGGTTTCATTTGGTTGGCGAAAAGTATGTAAAGGTCATCACCGGTTACGACGCGTTCCCGCTGATGGTCCCGGCATTGGGCGACAAGCTGGATATCGAGCCGATTCTGCAGCACTGCTCCGGGATACTGTTCAGTGGCTCGGTTTCCAACATTCACCCGAGTTTCTACGGGGAAGACCATGAAGGCGCCGGGCTGGCCGACAAGCCGCGCGACGCCACGGTGCTGCGCCTGATGGCGGCGGCGATCGAGCGGGGCATTCCGGTGCTGGGCATCTGCCGTGGCATCCAGGAAATGAACGTGCTGTATGGTGGCACGCTGCACCGCCATGTCCATGAAGTGCCGGGTCGTCTGGACCATCGTGAAATTCCCGATGTGGAAGATGATGTCTGCTATGCGCCGGTACATGCCGTCAAATTGACTGAAGGCGGCGTGCTGCATGGCATCCATGGCGTGACCGAGCTGAATGTGAATTCGCTGCATGGTCAGGGTATTGATCGGGTTGGCGAGGGCCTGCTGGTCGAAGCCGTGGCACCGGATGGCCAGGTGGAAGCGATCAGCGTGAAAGGCTCCAAAGCCTTTGCCGTCGGCGTGCAATGGCACCCGGAATACCATCCCAAGGAAAACCCCGACTACGACCTGTTTATCCGCGCGTTCCACACGGCGGTGCGTGAGTATCAGCAGAAGAAGCAGGGCTGAGGCGAGCGGGTGGGGGCGCACGATGGGTATCGCTGCGCTCAACCCATCCTACGGGTTTACCGGACATTCGTAGGATGGGTTGAGCAAAGCGATACCCATCAAACCACACCATTTCATTCCTGACGTTCACCTCGCGCGCTTTCACATGGCTCTGCGCCAGCCCAATCTGCGGGCAATATCCCGGCGTTCACATACCGATGAAACGAAGACCACGGCCAGTCGGCGAGGCATTGCACATGGCCGTGTTTTAGAGGGTTGTGGTGGATATAGTCGACATGCTGATTAAAGTCCGCGTTGTCGCGAATGCGATGCTCCCAATAGCGCCGCTGCCAAATACCGCGTTCCCCTTTGTTAATCCGGCTGGCTGATATTCTTTCGCCGTGAGGAAGCGCGTGTGAGAAGCCGGTTTTGATCAGCCGCCAGCGCAGCGCAAAATCGCTGTCGTCAGCCGGCAATGTGCAGAGTGCGTGCAAGTGGTCAGGCAGGATCACGATGGCGTCGATTTGCCAAGGGTGGCGCTGCATGCTCCTACGAAAACTGGAGCGCAGCAGATCGATATTCTCGATCAACAGCGACTGTTGGCGGTTCGCCAGATTGAGTGTGAAAAACCAGCAGGCGCCGGGCGTCCTGTCGCGTCGGTAGGCGGTCATTGGCTGCAGTCCATTGCAGGTGTGTTTATGGGCATAGTGGTGATGTTTGGCGATGGGTATCGCTTCGCTCAACCCATCCTACGGCCACCACCGATGGCATCAAACCTTCTTCACGAACTCCGACTTCAGTTTCATTGCGCCGATGCCGTCGATCTTGCAGTCGATGTCGTGGTCGCCGTCGCACAGGCGGATGCCCTTGACCTTGGTGCCGACCTTGACCACCAGCGAAGAGCCTTTGACCTTGAGGTCTTTGATCACGCTGACGGTGTCGCCATCCTGCAGCACATTGCCGACTGCATCGCGAATTACTTTGTCGCCTTCAGCGGCATCGTTGCTGGCGGTGGCAGACCACTCGTGAGCGCACTCCGGGCAGATCAGCATTTCGCCGTCTTCGTAGGTGTATTCGGACTGGCACTTGGGGCAGGGGGGCAATGTACTCACGGGGAATCCTCGGGTTCTTGGAAGCTAAAGGCCGCGCATTGTACAAGGTTATTGCCCGGCCTTGGGTGTGCTCTCAGCTGCGCACGCGCAGCGTCAGGCCCTTGAGAAAGTTACGCAGCAGCTGATCACCGCAGACCCGGTAATTGCTGTGGCCGACCTTGCGGAACAGTGCGCTGAGTTCCGGCTTGGTCACCGGAAAGTCAGCGGCCTGGAGGATCGCGTGCAGGTCGTCTTCCTTGAGTTCAAAGGCCACCCGGAGTTTTTTCAGCACCGTGTTGTTGCTGATCGGCAGTTCGATTGCCGGTGCGGGGCGGCTGTCATCCTTGCCACGACGCAAGATCACCAGACCGTCGAGGAAGTGCGCAAGGAGTTCATCGCTGCAGGGAGTAAAACCGTCTTCGTCTTCTTTTTTCAGGCAGGCGCTGATGCTGGCTTCGCTGACTTGCAGATCGGTCAGGCCAATGATTTCAGCAACTTTGGCATCGCTGATATTGAGCATGAAGCGCAGGCTGCGCAGTACGTCATTGTTGAGCATGGGAGTCCTTGAACAGGGAAGATCCGGCATTGCTGCCGGGTAAATAACTGGGCTTCAGAATTTTTCGCTGGCGGCCAGATAGCGCCACTGCCCGACCGGCAGCTTGCTCATGGAAACGCCGCCAATGCGGATGCGCTTCATGCTGATGATGCTCAGGCCGACGCTGGCGCACAGGCTGGCAATCAGTCCCGGCGCAGGATTCTTCATGGCCAGGCGCAGGCGGGTTTCGTTCTGCCAGCTGGCCTTTACCGGCTGCAGTGTCTGGCCTTTGTAGGTCTGGCCCTGGTTCATCCGGTTGAGACCGTGCGGCGCCATCTCGCCGGCGACCTCGACGATGTATTCCTGTTCCAGCTTGCTGGCATCTTCAGTCAGTTTGCGCAGGGTGCGCCAGTCCTGGGTGAATACCATCAGACCTGCCGCACCGGCCTGTAAGGGCAGGGCAGTGCTGAGGCGGGCGAAGTGCCCTTTGAGTGGTCGGACGCCCTGGCGATGATCGGCTGACAGTGTGGCCGGGCTGATCAGTTGCAGTGGGTCGCTAGCAACCGGTTGATGCAGCAGCAGGGTGACCGGTTCGGCCTTGTTCAGATCGGCATCCGGATGCAGTTCGACCTTTTGTGTCGAGACCTTGAACTGCGGTTCTTCCACGATGACCCCGTCCACGCTGACCCAGCCGCCTTCGATGTAGAGCTCGGCTTCGCGTCGCGAGCAGCCGACCAGTTCGATCAAGCGTTTGGACAGGCGTATCGGGTCAGTCATGGGATGTGCCGGGACAGTGGGGCTGCGCATTGTAACCGGCCGAGGCGTTTTTTGCCGGACTTCACGGCCGGGCGGTCATCGGCCAGTCAAGATTGCCGGTGGTTGAGAAGCGCTCGCTGAAGAGTCCGCCACCCAGTTTGCCACTGAGTTCATAGCTGACTTGTTGCCCCGGCTTGAGGGTGCTGGCGCCCATGGCCTGACGCAGCATGGAGTAAGCGGAAATGGTCAGTGGCACCTTGATCAGGGTTTCGCCGAAGCGTGGTACCTGTCCTTGCTGATCGCTGACACCGGTGGCCAGCGGCTGGTCGTTGATCTGCATGTCCAGCGCAATGCCATCGAATGCAAGGTCGCCGTCATTCGGATTCTGTACCCGCAAGGTCAGCGAAAAACGCATTTCCATGCCTTGCCCAGGCAAGGGCTCGATGCCGACCACCGAAATGTTCAGCGGGTCTTGTTGCCCAAGGCTGCTGCAGCCCGCCAGCGCCAGTAGCAGCGCCAGACAACACAGTCTGACAAGCGAGGGTCTGCCCGGTGTGCACTGACGCGCCGGCATTGAGTTTCTCCGTTCAGTTGGGTGTCTGGCTGGTGTCGTTAATGGCCCGGTCAAAGCGCTCGACAATTTCGGCGGGTATCTGCCGGGAAAACATCAGGTGCAGTGGTTCCATGCGGAACTCCTGAACATTCAGCCAGGTCGGCGACGAGGCTCTTTGGCTCTGCACGACGCTGGCCTCGATCAGGTATCCGTCAATTTGCTGGTTGATGAGTTGCTGGTGCAGTTTTTGATCCCAGCGCATCTCGATGATCTGCGGCTTAGTGGTCGGCGCGCGAAGGATCGGTTCAAGGTGGTCGCCGTAGTAGTAACCCAGAATCAAGCCCAGACGCCTGGGTTGCTGGCTGGCGTTTTTCTGCTCCAGCCAGTGTTTTAGTGAAATGCTTGCTGTGCCCGGTTCAGTGTTGCTGTCGCGGGTGTCAGCAACCACCAGAACAATCTGCTCAAACCGGTAGGCTTGGGAAAACTGCGCATAGGTTTTGCGCTCATCGGTCATGCTGGCGCCAAACAGCATGTCGAGCTTTCCTTGCGCCAGCTGTTGCAGCGATTTGTCCCAGGCCACCTCGACAAACTTCAGCTGACAACCCGTTTTCTTGGCCAGGCGCGCCAGCAGTGTGTATTCGCTGCCGCTGAATGTCTGGCCTTGCTGGTAGATGAACGGATACCACTCCTCCCAACCAACCTTGAGCACGCAGGGATTTTCGTCGGTGGCGGCGGCCCAGATACTGCCTGTGCTCAGCGTTGTCAGCAGGCTGATTAATAGCAGGCAGGCTGGTTTTTTCATCATGGTCACCGTCCGGCGTTGAACTGGCAGTATAGGTTAGGTTTTTCGTGGGCAGCTGCTGGCGAGTACAGTGTAAAAAATATAAAACCGCCTGCTGGCGATTGATTTTTACGGGTTTTCTGCAGGCTTTGAGATTCGGGCCTTGATAGCCAGGCAGGTCGTCCGGCTGTCCTTGAAATGCAACATTTAGCCAAAATCGTTTGACATAATTTACGCCTTTGGCAGACTGCCTTCCGGCAATCGATTGCCATTCGAGCGATCTGGGCTGCTTTTTTGAGCTTTACTGGCAGAACAGATACGCCTGAAAGCCTGGAGCTGGCGGGTAACCGGCGGCGCAGATGTCGTGTCCAGGCACGGCCCGTTCTTCTGCGGAAGTACGTGTACATAAAGGAAGCCAGACACTCCGGACTTCCTGAAAACAACGGCAGTCCCAGTCTGCCCCAAGGTGACATATGTCAAACAATGCAAAATCCACCGGCGCCCCGCGCAAGCCCGTCGTACTGATGACCATGGGTGCGCAGGAGCGCAATGGTCACCCTTATCAGGTGATGACGCACAAATACATCCTGCCGCTGACCGAGATTGCCGAGTGTATTCCGGTGCTGGTACCAACCTGCTGCGGTGCTGAAGACCTCGATGCCTATCTGGATATGGCGGACGGTGTTTACCTCACTGGCGCGGGTTCGAATATTGATCCGGCTTTGTATGGTCAGGTCAACGTGACCCCGAACAAGGCGCAGGACAAAGACCGCGACAACTTCGATATTGCCCTGATTCATGCAGCCATTGCCCGTGGTCTGCCGCTGTTTGCCATCTGCCGCGGCATGCAGGAAATCAACGTGGCGCTGGGTGGTGATATTCACCAGAAAGTGCACAACCTGTTCGGTTATCTGGATCACCGTGAAGACAGTGATGACGCGGTGGATGTGCAGTACGGCGACAGTCATCCGATCACGCTGGTGCCAGGCACCTGGTTTGCCGAGTTGATGCAACAGGCGACGATCCCGGTTAACTCGCTGCATGGCCAGGGTTTGAACAAGCTGGGCCAGGGTATTGAGCCGCTGGCGTCGTCGGTGGACGGTCTGGTTGAGGCCATCCATATTCCAGCGCTCCCGCAATTTACTCTGGCGGTGCAGTGGCACCCTGAATGGCGCGCCAAGGAAAATCTGTTTTCTACGCGGATTTACCAGGCTTTTGGCGACGCCTGTCGCGCCAGGGCGGAGCAACGCCAGTAGCGCCGCAATGGACCGGATGACTGCACTCTTGTTGCAGTCATCCGCTCATCGCTGCTTTGCCCGTCACGGTCCCTTCGACGGGCTGTTCAGGTATTTCGTCGCTTTTGTTTGACATATCGAACGGTTTTGGCAGACTGCGCGGCCCGTATGGGGGCCGAGCGTTTGCTGTAGGTCTTTTTGTTTGATCTTTCTGCTACTGCACATTCCAGGCTGGCGCCGGAAAACGCTTAGCCGACACAACTTTTCAGGGCGCTGACACATGCTTATCTGGTTTGTGGTGATGTACCTGCTGGTCACTGTAGGTATTGGCTTGTTCGCGTCGACACGCGTTCACAGTTCTAAAGACTTTGCTGCCGGCGGGCGCAGCATGTCATTCCCCTTGGTCATGGCGATGGTGTTTGCCACCTGGTTTGGCTCGGAAGCGGTTCTGGGCATTCCGGCGGTGTTTGTCGAAGAGGGCTTTGCGGGTATTGTCGAGGATCCGTTTGGTTCTTTCGCCTGCCTGATGCTGGTCGGCATTTTCTTTGCGCGCAAACTGTACCGGATGAATCTGCTGACGCTGGGCGACTTTTTCCGCAAGCGCTTCGGTCCGCGGGTCGAGCTGATCACCAGCCTGGTGATCATGGCCTCTTATCTGGGCTGGATCGCCGCCCAGCTGACGGCGCTTGGCGTGGTATTCAATGTCCTCTCCGATGGCTCGATCAGCACCACCCAGGGCATGCTCCTTGGCACGGCGATCGTGCTGATCTACACCCTGTTCGGCGGCATGTGGTCGGTGGCGCTGACCGATACCTTCCAGATGGCGATTATCGTCATCGGTCTGGGTTACCTGACTTGGCTGATCGGTGACATGGCCGGTGGCGCCGGGCTGGTGATCAGCAATGCGGCCAGCGAAGGCAAGTTCACTTTTATCAGCAGTTTCGAGCCCAGGGATGTGTTGGCCTTTATCGGTGCAGCAGTGACCATGATGCTCGGC
>DATMWH010000062.1:0-6466 GCA_035562615.1 Pseudomonas sp. | reverse complement strand
GGATCTGGCTCAGGTAGACGTGCAGAACCGGGTCAGTCAGGCACTGTCCAAGTTGCCGCAGTCGGTGCAGGCCCAGGGCGTCAAGGTCAAGCAGGTGACGTCGTCCTTCCTGATGGTCCTGGCGATCTATTCGCCAGAGGGCCGTCAGGACGCCAATTTCATCGCCAACTACACCAATACCCAGATTCTCGGCGCCGTGAACCGCATTCCCGGCGCCAACCAGGCAGCGATCTTCGGCGTGCCGGATTACGCCATGCGCATCTGGCTCAAGCCCGACCGCATGCAGCAGATGGGCATCTCCGCCAGCGAAATTGCCGATGCCATCAAGCAGCAGAATCAGCAGTTTGCCGTGGGCCGGATCGGCGCGGCGCCGACTGACGGGCCGGTGGTACAGACCTTTCCGGCCACCACGCGCTCAATCACCGAGCCGGAAGAGTTCAACAACATGATCCTGCGTGCGGACAACGCCAGTGCAGCCTTGTTGCGGGTCAAGGATGTCGGTTATGCCGAGCTGGGCAAGCAGAACTATGACTTGCGCACCAGCTATCAGGGCATGCCGGCCACGCTGATCGCGGTATACCAGCAGGTGGGTGCGGATTCGAATGCCATCGAGGTGTCGAAAAACGTCCGCAACTTGCTGGATGAAATGTCCAAAAGCTTTCCCGAGGGCATGACCTACGAGGTTGCCCTGGACACCACCCTGTTTGTGCAGGATTCGATCAAGGAAGTGATCCATACCTTCTTCGAGGCGGTGGTGCTGGTGGTACTGGTGGTGTTTGTGTTCCTGCACAGTTTGCGCCTGACCATCATCCCGGCGATTGCCGTGCCGATTTCGATTCTCGGCGCCATGGTCGGCATGTTGCTGATGGGTTTCTCGATCAACATGCTGACCCTGTTCGGCATGATTCTGGCCATCGGCCTGGTGGTGGATGACGCCATCGTGGTGGTGGAGAACACCGAGCGCAACATGATCCAGTTCGGACTCAGCGCCAAAGAGGCGGCCAAACGGGCCATGGACGAGGTCAGCGGTCCGGTGATCGCGGTGGTGCTGGTGCTCAACGCGGTATTTATACCGGTGGCTTTTCTGGGCGGTATTACCGGTGCGCTGTACAAGCAGTTCGCGATCACCATTGCCTTGTCCATGTTGTTCTCCGGCATCGTTGCGCTGACCCTGTCCCCGGCCCTGGCGGCTCTGTTGATCAAGGCCAAGCACGGCGAGAAAAAGGGCTTTTACAAATGGTTTGATGACAACATGGAGCGCATCACCAACCGCTATGTCGGTGGCGTGAAGTGGGTCATGCACCGCTGGGCGCTGGCCATGGCCGGTTTCGGGCTGGTGATACTGGCCACTCTCTGGTTGTTCAAGCTGCTGCCGACGGCCTTTCTGCCGCCGGAGGATCAGGGTTACCTGTTCGTGCCCTACTTCCTGCCGGATGCGGCCAGTCTGGATCGCACCTCGGAGCTGGGCGGGCGCGTGGCCGAGCTGGCCCGCCAGCATCCGGCGGTGGAGAACGTCACCCAGGTGGATGGCTACAGCCTGATTGACTCGCAGAACAAGACTAACTTCGGGCTGCTGTTTGTCTCCCTCAAGGGCTATGAAGAGCGTCAGGGGCCGGGCATGCTGGCCGATGATGTGATCTCGACCCTGCGCAAGCAGACCGCCGGCTTCCAGGAAGGGCTGGTGATGCCGTTGAATCCGCCCTCGATCCCCGGCCTTGGGGTCACAGCCGGCTTCCAGATATGGATCGAACAACGGGGCAGCGGTGACTTCACAGACCTCGCGGCAGTGGTCGACAAGATCATCGCCAAGGCCAATGCGCGGCCGGAGCTGGCCGGGGTGAGCTCCACCATCCGTGCCAACGGTCAGCAGCTGCTGGTGGACGTCGATCGGGACAAGGCCGAATTGCTCGGCGTGGCGGTGCAGGATGTCTACAACACCTTGCAGACCATGTTCGGCTCTCTGTACGTCAATCAGTTCCCCAAAGACTCCCGCTTGTACCAGGTGGTGTTGCAGGCCGAGCCGAAATACCGCATGACCCCGGAGGACATCGGGCGCTTCTACGTGAAGAACCGTCAGGGCGACATGGTGCCGCTGTCGGCGCTGGTCAAATCCAGCTTTGTCGTGGGACCTGATCTGGCCACCCGCTTCAACAACTACCCGGCGATTGCCATCAACGGCGCACCCGCTCCCGGCGTCAGCTCGGGAACCGCACTGCAGGCCATCCGTGAGGTGGTGGAAGAGGAGTTGCCTTCCGGTTATGGCTATGACTGGGCCGGCGAGGCGCGTGAACAGATCAGTTCGGGATCGACTTCGGCGATTGCCTTTATCTTCGGCCTGATCTTCGTTTTCCTGATTCTGGCGGCCCAGTACGAAAGCTGGTCACTGCCGGTGGGTGTGATGATGGCGGTACCCTTTGCCATCCTCGGCGCGTTGATCGCCATTGCCCTGCGCGGTACGGCGAATGATCTGTACTTCCAGATCGGCTTGCTCACGCTGGTGGGGCTGGCGGCGAAAAACGCCATCCTGATTGTCGAGTTTGCCGTCGAGCTGAATCGCAAGGAGGGCATGTCGTACTTCGATGCGGCCGTTGAAGCTGCGCGTTTGCGCCTGCGCCCGATTCTCATGACGTCCTTCGCCTTTATCCTCGGTCTGGTACCGCTGGCCATTGCCAGTGGCGCCTCGGCCAACAGCCGGCATTCGATTGGTACCGGCGTGATTGGCGGCTCGCTGGCGGCGACCATCATCGCGGTGTTCTTCATCCCGATGTTCTATTGGTTGCTCTCCACAGCCAGCGACCGGATCTTCGGCAAACCCGCTACTGCGCAGAAAGAGCCTGAAGCCACTGCGCCGAACCAGTCAGGCAAGGGGGAGCAGCCATGAAGTTGCGAACGCTGGTGCTGGCCGTCATGGCCGTCAGTGCCTCCGGCTGCATGATCGGGCCGGATTACCTGCGCCCGGATATTGACAGCCCCCAGGCCTATCGCTTTGAACCCCAGCAGGCGTCGGCCACCGCCGACAGTGAATGGTGGAAGCAATACCAGGACCCGGTCCTGGATCAGCTGATCGCCGATGCGCTGGCCAACAACCTCGACGTCAAGGTGGCGGCGGCCAACGTGCAGGCGGCTGCAGGGATTCTGACTTCGACGCGAGCGCCGATCTTTCCGCAATTCGGTTATTCCGCCGATGTCGGTCGTGCCCGCTACAGCGAGTCCGGTGACGGCGCCATCGCGCCGGGCACGGTGAACCCGCAGAACTTCAACCAGGCGGCGGTCACCGCCAGTTGGGAAATCGATCTGTGGGGCAGGATACGGCGTCAGACCGAAGCCTCCGAAGCCGGCTTGCTGGCCACCGAGCAGGCACGGCGCGGGGTCATCCTCTCTCTGGTGTCTGGGGTGGCGTCCGGCTATCTGCAACTGCGCGGGCTCGACCAGCAGCTGGAAGTGGCGCGCAAGACCCAGCAGGCTTACGCCGAGTCACTGAAGTATTTCGAACTGCAGTTCCAGTATGGCCAGACCTCAGAAATGAACGTTGCCCAGGCGCGCTCACAGTACGAGACCGCCTCGGCGCAGATCCCGCTGATCGAGCAGCAGATTGTCGAACTGGAGAATGCCCTGTCCCTGCTGGCCGGCCGTAATCCGGGACCGATTCCGCGGGGCAAATCACTGGAGCAGTTGGGCGCGCCAGCGGTACCGGCCGGTCTGCCATCTGAACTGCTGGAGCGCCGCCCGGACATCATGCAGGCCGAGCAGCAGCTGATTGCCGCCAATGCACGGATCGGTGCGGCCAAGGCGCTGTATTTTCCGTCGATCTCGCTGACCGGCAATTTTGGTGGTTCCAGTTCGGAATTGTCCGACGTGTTCAATGGCTCGGCCAAAACCTGGAATTACACCGGTTCCTTTATCGGCCCGATCTTTACCGCTGGCCTGATCAGTGGTCAGGTGGCGCAGGCCGAGGCCAATCAGCAGGCCGCGCTGTTCAATTATCAGCAGGTCATCCAGGCAGCTTTTGGTGATGTCAGCAATGCCCTCAGCTCCCGGGAAAAGTTGTTGCTGCAGGTGCAGTCACAGCAGCGGCAGGTGGTTGCCTTGCGTGACTTCGTGCGTCTGGCGCGGTTGCAGTACGACGGCGGCTATGCCCCGTACTCCACGGTGCTGCTGGCCGAACTGCAGTTGTTCCCCGCCGAACTGACGCTGGCCCAGACCACCGCCAATAATGCCGCGGCGCTGGCCACTATCTACAAGGCCATGGGCGGCGGCTGGATCGAACGGGCCGCGGGTATGACCGAGGCCGGAGTGGCGGCAACCGCCAATTGATGGTTGCTTTTTTGTAGGAGCCAGCTTGCTGGCGATCAACACATACACGGTGATCGCCAGCAAGCTGGCTCCTACAGACACTCGCAAGTGCCAGACCTACCGTTGTCATCATCCGGCAGGCAAGATGGCGGCATCTCAGCCGCCGGACTGTCTGCCATGTCTGAATTGAATACTGCCTTTATCACCGTAGCGACTCCGCTGGCCGCCGTGGAGCGCCTGGCGGCGCTGCATGCGCACGCCACGGCTGCACTGCGCCAGGCGTTGGGGCGTTACCTGCGCGAGCGGGTCGAGCCGGATGCGACGCAGCGCGAGCAGTTCCGTTACCCGCTGTTGCGCATTGTTTACCGCGCCCAGGGCGAGGTCCCCAGTAGCGTGCGGGCCTATGCCAAAGTGCAGATGCCTGGGGTGTACAGCGTTACGGTGACACATCCGCAGGCATTCCGGCGCTATCTGCTCGACCAGCTGGGGCCGCTGATGGAGGACTTCACCTTGCAGGTGGAGGTCGGCCTGAGCCAGCAGAACATCCCCTATCCCTATGTGGTCGAGCAGGGCGATGAACTGGCCGGCTCCGGCGTTACGGCGGCCGAACTGGCGCGGGTGTTTCCCAGTACCGACCTTTCCGCCGCCACCGACAGCGTGGCCGATGGTCTGCACGCTTGGGACGATGACGAAAAGCTGCCGCTGGCGCTGTTCGATGCGGCGCGCGTGGATTTCTCGCTCAAGCGCTTGCAGCACTACACCGGCAGTGACTGGCGGCATGTGCAGCCTTGGATTCTGCTGACCAACTATCACCGTTATGTGGATCAGTTCATCCGCCACGGGCTGGACCTACTGCGCGACGATCCGCGTT
Organism: Pseudomonas sp.; assembly: GCA_035562615.1. Lineage (GTDB taxonomy): Bacteria > Pseudomonadota > Gammaproteobacteria > Pseudomonadales > Pseudomonadaceae > Aquipseudomonas. The sequence continues at coordinate 1,302 of DATMWH010000062.1, read as the reverse complement.
ATGTGCGCATGGTGCTGCCGGGCAATATCATCCTTGAGCGCGATATGCCGGAGGCGCATTGGCAGGCGCGGATCGAGGCGATGGTCTGGCACCGTTACCAGATGCCGGCCTACCACCTGATCGCCGAAGATGGTCAGGGCGTGACGCTGGTGAATATCGGCGTTGGCCCCTCGAATGCCAAGAACATCACCGATCACCTGGCGGTGCTGCGCCCGCATTGCTGGCTGATGATTGGCCACTGCGGTGGGCTGCGGCAGTCGCAGACCATCGGCGACTATGTGCTGGCGCATGCCTACATGCGCCGCGATGGCATCCTTGACCGGGTCCTGCCGACCCATATCCCGATTCCGGCGCTGGCGGAAGTCCAGCAAGCCCTGCAGGAGGCCGCCGCACAGGTTACCGGCGAGCGTGGCGAGGCGCTGAAGAAGCGCCTGCGCACCGGCACGGTATTGACCTACGACGACCGCAACTGGGAGCTGCACTGGGCCCACGAGCGGCCGCTGATCAACCTCTCGCGCGCCGTCGCGGTGGACATGGAGAGCGGCACCATTGCCGCTCAGGGTTATCGGTTACGCGTGCCCTACGGCACCTTGCTGTGTGTCTCGGACAAGCCGTTGCACAGTGAAATCAAGCTGCCCGGCGCGGCCGGGGTGTTCTACGAACAGGCCGTCAGCCAGCATTTGCAGATCGGGCTGGCAGCGCTGGATCTGCTGCGCAGTCAGCTCGATTCCTTGCACTCACGCAAGCTGCGCAGTTTCGACGAGCCGCCATTCCGGTAGGGTGGTCCGGGCGGCGATCCGCAACTCGCGCAGCGATTGGCCGCCATGTGGGCATTAAGCACGGCCGTTCACTGGTGTATTCCGATGGTGGCCAAGCCTTCGGCGTTGACCACCCTACGACTGCCGACTGAAGGCTCAAGCTTCGTGTGGCCGGCTCAATAGGTCGTCGGTTGCGCGGTCGGCGAAGCGGCTACGGGGCTGCCCGTCAGCCCTGCAGCGCGTTCAAGACGGGTGCGGTACTCCGGGTGTTCAGTACCCAGCCAGCGATCCCACCAGGTGAAGTACAGGCCGTAGTTGTAACGGCCGAACTGATGGTGCAGGTCGTGGTGGGTGGTGGTGGTCAACCAGTCAAACCAGCCGCTGCGGATCATCCAGTGCGGCATCAGCTCATGGCCGCAGTGACCGAGTACGTTGCGCACGATCATATGGATGCTCCAGAGCAGCAATATCAGCGGATGCAGCGGCACGACCAGGGCGAACAGGATCGGAAAGGCGGTCTGCACCAGCGCTTCACTGGGGTGAA
>DATMWH010000061.1:0-10589 GCA_035562615.1 Pseudomonas sp. | reverse complement strand
GGCCTGGATCCAGCTGTTCAGCTTTCTGCGTCTGGCCAAGGTGCAGCGCGTGGCGCCAATTGCCCATCGGGTGGCAGGCAAGCAGCAGCTGGATATGGACACGGCCATCGCCATTCTCAACAACCGTTTCCAGATCATGGCTCAGTACCGCAAGCTGGTAATCGCGCCGCTGGTCAAGCAGGAACTGGCCAAAGCCGATGTTTCTGTCCGTCATCTGTTCCGTCGTGCCAAGCGTTTGCTGTCGCGTGAAACCAGTCTGCTCAGTGAGCAGCACGAAGCTCGTATTGCGGCCATGCTGGCGCAAAGTCAGGCGCTCAAGGTGATTTACGAGAAGCGTCTGGCGCTGCAGCAGATCTGGCTCAAGACCAGCGCCAATGGCCATGAAATGCTCGCTGCCATCAGCGACTGGGTGCATGAAGCCGAGGCCAGCGGCATCCAGTCGCTGCGCGAGTTTGCCCTGCAGCTGCAAACCTATTCCCTGCGCCCTGCCGGCGCCCATTGATTGCCCGCGGGGCTGCCCTGGCAGCCCCGCACACCCTTCCGCCAAGCCTCTGACCAAGCAGACCTTGCAGTCTGGCAAGCTCTGCTACGCTCTCACGAAAGCGTCCTGCACTTTTTCCGGATCTGGTCGATAGATCTGTGGATCGATGCTTTCTGTCCGTTGAACGATTGTCGACCTCTGAGCAGTTTGCTCGGCTGTGGTGACACGTTCAGCGTTGCACGCGAACCAATAATAATTAAAAAGGTGTACTCCAATGCTCAACCAGATGAGTGTACGCGCACGTTTGATGTTGCTGATCGCAGCGCCGATGCTGGCCTTGATCCTGATGATTGTGCTCGGCATATCGAATGCCGGCCAGCTCAATAGCAACTTCAAGGAGCTTTATAACGACCGCATGAGCCCGATAGCACAGCTCAAGCGGGTATCCGATGCGTATGCCGTGAGCATCGTCGATGCCGCCCACAAGTACCGCGCCGGCATGCTCGATGAGTCAGGTATCAGGCAGAGTTTTAGTCGCGCGCAAGAGCAGATTGACGATAACTGGCAAGCCTACAGCGCAACGAAACTCACTGAAGATGAAAAACGTCTGGTCATGCGGATAACGCCGATGATGCAGCGGGCTGATCAGCTCACCAGCGAACTCCTCGGTGAGCTAAGTGGTGGCCAATTGCGGGCGGCTAGCGCAGTCGTTTAATCAGCGCCTGTATGGGGTAATGGACCCACTGGGCGATGAATTGGCCGTGCTGATAAAGCTGCAGTTGGATGAAGGTGCCGTTCTCGATGGGCACTCAACGGCCGAATACGCAGCCATGAAAACCAGCTTTATCAGTATCGCTGCAGTAGCCGTTTTGCTGGTACTGGTGTTCGGCTGGCTGATCGGGCAGTCCATTATCAATCCCCTGCATGCAATGAGTTCGGTGATCAGCGAAGTTCAGCGCAACTCCGATCTGACGCTGCGTGTGCCGGTTCAGGGCACTGACGAGTTGTCAGTCACCGGGCAGGCATTTAACGCCATGCTCGAACATTTACAGGGCGTGATTCGCCATCTTGCCGATGCCGCGATTCAGCTATCGGCGGCCTCGGAAGAAATGAGCGCGATCAGTTCAGAGGTCAGCCAAACTGCCGCAGGTCAGGGGCAGCAGACCTCAATGGTGGCCACTGCGGTTCATCAGATGAGTGCTGCGGTTCAGGAAGTGGCGCGCAATGCAATGGATACCGCGCAGACGGCCAGCGCGGCGAGCCATGAGGCGCGCCAGGGCTCCGGCTTGGTGGCGGCTAATCTGGCGGCGATTGAAGGGCTGTCGCAGTCAGTGAACGAGGCCGGGCTGGTGATTGACCGGTTGCACAAGCAGAGTGATGAAATCGGTAGCGTACTTTCAACCATCCAGAGTATTGCCGAGCAGACCAACCTGCTGGCGCTTAACGCGGCCATCGAGGCCGCGCGAGCCGGTGAAGCTGGGCGCGGATTTGCGGTGGTTGCCGATGAAGTGCGCAGCCTTGCCAGTAATACGCAGAAGGCGACCGAATCGATTCGCAACATGATTGATGCCTTGCAGAGCGGAGCCAGGCAAGCGGTTGCCGCCATGCAGGTGTCGAGCGATCAGGCGGGCAAGAGTGTCAGCCATGCCCGCGAGTCGGGCGAGGTGCTGGCGCATATCGCGGGTGCCATCGAAGGCATCGCCGATGGCAATGCACAGATTTCTACCGCTACTGAGGAGCAGACCGCCGTGGCCAACGAAATCAGCCAGAACGTCATCAGCCTTAATGACAGCATCAGCGAAGTCGTCAACGGCGCGGAGCAGAGCTCCATTGCCAGTCGTGACCTTGCTCGTCTGGCCAGTGCATTGCAGCAGCAGGTGGCGCGTTTCAAATCCTGAGTAGCGGGTGTCCTGCCAAGCGCCCTTGCGGGCGCTGCTCATGACGCGTGCGCGACTTTTCCTTTTGCGCGCATGTTGGGCTCAAATCAAAAGTTATCCCTTGCGCGGCACGCCACAATCGTCACTGTTGATTGTCTGGCGCTTTGCTCCCTGAGCGTCGTGATCCTTTGCTACTGCCGCGCGGCTGCGATACATGCCCGCCTGGCAAGGTGCCGGGCGGTCTTCACTTCATTGATGCGGATTGTCTGAGCGGGGCAGCTTGTTGGTTGCCAGTGAGCCATGCAGTTCGCGACCCGGCAAATCAGCTCCTTGGAGTCCCTATGCAGAAATACCGTTTCGAACTGATTCTCGCCAGCTTGTTTGTCGCCCTTTACCTGGCCTTTGCTCACTGGCAGGCGCCGGGTAGCAAACTCACTGTTGCCGAGATCGACCGCTATGTGCAACGCATTGAACAGGGCATTTCCTTTATGCCTGCCGCTGAGCGTGATGCATTTATCCGCCACCTGCGTGCATGGGGTGAAGGTGATGATGGACGGCCGGCTTACAACCTCAATCTGATGCGTTTTCACAAGGAGCTGAAGCCTGTATCCGGCGTGCAGTTACATGGCAGCACCCCAGAGGAGGCCAACGCCTTTTACGAAGAAACTGCTCTTGGCATCGCCTTGCGTCTGGGTGTTTCCATGCCCTTCGGTGGCGAGGCTCAAGCGGTTCAATCCGGTGCCGATCCGAGTACAAACCTGATCAGCTTCGAGCCCGCGCTGGACAACTGGAGCCGTGTTCTTATCGTGCGCTATCCGTCGCGCCGTGCCTTCTTTGAGTTGATCAGCGATCCTGAATACCTCAAGGTCATGCCCAACAAGCTGGGGTCGTTGATGGTGGTGTTGACGCCTGTGAATGGCGATACCGTGTTGCCGGTACCCAGCGTAATGTTCGGCGGCGTTTTGGTATTTTTGTTCATGCTGATTGGCTGGGTGCGTGCGGCGCGCCGCACCCTCTGAGCGCAACTGCATGGCTGTCAGGCCGTTCACGACAAAAAAGAGAACAATTGATGAGCAGAATTTTCAAAGGGTTGTTGCTGGGTGTTGTGGCGCTTGTCGCGCTGCTCGCGCTCGTGATGTACGCCAATACCCCGAACCCGATCAAGAGCGATCAGGCCGTCAGGCCGTCAGGCCGGCATTGGCCGAGTACCAGCGGCTACCGGCCAATCCGCTGAACAATGCCTACTTTGGCGAGTTGCACCTGCACAGTTCGTTCTCGATGGATGCCAATCTGTTTGCCAGCATGGCCGAGAATGGCCCGCGTACGGCCTATCGCTTTGCGCTCGGTGAGGAAGTGCAGCTGCCGGGCAGTGCGCTCAGGCAGCGCTTGAAGGTACCACTGGATTTTGCCGCCGTGACGGATCACTCCGAGGGTTTCGGCCTGATGGAGCAGTGCAACAATCCACAGAGTCAGACCTATCGTTCTATTACCTGCTACAGCCTGCGCTTCAAGCTCAAGCTGATGTTCAAGCAGGTGGTGGCTTCGGTAAAGCAGGAGGGCAAGAAGACCGGTAGTTATATGTCCGGACCCTGTGGCGAGAGCGGTGTGTATTGCAAGACTTCCGCCAAGGATATGTGGCAGGAAATCCAGTCGGCGGCCAATGAGTACTATCAGCCGGGCCGTTTCACCACCTTTATCGGTTATGAATACAGCCCGACCCTGAACCAGAGCGGCATGCTTCATCGCAATGTGATCTTTCGCGGCACCCAGGTACCGGCTACGGCCTTCAGCGCACTCGACGGCTTTGCCGAGGATCTGCTGCGCTGGCTGGACACGACCTGCCAGGGCGAGTGTCAGGCCATGGCCATTCCGCACAACCCCAACTGGTCCTGGGGGCTGATGTATGGCGAACTGAACAGCGACGCTACGCCACTGACCCGCGAAAACCTTTTACTGCGGGCCAAATACGAAAGTCTGGTCGAGATCTTCCAGGTCAAGGGCAGCTCCGAATGCGCTCTGGGGCTGGGTAACAATGATGAACAGTGCGGCTTCGAGAACCTCTGGCCGGTCTGCTCAGCCGAGCAGGCGCAGATCGATCCGGCTCTGGGACAACACACGCCGCGCTGCGTCAGTTTGAATGACACCTTCCGCCAGGTGCTGAAGAAGGGACTGCAGGATCAACAGAAATGGGGCTTCAATCCCTTCAAGCTGGGATTCATCGGCGCCACCGACAACCATAACGGCATGCCCGGCGATACCGAAGAAAACACCTGGAAGGGGCACGGCGGTGAGCCGGATTCGACCCCCGGATTTCGCCTCGGCTACGAGTCCAACATGGTCGCCGACACGCTGGGTTTTCCTCTGATCAAGTTGAATCCGGGCGGTCTGGCCGGTGTCTGGGCGCCAGAAAATACCCGTGAGGCAATTTTCGATGCGATGAAACGCAAGGAAACCTTTGCCACCAGCGGTACCCGTGTGAAGGTACGCCTGTTTGCAGGCTTCGGTTTCCCGGCCGATCTGCATGAGCAGGCAGATGCCGTGCAGACAGCCTATGCGCAAGGCGTGCCCATGGGGGGCGATTTACCTGCTGCGGGCAGCGGCAAGGCCCCGTCCTTCCTGGTACAGGCAATGCGCGACGTCAACTCCGCCCCGCTGCAGAAAATCCAGATCGTCAAGGGCTGGCTTGCCGATGGTCAGACCCATGAGCAGGTTTACGACGTGATCTGTGCCGATGGCCTGCAACCGGACGCGATCACGCAGCGCTGTCCGGACAATGGTGCCAGGGTCAATCTGGAGGATTGCTCGATATCCACCGACAAGGGCGCCGCGGAATTGGCGACCACCTGGACGGATCCGCAGTTCACCCCGCAGCAGTCGGCGTTCTACTACGCCCGGGTGCTGGAAAATCCGGTCTGTCGCTGGAGTCAGCATGATGCGCTCGCACTTGGCAAAGCCCATCCGGCCGGCGAGTCACCGACGGTGCGCGAACGCGCCTGGTCTTCACCGATCTGGTACAACAGCACCGGTATTTGATGTCGTCGGCTGACGTTTGAACGGCTGGGGAGGGTTAGCCGCTAGCGGCGTATCGACGCCCGGCGTAGCGACGCACGGCGTAACCCACCATCGATGCCAGCGGCATCGCCCTTGCCCGCCTCGCGGCCGTAGGTTGGGTTACGGCCGTTGGCCTAACCCAACCTGCGAACAGCAAGATATAACCGGCCAGGTCTATTGGACGTCTGGCGCTGCTGACTCGAAAACCACCGGGCCTTGGCCAAGGCTGGCCTCGACCCAGGGTCGATAGCGCTGCTCGATCTGCTTGCGGCGCAACTTCATGGTCGGTGTCAGCAGGCCGTTGGCGATGCTCCACTCCTCGCGCGTCACAAATACCTGCGGTATGCGTTCCCAGGCCGGAAGTTCGGCATTGATCTGATCCAGCAAGGCGCTTAGTTGGGTCGTCAGTTCGGACGGCTCAAGCTTCATCCCGCTTTCGGATAGGAACACCAGCAGTGCCGGCTGATCCAGTCCGTGGCCGAACACGCAGTATTGCGACAGCAGCGCGCTGCGGCCAAGGCGACTTTCCAGATCGGTCGGGCGGATAAACTTGCCCTTGGTGCTCTTGAATACTTCGCTGATGCGGCCGGTGACCCACAGGCAACCATCTTCATCGATGCGACCGGAGTCACCGGTGTGATACCAGCCATCGACAATCGCTTCGGCAGTTTTCTCCGGCTCCTTGTAGTAGCCCTTCATCAGCCCCTTGCTGCGGAACAGCACTTCACCGGCGTCGGAAATCTTCAGTTCCACGGTCGCAGCCGGACGTCCGACGCAGCCGGCTTTGGGGTGATCGTTGTGAGTCCAGAAACAGCCGTGTATGAAATTTTCCGTCATGCCATAGCCGTCACGCAGCACCACCCCCATATTGATGAACCAGTCCTGCACATCCCTGGGGCAGGGCGCAGCGCCGGTGATTATGGTTCTGGCTTCGGCCAGTCCCAGGGCGCGCACGATGCCGGCTTTTACCTCTGCTGGCAGATTGGCTTGCGCTGCCGGCGGGATTTTCGCATCGACGCCTTCCTTGAACTTGATCCACAAGCGCGGCACCGAAAAGAACAGGTGAGGCTGCACCGAGCGCAGCTCTTCAGCGAAGGTGGCCAGTCCCTCACTGAATGAAATCTGCCCGTTCACGTAAAGCGAGGCCATCTCCACGATGATCCGTTCGGCGGCATGCGACATCGGCAGGAAGGAGAAAAAGCGCGTGTGCCCTACTTCCATGCGGGTTGCCGAAGTCAGATCGGGAACCGCATAACCGGGGGTGATATGCAGGTGCTCGACCCCCTTCGGATTACCGGTGGTGCCGGAGGTGTAGATCAGGGTCATGGTCGAGTTTGGGTCTGGCAGCGGCGACTCGCTTAACGGCGCTTCGCTTTCGCAGATTTCCTCAAGCGCATACGGGCAGGGCACTTTGCAGCCCAGCATGGCGATGCGCAGAATGTTGGCCGGGATCGCCTGATCAGCGCCTTCCCACGCATCGAAGCCGCCGAGGAAGATCAGTTCACTGCCACTGTGCTCAAGGATGTAGCGCGCCGAAGGTATGTCCTGTCCGGGGTAGAGAGGCACGCTGATATGCCCGGCCATCATGATGGCCAGGTCGACGATCGGCCAGTCCTTGCTGTTGGATGACCAGATGGCGATCCGGCTGCCGGGCGGCAATCCCTGTGAGCGCAGAAATGCAGCCGTGCGGCGCACCGCATCGCCCACCTGGGCCCAGGTGTACTCCGTCCATTGGAGGTTTTTCGGTTGCCGCAGATAGACCTGGTGGGGGGTGGTGGTTTCCCAGTGATAAAACATTTCCAGCGGTGTTTTCTGCATTGTCACTGCGTTCATGGGGAGGTCCGTTTGGATTGGCGCTAGTCGGAAAGGGTTATTTCATAGAGCGATTGTTCCGACGGTGGAGGTACTGCGGTGACGCGATTGCGGCCGTTGCTCTTGGATTGATAAACCGCTTGGTCTGCGCGGGCCACCAGACTGTAAATGCTTTCATCGCCGGCGACGGTGACGCCAACGCTGACAGTCAGGTGGTCTGCCGCGGTTGAAAAGGCATGCGCAATGTTGCGCTCTGACAGGGTTGCGCAAAGCCGTTTTGCCAGGGCTTCAGCGCCGGCCAGCCCGGTGTTTGGCAACAATATGGCGAACTCCTCCCCACCCAGACGAGCGGCCAGATCAGAGGGGCGTGAAGCGCTGAGTTGCATGACTTCAGCGACGGCTTGCAAGGCGCTGTCGCCGGCCGGGTGACCGTAGTTGTCGTTGTAGGCTTTGAAGCAATCCACATCCAGCGCCAGTAATGCCAAGGGCAAGCCGCTGCGGGCACTGGCATCCATCTCCATGGCCAGGCGCTGGTCGAAGGCCCGCCGGTTGGCAATCTTTGTCAGGGGGTCGGTGAGTGTCAGTGCTTCGAGCGAGTGAACCTGGCTTTAAATGACGCTGAGCAGCTGATTGGTGTTCCGGCTGAGGCTGCACAGTTCATCCTTGCCGGAAAACTTAACGACCCGCCGTGCCCATTGATTGCTCGCGCTGATCTGGTTGAGGTCGCTGCTCAGTGCATTGATCCTGCGCACCAACAGTTGGTTCACCCCGAGGATCAAGGTGCCAGCGCTGAGCAGCACGATCAGCCCCAGGGTGGACATGACCCAGCGAATCACCTGCTCGGCGTTTTGGCTGCTGTCGCGGGAGTAATGCATGACCGCTTCCAGTGCAGGCTCGCCGGTCAGTCCGCTCAGTTGCACGGTCAGGGTTTGAGTGTCCGGGCGCTTGAGCGGCGATTTCAGCGCCGTGAATGAACTGAAGGTCTGTTCCGGCAGGATCGAGCCCTGACCGGTCAGTGGCCTTATCTCGAAATCAATCGCGCTCTGGGTGCGCATGCGCCCGAGAACACGGGCGTCGAGCAGGCGCCCCATCAATACGCTGCCAACGCTGTCGCCACCCAGATCGCCGCGGGTGATCGGTTGCCAGCAGAGCATCAGCGTATCGCTGTTTAAATTGAACAAGCCGCAGTTGCTGCTGCGCGGTGCCTGTTTCAATACTGCCTGAAGGCTGCCGATCGCCGGCGCATAACGGTCGGTCGGAATGGATACATCGGCCTGCAGGTCATACGCCTGCTGGGTGACCAGTCCGGCGTCAGCATTGAACACCGCCATCAGGTTGAGTTGTGCGCTTTGCAGGGCCGTTGCCGAGAGTTCATCACGGGCAAACTGGGGGTCGGCGCTCTGTGCAAAGAAGTACAGTGCGTCCCAGTGCGCCCAGTCAGCGTTCAACGAAGCAAGATGCGATAACTCGGCGTCGAAATTGCGCATCAGCTGGGTGATGGACTTTTCGCTTTGCTTTTCTTCGAGTTCATTGAAATTGGCGTGCAAAAAACTCAGGAGCAACCAGGACGCCAAACCGGCCATGGCGCCGAAGGTAATCAGGTATAACCAGACCAATTTGCCGCGAATGCCCATTTCTCGGTGTGAGTCCCTTGCCAACGACGGCCTGTACGATGGATGCATTGAGCGTGTTTGCCCAAGTGTAGTCAGTGTTCGCTGATCCGACCCGGTCGGGTGCGCCCTTGGTCAGAAAGGCAGACGGTATCGCACAGGTTGTTTGGCTAGAGCTGGCTTGCAGGATTAAAATGCGCGGATTGACGGGTAATTCGCCCGTTCGACCGTGGCTGCGTGAAGGACTGATTATGCGTTTAAGTATTGCTCTGACGGGTATTGTTTCGATCGGCTTGGCAACAACCGTACTGGCAGATTACAAGGCAGGTCTGGCCGCTTACCAGAAAGGCGATTTCAAGACGGCGGTGGCGCAAGTCAGGCCTTCGGCAGAGCAGGGCAATCCTTCCTCCCAATTCGGCATGGGCCTGATGTACCGCAACGGTCAGGGTGTTCCGCTGAATTATCAGGAGGCTTTCAACTGGTTCCGTTTGTCGGCGGATCAGGGTAATGCCGCTGCGCAATACAACCTCGGCGCGATGTACAACAACGGCCAGGGTGTACCGAAGAACCTGGCCGAAGCAGTTAAGTGGTATCGCAAGTCGGCCGAGCAGGGTAATTTCCGTGCGCAGTTCAACCTTGGTTCCATGTATCAACTCGGTCAGGGTGTGCCGCAGGATTACAAGGAAGCCGCCAGACTGTTCCGCCTGGCTGCCGAACAGAAAATGAGTGTGGCCCTGTTCGCCATGGGTGGCCTGTATTTCAAGGGGCACGGCGTGCCTCAGGACTATAACGAGGCTCACAAGTGGTATCGGCAGGCTGCTGACCAGAAGTTGCCGATTGCGCTGATTGCCCTGAGCGGCATGTATGCCAATGGTCTGGGCGTCGGCAAGAATCCGGTGGTGGCGTATGCGCTGGTCGATGTGGTCGCCAGCAAGAATGCCGCCTATGCCGGCCAGCGTGATGTGCTGTCGAAAAAGCTCAGCGCGGCTCAGCTCAAGGAAGCCAGCAAGCTCAGCCGGGAGATCTCGATGAGCTCGACGACTGTTCTGGATCGTCACCTGGCCGCCAAATAAGCCTGTTTGCGGGAGAGTGCTATGCGCACTGCGATGATTGTTGCGGGAATTGGCTTGATGCTGGTTTTGGGCAGTGCGCAGGCAGGTCTTGCGGAGGGGGTCGCGGCTATCGGCAAGGGCGACTTCAAGCTGGCGCAGCTGGAACTGCAGCCGCTGGCAGAGCAAGGCAATGCCGATGCCCAGTTCAATCTGGGGCTGATGTATTTCAACGGTACAGGCGTGCAGCAGGATGATCAGACGGCATTGAAATGGTTCCGTCTGGCGGCTGATCAGGGCGATGCCTTTGCCCAGTTCGCGCTGGGCAATATGTATTTCATGGGGCGTGGCGTGGCGAAAAACTTCGTCGCGAGCTATGCGTTGGGCAATCTGTCCGCCAGCGAAGTACCGCCAGGCTTCAGCCAGCCGGCGCAAATGCGCGATGCGGCTGCCGCACAGTTAACTGCAGAGCAGGTCGAGGCGGGTCAGGCACTGACGCGCGAGATGCGCGACGGGCAACCTGTCAAGGTGCTGGACGCCTATTTGCAGGGCGCGCGGTAAGATCCTTTTCTGCTCCGCAGATCCGGTCTTGATCGGCGTCAGCCTCCGGGCTGAAAGTCAGGGTGAATCAATTTGACCTTGGCTTTCTATAAAAACGAACGTAATGATCTACTATCGATAAATCATTTCGCCAAGCGGCTCACGTTCG
>DATMWH010000060.1:0-3880 GCA_035562615.1 Pseudomonas sp. | reverse complement strand
CTTGTCTTCTGCCTTCTTGCGCTCGGTGACATCACGCAAAAGAACCATGAAGTCCGGTTCTTCATTCGGTAGCCTGGCTTTACGGACAACAGAGAGCTCGAAGCACTTATTGCCGTGCGGTAGAGCGAGACTCAATTGCTTCCCGTGCGATTCGCCATGCTCATTGGCTTCGATCAAGGACGCCATCACCACGCCTGCCGCGTCTGGAGGCATCACGTCGGATACGCTTTGGCCGATTAGATCTGCTGATGGAATACACAGGAAATCGATGTACGGAGAATCGCAAGCATGGTAGCGGCCGTCAAGCCCGAGTTCGAACAGTAGGTCGGGTGTTGTCGCATCAAACCGGGCCAGCAACTTGGCCCCAGCGTTCGTCACAGGCCGATTTTTTCGAAATGTGATCTGTCTCTCCGTTGCGAGCCGACGTTTCATCGTGCGCAAACGCAGGCTCAACAGCAAGATCAGCCCAATGGCGAGAAACCAGGCAATGATTTGCGCTTCGTAGTCCGTCCACCTATCATGCGGGGCAGAATGTGGCGCCGCGTCAAAAGGAGGAATATGCAGGTCACTCAGCAAGTCGGCCACTGCGGTGTAGTCGGCGGGAAGAGAAAATCCGCGGATTCCCATAGCACGCGTAGTGGCTGTGTTTTCCTGAAGCAGGAAAAGCGCCGCGGCGACATGACGGGCCAGTTTTTCGTCGACATGGGGCAGGGCGCCAAATGGCCATTCGGGGTACAGCGGGGTCGATACCTCGACTGGAAAACCCGGTAGGTTCTGGCGATTGAGCACCCTGATCTGCTTCATGTCCAGCCTGCCTTGCCGTGCCAGATCTTCCAGCACCCCGGCACGTACGAAACCGACGTCGGCGCCAGCCAGCACCGCATCAACAACGCGGTCATGGGGCAGGCCGGTAATGGTCAGCTTTGCGTCTTGCGGCAGTTGAAGGCCCGCACGGGCAAGTTCACGTGCCTGGATCTGATAGCCGTCCAAGGATTCGGTATCGACGACAGCAATCGTCTTCCCTTTCATGTCGCCCAATGTCTCGATGCCGGTTTGCTCTGAACGAGTGAAAATTGCACCGCCGAAGACCGAGGTTCTTCGACCGTTTTGATCAGCAGCCAAGGTGGCGAGGGGCGCCGGAAGGCCGCTTCGCGCTGCCAGCAGGACGTAATGCCCAGGGTTGGTCAGCAAGAAATCCAGTTGTCGGTTGGCGACTGCCAAATCCATTTCAGAGGAAGTCATCGCCACTACCACGAAGCTCCGGTCCGGCAGGGAGCGCTTGAGGGTGACGGCCAACGGCTGCCATTGCACCACCGTTCGTGCTTTGGAGCCGGATGCGAGCACACCGATTTTGACCGTTTCAGCACCGTAGGCTGGAATGGATAACAGTGCTGTGCTGGCCAGGCAAACGAGCAGTATCTGCATCAAACTGCGCGCGCTTCTGAAGTTCAGCCTGTGCATGATCAAATGGCCAATGGATCCGTGGGCAACAAATCGGCACTTATCACTGAAACCGACTAGTCATTCTGCTGCAGCGATTTGCTGTCAAGCATCATAGTTGCAACTGACGGGTACTTGCAGGCGATTCTGGTGATATTTCGGAGATAAGGACCCAAAGGCGGTCTGCGGCAGGGCCAAATCTCTGATGTCCCCTATTTCTCCAAGGAAGGGCAGTCTGAATAATATTCGGTAGATGGAATGCCTTCAACGCGAAATTCTAGCGACGGTCGAACGCCGTTGCCACCATCGTCCGGCTCTCACAGTTAGCGCATGCGGCTTTAAGAGCACTTTCCTCTGCGAACACTATGGTGGCGACGGCCTAACCATCTGTGCCATGAATCGTGATTACATCCGAAGCATTTTGCCGCGCTAGTCTTTTCGACGGACGTACAGAAGGCTGTAAATAAAGGGCGGAGAACGACATTCGCTTCGGCCTCCGCCGTTCTCTCGTTGAGCTTTGATTAACGCAACAACATCTCTGGTGCGCTAATAGGAATGAAGAAGATCTCTTTGGTCTTCCTGTTTGAATAGTCACATAATGCGAATGTCAATCCTAAATTGGTGAGGGAAATGGCATGGTCGACTTATGTCCTGTTTGCAAGAGCGAGCTGAAAGACAGGCATCTGTAGCACGATAGATACTACTTCGAGTGCTCCCGATGTGGCCCGTGCTCACTTTCAGGTACGGCGTTGGCGATGCTTCCCCCATCAACTCCAGAAAGATAAGTTGATTTGGGTCAAGATCAGTCACGTCTTCAATAAGATGTCAGAAAAGGAGCAGTGGGCTCTTGTGGATTCTGCGCTGCTAGGGTCTGTTCTCATTCACGGGATGTTGAAATGACATACGGAAGTCTGTTTGAAAAAGCGTTAACAGTCAATGACATAGGAAAGGGCTGACCATCAGCATCGAATGCGCACCCCCAATCATGCCGGCTGTTTCGGTAACAACCTGCGCGTAAAGAAAAGATGCGCCGTACGCAGGGCCAGATAGCCAATGAACAGATTCGCTCCGACAAACACCGGGATCGCCAGTGTCTGCGCGGCGGGAACACCGGCGAGCGCCAGTTTTAGCCCGCTGACCGTGGCCGCCGCAACGCCGAAGGTGTAGGCCCAGTAGGACGGTGCGAACGGTTGTTCTCCCAGCCATGCGCCGAGGCGGATGCCCAGTAGTAACTGAAACAGTCCATAGCCCCAGAGCATCAGCAGCCAGTGATCTGCGCTGCCCGGTACGAGAATCAACCAGGCCATGGCGCAAACTACGGGCGGCGCAAACTGGATGCCAATCAGCGGGCGTTGGGCAGCCGGCATCGCTTTGGGCTGCCACAAGCGCTGGATGATCAGCGATTCGAGGGCCAGCCAGGAGAAAAGTCCCGCACCCAGAAACAGCCAGCCCCAGTCGGCGTATCCCAATGCGCCGAGCGCCGCCGCGCTGGTGAAGTTGCCTGCAACGCTGGGCAGGTAAAGCGTGGGCGCGGTATCCAGCGCATCTCGTCCGCCCTGCCAAAGCGCTCCCGTGTGCCAAAGCGAAAACGCCAGATGCCAGCCGATGCCGGCTGCGGCCAAGATCCAGGCCGTGGTGCGTGAATACGGCAGCACAGCGAGAACGATCAGCAGCGTTGAAACGGCGAGCAGCGCTGGCGTGCTGCCCTGTACCGGATGCTGGAATTCGTTGCGGGCGATGGCGGGATGACGTACCGCCTGCGCCAGATAACTGAGCAGCAAGGCGGCCCAGATCAGCCCGGCGAACAGCAACACCGCTTCACCGATGAGCGCCGGAACGCCCCAGAGGGTGCTTGCGATGCGCCATGCCTGGCCAAGGCCGGCAAGGCCGAGAACGATGCCAAAGAAGGAGGCGGGAAGCGGTGCGCGGGTCATAGGCTTATGTTTGACAGGAAAGCCCGGATTACATCACAAAGCCGATTACGTTGAGCACCGATTTCGATTTCTCTTTAGCCAGCGGGAAGGCTCGGCACCGACGCGGCAGCGAGTCATTGATGATCCTCTGGGTTCAGCTTGTGCTGAATCAGTCATCCTGGAGAATTCGCTCCAGTGAGGCGCCCGATGTGGCCTTGTAGCATTGACGATAAAGCGTCAGCCAGTAGGCGCGGGTTTTTGTTTTTTCGCCGTCGGCGTTTTCACAGCCGGAAATGTGTTTCATGAGCTCAAAGGCAACCGCCTGCTTTGAGTCCGATGAAACATCGACGGGGCCTGAGATTGAAATGGATTCATTGGCCATGGTTACTCCTGATGGGTTAATGGTCTGTGCAGTTTATACGCGAAAGCTTTTGAACTGGTTGCGGCGCAGTGCTCTATGATCTCGGTCAGCACATTCACCTGCCTGCAACGATGGGACGCCGCGACCACTACTACGTCTATGTAAT
>DATMWH010000059.1:0-17839 GCA_035562615.1 Pseudomonas sp. | reverse complement strand
TTGCCGGTCGGTTTTACCGATGATCCGTTCGAGGCGCTGGAGCTGCAGGATGAGCTGCAGTGCAAATACACCGGCGGCACCGTCTTGCATCTGTACATGGCCGAGCGGATTTCCTCGACCCAGGCCTGCAAGAACCTGGTGCGCAAAGCCCTGAGCCGCTTTCGCCTGCCGTACCTGACGATCACCCCGACTTTCTCGATCTGCCCGGTGCACGGTTATCTGGATGGCGAACACGAGTTCTGCCCCAAGTGCGATGAAGTGCTGTTGCAGAAGCAGGCCTGCGCAACCGCCAGTTGTGCCTGATTTTGTAGGGTGGAAAACGCCGCTTGCGGCTTGTCCACCGACGGGTTCGCAGCTTTGTAGGATGGGTTGAGCGCAGCGATACCCATCAAAGATCACCGGACAATCTGTCTGGGCGCAGCACTCGCAGTGATGGGTATCGCTGCGCTCAACCGCATCCTACGGTTTGTCTGCAAGGGATCACCCGATTTTCAACCACGCAAGGAGTAACACCATGCAACTTTCCCTAGAACAATCAGCTGTCGAGCAACTGCCGCAACAGCAACGTCAACGCTGTGAAGTGTGGACACGGGTGATGGGCTATCACCGTCCGGTCAGCGCGTTCAATCCGGGCAAACAGTCCGAGCATCACGAGCGCCTGCACTTCAGTGAAACACCTGCCGGTCGCTGATCGAGGTGCTTCAGCCACTCAGGGTCGGCGGCATGGTGCCGCTGACCACCCTGGACTATCCCGGGCAGCTGGCCTGCGTGCTGTTCTGTCAGGGCTGTGCCTGGCGCTGCCGCTATTGCCATAACCCGGCGCTGCTCTGCCCGCGTGGCGAGCAGGAAGTGCCGTGGGCTGAGGTGCGGGCGTTTCTCCGGCGTCGTCAGGGTCTGCTTGATGCCGTGGTCTTCAGCGGCGGCGAGGCTACTTTGCAGCCGGGCTTGCCGGCGGCCATGCACGAGGTGCGTGCGCTGGGTTTCAAGGTCGGCTTGCACAGCGCCGGAATCAAGCCGTCGGCCTTCAAGCGGGTATTGCCGCTCTCGGACTGGGTTGGTTTCGACGTCAAGGCGCTGGAAGAAGAAACGGCCCTGATCACCGGCGTCACTGACAGTGGCCGGGCCAACTGGCAGAGCCTCGAATGGCTGCTCGACAGCGGCGTGGACTACGAATGCCGGACCACCGTGCATTGGCAACTCACCGATTGCCGACGCCTGCAACGCCTGGCCGAGCGACTGGCCGGAATGGGCGTGCAGCACTTTGTGGTGCAGCAGGTGCGCAGCGCGCAGATGCTCGATCCCGCACTGGGCGCCGCCATCAGTCCGGCCGAAGCCGGTGCACTCTGGGCCTATCTTGAGCAGCTGTTTCCGCGTTTCACCCTGCGCCAGGCCTGAAAGGCTCTATGCCTTTGGAGATATTGGCAAGCCGCCGGCAGTCACGCAGAGTACTGGCCGGAATAGGCGTACCTCATCAGCGGGAAATCATCATGGATATCCAGTGTTTCAACGATCTGCTCAGCGCGGCCAGAGCCCAGAGCGAACCCCAGCGTCTGCTGTTTGTGTTTGTGTCTGCCGAGTTGCCCGAGGATGCAACGGAAAGCGAAAAGCAGCGGCATGCCCAGGGGCAGGGCGGTTCGCTGCGCCCGGTATTGTGCGTGGACAAGTTGCCGGCGGAAGTGGCGGACTTTGCCAGCTTGCGCGCCGAGTCTGAACGCACCCAGATGCAGTGGGATCTGGTGTTCGCTGCCGGGCTCTCCGGCCGGGGTGGACATGCACCAAGCTCGGATGAAGCCGAGCAGCCGCTGAAAATGATGGTGGGTGCCATCGAGACCGGCAGCATCGGCAACTTTATTGCCTTTGACCGCCAGGGCGAGAGCGTTGCGTTTTTCTGACGGGCCCGTAAATGTCTTGATTTTGTAGGGTGGGTCAGCCGCCAGCGGCGTAGCGACGCGCGGCGTAGCGACGCCCGGCGTAACCCACCATCGATGCCAGAGGCATCGCCCTTGCCCGTCTCGCGTGGCGGTTGTTGGGTTACGGCCTGTGGCCTAACCCAACCTACGAAAATCAAGTTGCAGGGTGAGCTTCAGCCCACCGAGTCCTGCCAACAATGGGCTGAAGCCCACCCTCAGTCAGCGGATTGAATAACTGCGCTTGATCAGCCACTCGAACCAGCGGGCTGGCATCAGCCGTTTGGCGAAGATTCCGGCACGCTGTGCCCATGGGCCGACCGGATAACGCACAGCCAGCGCGTCTTGTTCGACCAGCCGGGCCACCAGTTCGGCCACGGCTTGCGGGTTGTCGCCACGCGCCTCGTCACGCTCGAAGATGGCCAGGGTGGTGGCCAGTTGCGCGGCGTGATGGCCGCTGCGGGCCTGTTGGGTGAACACCCGGGCATCGGTGAAGCCGGTTCTGAAATCACCGGGATTGACGCAGGTAGCGTCGATACCGCTGCCGCTCAGCTCCAGCCGCAGGGCTTCATGCAGGCCTTCAAGCGCATATTTGCTGGCGCTGTAATAGGGCTGATAGGGCAGGCCGGCCAGCCCTGCCAGTGAACTGACAGTGATGATCCGTCCGCGGCCTTGTCGACGCATCTGCGGCAGCACGGCGCGAATCATGCGCACCGTGCCGAAGAAATTGGTGTCCATCTGCCACTGGGCTTCTGCCAGTGTGGTGTCCTCCACCGCACCACAGAGGCCGACCCCGGCGTTGTTGATCAGCACGTCGATCCGTCCGGCTTCGCTGATGACCTGAGCCACGGCCTGTTCGACCAGCGCCTCGTCGGTCACATCCAGCACCAGCATGCGTACCCGGCCCTGATCCGGCAGAGGCCGGCGGCTGGTGCCGAAGACGCGGTGACCCTGCGCGGCCAGATGGGTGGCGATCAGTTGGCCAAAGCCGTTCGATGCACCAGTGACCAGTATGACTTTGGACATGCGTGATTCCTTGTCGTGAGTGCCTGCTGATTGCCCGCTCAGGCTCAGATGAGCCCTATGCCTTCGCGGCGGATCTTGCGATCGATGTGCCGGTCAATGCCATTGACGACGCCCAGCAGCCCCTTCACCGCCATCCAGCGCAGCGGCCCGGTTGGCAAGTACACCGGCTTGCGGCAGATGATCTCGTGCCAGGGGTTGGCTTTGCCGAGCATCTGGTCGGCGAGCAGGCTGCCCATGCTTGAGGCTTGGGCCACGCCGTGACCGTTGTAACCGACGCTGTAGTAATAGCTTTCGTGTTCCGGCGAACGGCCGACGATGGGCAGGAAATTCATCGTCATGCCAATCCAGCCGGCCCAGCTGTGGGCGATCGGCAATGTGGCAAGCGCCGGGAAGCGTTCGCGGAAGGCGTTGATCACGCTCATCTTGCTGGCATCCGCTTCGCCGCCGTGGCGACGTGGCTGGCAATCGTAGAAGTACTGCACGTTCTTTGAGCCGCCGATAATGGTGCGCTGGGCGGTGAGGCGGTAACTCTCCATGCTTTCGTGGGCGGTGTAGATGCCTTCGCGGCCCTGCCAGCCGCCGATGGCCGCCAGTTGCTCGTCGCTCAGCGGCTCGGTCTCGAACAGGGTGACGTGCAGCGGCACGATGCGCTCGCCGGGCTTGCCGATCTCGGGGGTGTAGGCGTTGCTGGCCATCAGCAGCTTGTCGGCGCTGACGCTGCCGCAGGGGGTCATCACCCGCAGCGGCTTGCCGTGTTGGATGCGGTCCACCGAGGTCTGCTCGTAGATGCGGATGCCTCGCTGCAGCGCTGCCTGGCGCAGGCCGAGGATGAACTTGCCCGGGTGCAGGGTGCCGCCAGCTTCTTCCAGCGAGCCGCAGAGAAAGGCTTTGGGCAGACCGCGCTCGCGCATTTCGCCCGGTTCGATGAAATGCATCCTGGCCCCCAGCGCGCGTGCCGACGCGGTAGCCTTGCGCAAGCGTGCCTCTTGGGAGGGATGCACCACGGTCATGATGTTGCCGCTCTGCTGGTAGTCGCAGTCGATGCCGTATTCCGCGAACAGGTGCTCGGCACTTTCCACGCAGTAATCGGCAAACCGCACCAGCTTGGCTGCAGTCTCGGCGCCGAACAGCAGGTTGGCGGTCGGCAGATCCTTGCAGATGGTCGGTGTCAGGTGGCCGGCATTGCGCCCACTGGCGCCATAGCCGCAGAAGCTGCGCTCCAGTACCACCGCACTGACACCCGCCTTGTGCAGGGCCAGCGCCGTGGACAGGCCAGTGAAGCCGCCGCCGACAATCACCACATCGGCGCGAATATCGCCCTGCAGTGGTGCCTGCAGGTCGGTGGGCAGGCTCACGTAAGGGCTGATGTCGAGGAAGCGGGTACTGCGGTCATCAAGGCTCAAGAAAGGGTCTCCTGTTGAAGTGCTGGCGGCGCGGGGGCTCTTGTAGGGTGGGTTAGCCGCTAAGCGGCGTAACCCACCATCGATGCAGAAAGGCATCGTTCCTGCCGGCCTCACGGCCGGTTGGTGGGTTACGGCCTGCGGCCTAACCCACCCTACGAGAGCTGCAAAGTCGGTCTGTTCATGTGTCTGACTCAGCATAGTGAAGCGGTCGGCCGCCGCATTCCTGGCGACAGCTGCTTATATCCCCACCGGCAGAACCGGCCAGCGTGCTTCGATCTGCTCGCCGCGCACCGCGAGCAGATCGCCGAACTGCAGCAGTACGGCTTCGCTCTGGGTCGGACGCAGGAACATGAAGTCATCCACGCCGATGTCCACCGAGTCCGAGGCGTTGAAACCCTGCTGGTTGGAACTGACGTAGGCAAAGTTCGGGCTCAGGCCGGGTGGTGATTCAGGCACGGCCAGCCAGTTGCCACCGTAGGCAAAGTAGATCTGTGCCTGATTCGGATCCCACGCCCGCAACAGCGGGCCGAGGCCGTCCATGGCCGGCAGACGGCCGCCCTGCAGGCGCTTGAGCACGGGCGTGGCGATAAAGGCACTGGCTTCGAAGTCTTGCAGGATCGGCAGGTCGTAATGGGTCGGCTTCATCAGGCAGGAGCCGGCGGAAATGTCGTTGAGCAGGTCGTCGCCATCGTAATGGCGGAAGGTCGGACTGCCGGCGCCGTTGAAGCAGAGCTGCTGATTGAACAGTTCTGGAAACTGCGTTTTCAGGTAGTCCTTGCAGGCCGCATAGCGCGCCTTGACCTGCGCCAGTTCGCGCGGCACCAGAAAGCCCGGCAGGCCCATCAGGTGTGCGTCGTAGCCCATGAAGCCGGCGAATTCGAGGTGCTGCGGGTTGTCGCGAATGCTGCTTAGCACGGCCTGCAGGGCTTCGGGGCCGGCAAAGCCGCCACGGCGCAGGCCGACGTCGATTTCCAGATTGATGCGCAACCTGAGTCCCAGTTCTCTTGCCAGTTCCAGGTATTGCGCGAGCCGGGCATCGGTATCGATCAGCCATTGCAGTTGGCTGGCCGGATCAAACTCACCCCGGTGGTTGGCGTAGAAGTGCCGGGCGGCGCTGACCGGCATCGGCTTGCCCAGCAGAATCTCGGATTGCGGACGCAGGCGGGCCATGGCTTCGATAAAGGGGCGGTGAAAGCACATCAAGGCTTGGGTTTTGGCGCGCCGGGCCACGTAGTCGACCAACTCTGGGCTGGGCAGCGATTTGACCACCACGCGCCAGGTCTTGGCTGGTGCAAGGGCGGCCGATTTCACCACCCGGTCGATATTGCGGTCGAGGCGGTCAAGGTCGATCACCAGCACCGGGCGATCAATGCCATGGCGGCGCAGGGTCTGATTCAGTCGGGCGAAATAGTCGTCATGGCCGCCACCCTGATCCCCAGGTCTGGCCATCACGGCGGCACCGGCCAGTGCGGCACCGGCAAAGACAAAGGAGCGGCGTGAAAGCATGCGTGGGCTCCGGATCAGGGAAGCTGTGCTGGATTGGTCGCTGATTCAGCTGCAGCACCGGCTTTCTTCGCCGGTACGTAGTGATAGCGCTGGAGGATTTTCTGGTACTCGGGGCTGGCTTTGACGCGCTTGAGTTCGGCGTCAAATTCAGCCGCTCTTTGCGCGAGTTTTGACTGGCGATGAATCAGTGCATACACCGAGTCATTCTTGAACAGCGATTGCGGGTTGTAGTCGATCTGCGATTCGATGCCCAGGGTCTTGGCGGTGTATAGCCCGACAATGCGGTCGGTAATCACCAGATCAACGCGCCCGCGCATCAGCTTGCCAAAATTGGCTTCAAGGCTTGGCGCATCTTCGCGGACAAAATGACTGCCGCTCATGAACTCATCGTTGGCATAGGCATAGCCGGGCTCAGTGCCCACACGCAAGCCGCTCAGGCTGGCCACCGAATTGACGCTGTACGGGCGGGCTTTGGCATAGAACAGCACCAGACTGGTTTCTACCGTGGGCTCGCTGGGATAGATCATGATCTGGGCGCGTTCCTCGCTATAGAACGCGTCGAGCAGAATATCCAGATCGTTGTTGTTCATCCGGTACAGGCAGCGCTTCCAGGGCTCCAGGCTGATTTCATAGCTGACCCCCAGATTGGTCAGCACCAGCCCCAGCAGGTCGGCATCGATGCCACGAACTTCGCCATTCTCCATCATGGTGAAAGGCGGCCAGTCGTTGGTGCAAACCTTGTATGGTTGAGCAACGGCCGGAGCGCTGGACAACAGCAGGAGCAGTACGGCTTTCAGAATTCTCAAGGTGACGGATCTTCCTGCTGCGCTTTGCGTTAGCGTCTGTCTACCCGAGTCGCCTGCCAAGTGCAACGCTCCCGTCAGCCCAGCTCGAACTCTTCCAGGCGCGGCGTGCGCATTTCGCGGCTGAAGTGGGCAATGCCGAAGGGGTAGACGATCGGGTCGCCGTTGGCATCCAGGTACCAACTCTGGCAGCCGCTGGTCCAGACGGTGCCCTGCATGCCTTTGCGCATCTCGTCCTTGAGTTTGAGCGCGACATCCAGCTTGGGGTTGAGACTCTTGACCTTGCCGCTGGCAATCATCTGCAGGCACTGCATGACATAGTCAGCCTGAATCTCCGAGTTCTGGATGATCGAGTTGTTGCCGATCGGGCTGTACGGGCCAAACAGCGAGAAGTAATTGGGAAAGCCCGGCACGCCGATGGTGCGATAACTGATCGGGCTGCCTTGCATGCGCTCTGCCAGCGTCAGGCCATTTTCACCGGTGATCGCGACCGGGTTGTAATAGGGGATGAAGCCGGTGGAGTAGACCAGCACGTCCAGTTCGACTACCCGGCCGCTGGCCAGTTTGATGCCCTCGGGGACGATGCACTCGATGGCGTCGGTGATGACCTCTACGTTGTCCTTCTGGATCGCCGGGTAGAAGTCTTCGGAAATGATCAGGCGCTTGCACGCCGGCGGGTAGTCAGGGGTCATCTTGCGGCGCAGCTGCGGGTCGCGCAGGGTTTGCAGGTTGGCCTTTACGAAATGGTTGAGCAGCCGCAGGGTCAACGGGTTGCCGCGGGTGGCGCTGCCGAACAGGGCATGGAACAGGTGCAGGCCGAACCAGTGTTTGAATTTGGCCAGCCAGACGAGGCGGCGGTGACGGTCCTTGTGGCGACGGCTGAATTTCTTGTCCGGCACGCTCAGTACCCACTGCGCAGTGCGCTGCAGCAATTTGACTTCGCCAGCCTTGTCGACGATACCCGGAACAATCTGCGCTGCCGTGGAACCGGTACCGATGATGCCCACCCGCTGGTTGCGGATATCCACGGTGTGATCCCAGCGTGCGGTATGAAACGCCGCGCCGGCAAACGAATCCGCGCCGCTAATTTGCGGATAGCGTGGCTCGTGCAGTGCGCCGGTGGCGGAGACCAGCACGTCGGCCTGATCTTCTTCGCCGCTGGCGGTGCGGATTTGCCACTGGCCGTTTTCCCAGCGCGCGGAGGCGATCGGCGTGTTGAAACGGATGAAAGGGGTGAGGCCGTACTTGCGCTCGCAACGCTCGAAATAACGCTGGATTTCTTCGCCACGACCAAAGCGGAAGTTCCAGTCCGGATTGGGGTCGAAGGAATAGGCATAGCTCTGCGCCGGAACATCGCAGGCGACATTCGGGTAGGTGTTTTCGCGCCAGGTGCCGCCGACCCGTTCGGCCTTTTCGTAGATGCAGAAGTTGCGGTTGCCGGCGGCGAGCAATTTGATGCCCATGACCATGCCGGACATGCCGGCGCCAATGATCACCACACGCGGCTGGCGGGACTGCTGGGTCGGCTTGGCATCAAGGTTCATGGCGAATGCTGGCTCCGTTGAGACTGGACAGAAAAGTCAGGCGCCGCAGCCGGGCAAAGGCCCGGTAGTAGTGCAAAACTGTCTGGAAGATTACCGGAGATGGCTTGGCTGGATAGCATTCAGCCTAGGGTAAAAGCGCCGAGTTTCAGCAGATCACGGCCAATGACACACTCGCGGTGACTATCGGCGGCGCAGGGCGGCGAAGAGTGGTTGTCCAACCCTGCCAGCCTGCCGCCGGGCAGACTGGCAGCAGCTTGCCGTGGGTTACTTCATCGAAGCTTTCAAGTCACTGGCCACGCCGTTGATGGCTTGCTTGAAGTCATCTGCCGTAATGGCTTCCTTGTCGTTATCCAGTTGTTTGCCGAACACCTTGCGCACCACTTTGGCTACAGGCAAGCCGCTGGCAGCATCGACCAGGTCTGCCTCGATAAACAGTTGGGTGTCCTGGTCACGCGTCCCGGTAGCCACCTGGACGCCCGAGACCACAGCCGACAACGGGATCACGTTGTACCACTGCATGCCTTCATTGGCGGCCGAAACGCCGGTCATGGCTGCGTTGAGGATCAGTACACGGGAACCTTTAGGTGCAGCCCCGACACTGGAAACGACATTGAAATGCTCGGACAGCGCGTTCTTCACGCTGGCGTTGGCATAGCTCTGGATCTGCTGCAGGGTTTGCAGGTTGACGCGCTCATCCGGCTTGGGCGCCGGATACTGCTGCAGACCCTTGAATACCACGGTGTCATAAGCACTTGGGTTGAAGCCCGTGGCCTGCCAGCGCATGACTTTTGCGCCGCTGGCGGTGGTGGCTTCCTGCAAGCCGTCATAGCTGGGCAAAAAACCCGAAAACTGATCTTGCTGTGTGACTTGAGACGTACAACCGGCAAGCAGCAGCGTGCTCAGGGCGATAGCTGTGAGCATTTGGCGTGAGATATTCATGTTGGGTGGCGCTCCTTGTGTGGGATGACTGCAGCGACTCTGGCAGCAGGTCGTCTGAACGAGTGTTGTGCGATTCAACGACCAGTCATTTATAGCCGAGTGTTGGGTCGAAGTGGGAAAAATTGATGCAGATACAATTCAACATCCTCGCGACCTTAACAGCCTGATGCGACAGTTGGATGACGCAGATCAAGCAAACACACTTGGCCTTGGTTTGAAGAACAGGCTCTCGCCACGGATCAGGCCGGTCAGACTGTCGTGATCCTTGACCACTTCGGCTTCGATCAGTTCGTCCTGATCCCTGACCTTGAGCGTCACCCGGGTGATGGCGCCGAGCGGGCGGATGTCGCGCACTTCGGCCAGCCGGTGGTCGGCCAGTTCGCTGCGCGACAGCGACACTTCATGCGGGCGAAACAGAATGTGCTGGTTGTCGCCCAGATGCAGGCGGTTGGAGTCGCCGAGGAAGTGGTAGACAAAGTCGCTCGCCGGCTGCTCGTACACCTCGCCGGGTGCGCCGATCTGTTCGATCACGCCTTTGTTCATTACCACGATGCGGTCGGCCACTTCCATGGCTTCTTCCTGGTCGTGGGTGACGAACACGCTGGTGAGATGGATTTCCTCGTGCAGGCGCGCCAGCCAGCGACGCAGTTCCTTGCGCACCTTGGCGTCCAGCGCGCCAAAGGGTTCGTCGAGCAGCAGCACTTTCGGTTGCACAGCCAGCGCGCGGGCGAGGGCGATACGCTGACGCTGGCCGCCGGAGAGTTGCTCAGGGTAGCGGTCAGACAGCCAGTCGAGCTGCACCATGTTGAGCAGTTCATGCACGCGTTCGGCAATCACTTTTTCGCTGGGGCGTTCCTTTTTCGCCTTCATGCGCAGGCCGAAGGCCACGTTGTCGAATACTGTCATGTGGCGGAACAGGGCGTAGTGCTGGAACACGAAGCCGACGTTGCGGTTGCGCACGTCATGCCCGGACACGTCTTCGCCATGGAAAACAATGTTGCCGGCGTCAGGTGTTTCCAGCCCGGCGATGATGCGCAGCAGGGTGGTCTTGCCACAGCCGGACGGGCCTAACAGGGCCACCAGTTCGCCGCTGCGGATATCCAGATTGATCTTGTCCAGTGCGCGGAACGCATTGAAATTCTTGCTGATATTGCGGACTTCGATGCTCATTGTTCAGGCTCTGTAGCAGTTATGTTTTGCGTCAATAGTGCGAAAACTGGCGGTATGGCTGGTGATTCCCTCGCCCCTTTGGGGAGAGGGTTAGGGAGAGGGGGGCACTGCGTCAGTCCCGCTACAGCCCCTCTCCCCAGCCCTCTCCCGCAAGCGGGAGAGGGGGTGACCCATGCAACACGTATCTGGGACATGGCCATTATTTACTCCTCGTCGCCTGCAGCTTTCAGGCGGGACAAACGTTCTTCGCTCCACTGCTTGAGCAGCAGGATGAACAGCGCCAGGATCAGCAGCAGGCTGGCGACGCTGAAGGCAGCGACGTGGTTGTATTCGTTGTAGAGAATTTCAACTTGCAGCGGCAAGGTGTTGGTCAGACCACGAATGTGCCCGGAGACGACTGACACGGCGCCAAATTCGCCCATGGCCCGCGCCGTACACAACACCACGCCGTAGATCAGGCCCCATTTGATATTCGGCAGGGTGACATGCCAGAACATCTGCCAGCCGTTGGCCCCCAGCAAGCGCGCAGCTTCTTCTTCCTGGGTGCCCTGTTCCTGCATCAGTGGAATCAATTCACGGGCAACAAAAGGGACGGTGACGAAGATGGTTGCCAGCACGATGCCGGGTACGGCAAAGATGATCTGGATGTCGCGCTCCTGCAGCCAGGGACCGAAGTAGCCCTGCGCGCCGAACAGCAGCACGTAGATCAGACCGGCAATCACCGGCGACACCGAAAACGGCAGGTCGATCAGGGTCACCAGGATGCTCTTGCCGCGAAACTCATACTTGCTTACGCACCAGGCGGCGGACACGCCAAACACCAGGTTCAGCGGCACTGAAATGCCGACGGCGAGCAGGGTAAGTTTCAGCGCTGAGATAGTGTCCGGCTCAAGGATGGCGCTGAAGAAGGTGCCAAAGCCCTTCTGCAGGGCTTCGTGCAGCACGATATACAGCGGCAGCAACAGAAACAGCGCGAAGGCCAGCCAGGCGCTGGCGATCAGTGCGCGGCGGGCGATGATGTTGCCACGACGGGCTTGGTTGGCCGCAGCGCTGGCAGTCAGGGTTGCAGTAGTCATACCAGCCTCCTCAAGGGGTTTCGATGCGGCGCTGCAGCAGGTTGATCAGCAGCAGCAGGATGAAGGACACCACCAGCATCAGCACACCGATGCTGGTGGCGCCGGTGTAGTCGTACTGGTCGAGCTTGACCATGATCAGCAGCGGCAGGATTTCGGTTTTCATCGGCATGTTGCCGGCGATGAAGATCACCGAACCGTATTCGCCAACGCCGCGGGCAAAGGCCAGCGCAAAACCGGTCAGCCAGGCCGGTAGCAGTGCAGGCACCAGTACGTGGCGGAACACTTGCAGCGGGTTGGCGCCTAGGCAGGCAGCGGCCTCTTCGACTTCACGCGGGATGTCGGCCAGTACCGGCTGCACGGTGCGCACCACGAAGGGCAGGGTGACGAAGGTCAGCGCCAGGGTGATGCCCAGCGGGGTATAGGCGATCTTGAAACCGAGGTCGGTAGCAAACTGACCCACCAGCCCGCTGGGGGCATACAGGGCGGTGAGGGCGATACCGGCCACGGCGGTGGGCAGGGCAAACGGCAGGTCGATCATGGCGTCGATGATCTTGCGGCCGGGGAAGGTGTAGCGCACCAGCACCCAGGCCAGCAGTGTGCCAATCAGGCCATTGAGCAGAGCGGCATACAGGGCAGTGCTGAAACTCAATTTAAGGGCGGCGAGCACCCGCGGCGAGCTGATCACCGTCAGGAACTGCATCCAGCTCAGTTCGCTGGTCTTGAGAAACAGGGCGCCCAGGGGGATCAGCACCAGGAGGCTGAGGTACACCAGGGTGTAGCCCAGCGTCAGCCCGAAGCCGGGTATGACGGGGGAAATGCGGCGTGACATTGTGTGTCCTTAATCTGCGTTGGAGCGCTCAATGACCGGGCAAGTCAGCTGTAGGGTGGAAGTCGCTTTGCGCTTCCACCAGCGGTGCCCTCGTGGAGGTCGATGGTGGATCGGTGAAGCGTGATCCACCCTACGGCTGCTCGTGTGTAGGATGGGTTGAGCGCCGCGATACCCATGCTGCGCGCGGTGATGGGTATCGGCACTCTGTGCCTCCACCCATCCTACGTTCATGTCAGGCGTTTACTGCGCTGAGTAGATCTGGTCGAACACGCCACCATCATTGAAGAACTTCGATTGCGCGGTTTTCCAGCCGCCGAAATCCTTGTCGACTGTTACCAGCTTGATCTCCGGGAACTGCTGGGCGTATTCGGCAGCGATTTTCTCGTTGCGTGGACGGTAGAAGTTCTTCGCGGCGATCTTCTGGCCTTCATCGCTGTACAGGTACTGCAGGTAGGCTTCAGCCACCTTGCGCGTGCCATGCTTGTCGACGTTCTTGTCAACCACGGTCACCGGCGGTTCAGCCAGAATCGACAGGCTCGGGGCGACGATTTCGAAGTTCGCACCGCCTTCTTCTTTGAGTGCCAGGAAGGCTTCGTTTTCCCAGGCCAGCAACACGTCACCGATGTTGTTGTTGACGAAGGTGATGGTTGAACCACGGGCGCCGGTGTCCAGTACCGGGACGTTCGCGTACAGCGCCTTCACGTACTCCTGGGCCTTGGCTTCACTGCCGTACTTCTGCTGGGCCCAGGCCCAGGCAGCGAGGAAGTTCCAGCGGGCGCCGCCGGAGGTTTTCGGGTTTGGCGTGATCACTTCCACGCCTTCTTTGGTCAGATCACCCCAATCCTTGATGCCTTTGGGGTTGCCCTTGCGCACCAGGAACACGATGGTCGAGGTATAGGGGGTGCTCGACTCAGGCAGGCGGGTTTGCCAGTTCTCCGGGATCAGCTTGCCGAGCTTGTACAGTTCGTTGATGTCACCGGCCAGGGCCAGCGTCACCACGTCGGCCTGCAGGCCATCGATCACGGCACGGGCCTGTTTGCCGGAACCGCCGTGGGATTGCTGAACCTTGACGGCTTCGTTGCCCGCCGCGGTCCAGTGTTTGTTGAAGGCGGCGTTGTATTCGGTATACAGCTCGCGGGTCGGATCATAGGACACGTTGAGCAGGGTGGTTTGCGCCAGAGCGGGGGTTACGAACAGGGCGCTGGCAAGGGTGGCCAGTGCAAAGGTACGAATGGACATGCGAATCTCCTCGACGTGCCAGTCAGGCACGTTGTATCTGTGGGGGTGTTGCGTTCAGGCTGTTGCGCGGGATCTAGCGACACATTCGCTGGCAACAGCGGCACAGATGGGGAGCGGTCTTGAGGTGCGTGGTCATGGTCGGGCTCTTCTTTGGCTTGGCTCGGTTTATGTCACGCCCTCTGGTGGTCCAGTCGGGCTTTGCTTTAACAGTCCGTTGAAAAACTACCTGCGTTGCCGATACGGCGTAAAAAACGGCCTCAAAATGCTCATTTACAGCGCGTAAACTGCGCTTTTTCGGCCGTTTTTGCCTTGTCTCGGCTGCCTCGCCTACGTTTTTCAACGCCTGTTAGGCCTGACGACCAGGGGTCGGTTGCAGGCGGATTTTTTCCTTGCGTTCGATCTGGACGATCTGGCTGTTGTGTACGGTGATTTCCACCGATCCAAAGCGCAGACCCTGCAGTGCGCGGGCAATCTCGCGCAGGGTGTTGCTGTCGTCCAGACCGTCCGCGACTGGCTCTTGCGGTGCGCTCATGGTCATCTCCAGTTCGTCGCCGCCGGTAGGCTTGCTGTCGGCGTGGAGCGCATAGTAGGTCGCGCTTGGTAATTCTTAAAAATACTATTTATTGATAAATCTAGAACTAAAAAGAATATAAATGCTTTTCAATAGGTCTGGTTTTTACTGCGTGTAAATGAATAAGCAAATAGTTTTATATTCTTTTGAGAGCTAACAGGTAGTGCATAGACTCCGCTGAACCAACACGGGCGGAGAAGCCGCATGACTGATTCAGCTTTGCATTACCTGATCGTTCCTGGCTGGCAAGGTTCACCCGATGCCCACTGGCAGTCGCACTGGCAGCGTGTGCTGCCCTCTGCCTCGCGGGTTGAGCAGGAAAACTGGCTGCTGCCGCAGAAAGCCGATTGGATTGCGGCCGTGCAACGCGCCATAGAAGCAGCCCCGGCTCCGGTGATTCTCATAGGCCACAGTCTGGGCTGCGTCACCATCGCGCACTGGGCCGCTCAAGCCGACGTGCGCAGTTTGGGCAAAGTACGCGGCGCCTTGTTGGTGGCGCCGGCAGATGTCGAGCGTGCGGATTGTCCGCAGGCGCTGCAGAATTTTGCGCCCATCAATGTTCAGGGGCTGCCATTCCCAAGCCTGTTGGTCGGTTCGAGCAACGACCCGGCGGCAACGCCCCTTCGCGCGCAATGGTTGGCCAACTGTTGGGGCAGTGAACTGGTCATTCTGCCGGGTGCCGGCCATATCAATGTGAAGTCTGGCCATCGGCTCTGGGAGCAAGGCTTTGCCTGGCTCTACCGCCTGCAAGGGCGCAGCGAGCGTCAGAGGCGCCAAAGCGCCTGAAGCCCGTGAGTGGTCAACCGGACTGGACCTGTGGATCCAGCGCTGCCAGTGGTTTGTGCTTGCTTTGTCACCAATGCTGGTTAAGGTGAACCAGGAACGACTCCAGACGGGCTGATCATGACCATCCGCAATCTCGACTTCCTGTTTCGCCCGAAATCGGTGGCCGTCATCGTTGAAAAGGAGCACCCCGGCCAGTACGAGGACATCGTGCTGCGCAATCTGCAGGAAGGGGGCTTTGACGGGCCGGTGATGCGCGTGACGGCGCGCAAGCGCTCGCGTTTCAAGATTGGTCCGCGGGTGCGGCTGGCCAAAATGGAGGTGATTCCGGAGCTGGCAATCATTTGCACACGGCTGGAAATCGTCGCCGAGATTATCGCGCAACTGGGTGAGCAGGGGACGCGGGCGGTGATTGTGGCGCCCTCGATTCGCGAGCGGCTGCCCGCCAGTGAGGCCGCCGAGACCCGCAAGGCCATCCTGCAGGCAGCACGGCCCTATGCCTTGCGGGTGCTGGGCTCGCGCAGTGGTGGATTGCTGGTGCCGTCGATCGGGTTGAATGCCAGCGTCTCGCCGATTGCCATCTTGCCGGGGCGGATTGCCCTGATCACCCAGTCGACCGCGATTGCCAGTGCGATCGTGGATCAGGCCACCAGCAAGGGGATTGGTTTCTCCAGTGTGGTCCATCTGGGCGAAGGGCTGGATGTGGATCTGGCGGATGCGCTCGACTGGTTCGCCACGGACAGCGACACCGACCGCATTCTGGTGCAGTTCGACACCCTCGAAGGCGGGCGCAAGTTCATGTCGGCAGCCCGCGCCTGCGGCCGTAACAAACCGATTGTGGCGATCCGCAACAAGCGCTCGGCCAGTGCCCGGCCAGCCTATCTGCCGTTTGATCCCGATGAGGTGTATGACGCAGCGCTCAGTCGTTCGGGCTGGGTGCAGGTGGCCACCCTGGGCGAGGCTTTTGAGGCGGCGCAGGCCATGGCGCGTCTCAAACCGATGGTCGGTGACCGCCTGACCATCCTGGCCAACGGGAACGGGCTCGGCGGTATCGCTGCTGATGTCTTGCGGGCTGGTGGAGGCAAACTGGCCATTCTCGAACCGGAAACCTTGCAGCAGTTGGCCGTGCTGCTGCGCACCGAAATGCCGCTGGGCAATCCGCTGGCGCTGCCGGCCTCGGTCTGCGCGGCGGATTGGGCGAAAGTGCTGAAGCTGGTGCTGGCCGATCCGAATACCCATGCGCTGATGACGGTGTATTCGCCGTCACCCTTTGCCTCAAGCAGCGATGTGGCCACGGAAGTGGGGCTGGCGGCTCAAACGGCTACGCAGAATATTTTTTCCTGCTGGGTGGGTGGCGATTCAATGAAGGCGGCGCAGCAGATCGCCGATGCGTTTGGCTTGCTCAGTCATACCTCGCCGGAGCAAGCGGTTGCGGTGTTTGTCGGTCTGGTGAAGTTCTATCACAACCGCGAGTTGCTCAGGCAGATGCCACCGTCGATGCCCGAGGGCTACTCGATTGATCTGGATACCGCACGCGCGGCAGTGGCGGAAGGGCTGGAAGCGCGCACACGCCTGCTGTCGCCGCGGCTGAGCCGCAAGTTGCTGCAGGCGTTCGGCATCGAGGTCGTTGAATACAGTCTGGCCGGCAGCGCGGAGGCAGCGATTGAGGTAGCCAACCAGCTCGGTTATCCCGTTGATCTGGGGCTGGTACTGGCCAATGCGGTGCCCTTCGACACCTTGAGCAAGAACCTGCAGTCCCCGGCGGAAATCCACATGGCCATTCGCAGCTTGCGTCAGAAGGCGCGCAATCAGTGGCCGGGAATTCGCCTGACGGGTTACCGTTTGCGCCGCAGCATGCCGCGCAGTGGTGTGGCGCCGCTGCGTATTGGCGTGGCGGTTGACCGGTTGTTCGGGCCGGTGATCTATCTGGGCCCATCGTCCTTGTCGCCCAGCCGCAGCGGCCGATTCGTGGTCGGCTTGCCGCCGCTGAATCTGACGCTGGCCAGGGATATGGTATTGCGCAGCGGGCTTGGCGAGGAACAGTCCGGCCTGGATGGGTCAGCGGCCGTACGCGCCACACTGGAGGCCAATGCCAGCATGGCACTGGTGCGGTTGTCGCAGTTGCTCAGTGATATCGATGAAGTGGTGGATATTGATCTGGACCCCTTGCACGTGGAAACCGCCGGGGTGCTGGCATTACAGGCGCGTGTATGGATCGAGGGGCGGACGCGCCGGCTGGGTTCGCAGCGGTTTGCCATCAGTCCCTATCCCAAGGAGCTGGAGCGGCAGATCAAGTGGGGCCGGGAAAAGCTCCTGCTGCGGCCGATCCGCCCGGAAGACGAGCAGTTGCTGGGTCAATTGCTTGAAACCCTGACGCCGGAAGATTCGCGGATGCGCTTCTTTGTCCTGGTGCGGGGGCAAACCCATCTGCAACTGGCCCGTTTCAGTCAGATCGACTATGACCGCGAAATGTCGCTGGTGGTTATCCGCAAGCCCGGCAGGCCGGATCAGCAGGTGTTGGCTGAGGCACGGCTGAGTGCCGATGCCGATAATGAGCAAGCCGACTTTGCCATCGTCGTCAGTTCACTTTGCAGCGGCAGGGGGCTGGGCCGAATGCTCTTGCAGCAGTTGATTGAGTACGCACGCGTGCGCGGTATAGCCCGCTTGCATGGCGAAACGCTGATCGAAAACAAGCGCATGCAGCAGCTGGCTGAGTCGCTGGGTTTTCAAACGCAGCGCGGTGCTGATCCGGCCACGCTCAACCTGTACCTGACCTTGCGTGAGACCGCGAATCAAGCGTGAAAACGCCCGTTCGCGGTCGGTTCGCGCTTATTTGAATTGCAGAGCCAGCGGCTGGAGACCCTGCGAGCGCGGTGTGAGATTGCCGATGCTGCGGATCAGATTGGCCAGCGGCAGGATGTGATGGGCAATCACCGGAATGCCACTGGTGAGGATGGCGGCTGACAGTTCGCGCTGCGGATCCGCCCAGGCAAACTTGTTGATCAGCCCGACGTGGCCGAAAGCCTGGCGGCTGTGCGGGCCC
>DATMWH010000058.1:0-22542 GCA_035562615.1 Pseudomonas sp. | reverse complement strand
TTTCAGGCCCAAACATCCCCGGATTGCATCCGGGCTACGATTCAAAGCCATGCACGGACTGACAGTCCCGTCAGAAGGGTGAGCGGAATCGGTGTGCAGAGGGTTGAGCAGCATGGATGCCGCGAGAGCTGCGATGGGCGGGGCCGCCTCAGGCCATGGAAGGCCCTTCGCAGGGGGACGCCTAGTCCGTGCCCCCGGAGCGCCGATGGAGCGAACGAACCCCGGGCGCGCAGCGCCCGGGGCCGGATGTTGGATGCGCTTTCTCTTTGCTTACTCTCTCTTTGCGCCGGGCGGCGAACCGCAAACAAAGAGAAAGTAAGGTGCCGTGCAAGGCGCAACCTGTAGTTGAAATTATAGGAAAGCGTTACGTTTTGGCGCGACGCAAAGGTCAATCAATACAGCACTGGATTACCAATCCGCTGACACCCACTCTTTCCAGTAAACTCCGCCTTCCGATTCAATCTGCTCTCAAGTGAGTTAAAGCCGTGCAAATCGCCCTGGCACCGATGGAAGGCGTGGTCGACGAGATCCTGCGTGATGTGCTGACCGGGGTCGGCGGGATCGACTGGTGTGTGACCGAGTTCATACGGGTCAACAGTCAGCTGTTGCCGGTCGCCAGTTTCACCAAGTTGGCCCCTGAGTTGGCCTGTGGTGCACGCACGCGCGCGGGAACCCCGGTGCGCGTGCAGTTGCTCGGTTCCGATCCGCACTGCCTGGCCGAAAATGCCGCGCTGGCCTGCGAGTTGGGCGCGCCGGTGATTGATCTGAATTTCGGCTGTCCGGCGAAGACCGTCAACAAGTCGCGCGGCGGGGCGATTCTGCTGCGTGAGCCCGAGCTTCTGCAGGCCATTGTCTGCGCTGTGCGTGCGGCAGTGCCGGCGCAGATTCCGGTCACGGCCAAGATGCGTCTGGGCTACGAAAGTGCCGCTGTGGCGCTGGATTGCGCGCGTGCGCTGCAGGCGGGCGGGGCTGCGCAGATTGTCGTGCATGCACGCACCAAGCTCGATGGCTATCGGCCGCCCGCCCACTGGGACTGGATTGCGCGGGTTGCCGAAGTGGTCAGTGTGCCGGTATTTGCCAACGGCGAAATCTGGACGCTGGAAGACTGGCGGCGCTGCCGCGAGGTCAGTGGCGTCAAGCACATCATGCTGGGCCGTGGATTGTTGTCGCGCCCGGATCTGGCACGACAGATTGCGGCGGAGCAGGCGGGGCAGGTGGTAGATGTCATGCAGTGGCCGGAAATCCTCGCGTTGCTGGAGGACTTCTGGCAACAGGCGCGCAGCAAGCTGGCGCCGCGTTACGCACCTGGCCGCCTGAAGCAATGGCTGAAAATGCTGGCGCGCAGTTACCCGCAGGCAGCGGACTTGTTTGTCGCGGTGCGCGCCGAAACCGATTGCCTGACGCTCGATGGGTTGCTGCAGAGGCAGCGCCTAGCGGTGCTTGGCTAGCAGCTCGCACACGGCGTCAAACGTGACGGGCGGGCTGAACAGGTAGCCCTGATAGGCGTGGCAACCTTCCTTTATGAGGAAGTCCAGTTGCTCCTGATATTCCACCCCTTCGGCGATGGTTTCGAGTTTCAGGCTGGTCGCCATGGCCACGATCGCACGGATGATCTGCGCATCGTTCGGATCGCGGGTGGCGTCGCGGATAAACGACTGATCGATTTTCAGGACATCGACGGGCAGGCGCTTCAGGTAGGTCAGGGAAGAGTAGCCGGTGCCGAAATCGTCCATGGCGAAGTTCACTCCGCCCTGTTTCAGTCGCTGCATTCGGGCAATGGTGCTTTCCATGTCCTTGATCACAATGCTTTCGGTGATTTCCAGCTTGAGCATCCCGGGCGGGATTCCATGCTCGGTCAGCGTATTGAAAATGCTGTCGACAAAGCCGGACTGGGCGAATTGCCGTGCGCTTATATTCACCGCCATGCAAAATCGCCGGGGGTCGACCATCTGCTTGTGCAGCAAAGCCGCGCAGGCGCGACAGGCTTCGGCCAGCACCCAGTGGCCTACCGCGACAATCTGGCCACTGTCTTCAAGCACCCGGATGAACTGCGCCGGCGATTGCCGGCCAAGGGTGGGGTGTTCCCAGCGCAGCAGGGCTTCGGCCCCGATGATCCTGCCGCTGCGGGCGTCGACCTGCGGTTGGTAGTGCAGTTCGAACTGTCCGGCCGTCAATGCCTGACGCAGATCGTTTTCCAGTCGCAGGCGTTCGTTGGCGTGCTCCAGCATGCTTTTCTTGAACAGCTTGATCGCATTGCGCCCGGCATCCTTGGCCCGGTAAAGGGCTATATCGGCGTGCTTGAGCAGGTCCGACGGATGTTCGCCATCTTCTGGGATCAGCGCGATGCCGATGCTCGGCGTGACATGCAGTTGATAGCCGTCGTAGAGCATCGGTTCTGCCAGCAGGGCGCGGAGCTTTTCAGCCAGTGCCAGCGCTTGCTGGCTGGCACTCTCCAGGTCGCCTTCCAGCGCGCTGAGCAGTACCACGAACTCATCGCCACCCAGCCGTGCCACCGTATCCTCACCGCGCACCACACTTTCCAGGCGTGCCGTGACCATCTTGAGTACGGCATCGCCAGCGGCATGGCCGAGCGAGTCGTTGATTGTCTTGAAATGATCCAGGTCCATGAACATCAACGCGCCACGCAGGTGATGGCGCTTGAGCAGCGAGATTTGCTGGTTCAGCCGGTCCGTCAGCAGGCTGCGGTTGGGCAGATTGGTCAGCGGATCGTGATAGGCCATGTGCTCGATACGATCTTCGGCCGCCTTCAGGTCGGAAATGTCCCGGCAGGTGGTGAGCATGCAGGGCGCGCCATGCAGTTCGAAGGGTTCCATGGACACCGAGAGGTAGAGATGCGAGCCGTTTTTCCGGCGTGCCTGAACCTCCTCGTTGCGCACCCGTCCGTCTTTCTTGATTAACTCCTGCAGGCGGGCACGCTCGTCCTGTGAGCTCCAGATGCCGATATCCAGATAGCTATGCCCCAGTACCTCGCGGGCGCTGTAGCCGCTGATGCGGGTAAAGCCTTCGTTGACTTCCAGGTAGCGGGTGGTGCTCAGGTCGGTGATGGTGATGGAGTCCGGGCTGCTGTGAAAGGCTTTGGCGAATTTGTTCTGACTGATCTTCAGCGCAGCTTCGGCCTCCAGTTGCGCGGTGATGTCCTGGATGCTTGACGTCAGTACGGATTGGTTACCCAGATGCAGCAGCTTTACCGAGGTCAGGCAGTGCAGTACATGACCCTGTTTGTGGCGGAACTGCAGTGGGTGATTGCGGATAAAACCCTGTGCCAGCATGGCCTCCCGGATGACCTCGCGCTGCTCGGGGTTGACCCAGAAATCAAACTCGGTCGGCGGCTTGCCGATGATCTCCTCGGCGGTCCAGCCAAATATTTCGCTGAATGTCTGGTTGATCTCGAGAAACTCACCGTCTTCCGGGCGTGTCACGCAGCAGGCTTCCATGCTGCCCTGGAACAGGGTGGTGAACTTCTCCTCGGAGGCCTTGAGTTTTTCTTCGTATTCAATGCGCTCGCTGACGTCGCGCAAGATCCCGGTGATCCGGTGCTGCTGGCTGTTGACGTTGGGGTAGAGTCTGGAGGAACTCTCTACATGACGCAGTGAGCCATCGGGCATCCGGATGCCATACACCATCTGCAGTTCGGTGAGCTTGCCGCTGGCATAGTCCTTGAAATGTTGCTCGATGCGCTCCCGGTCGGCGGGTACGACGTACTGCATGTACTCCTTCATCTGACCATGCATGGGCTGTTCAGAAAGGCCATGCAGTGAGGCGCCGCGGGCCGAGGCAAAAAACGCCAGCGGGTTGAGCTGCACATCCCAGTAACCCAGATCCGCAGACTGCATGGCCTGATTCAGACGCTCTTCACTTTCCTTGAGTCGTAACTCGTGTTCGCGCTGCTGGTGGATGTCCCGCATGGTGACAACCAGGATCTGTGCGCCGTCGAGGGTAAAGGTTTCCGCTAAAAGCTGATAAAGGCGGATGGAGCCATCTTTGGCTCGTCCCCTGGCTTCAATTCCTGGCTGCGTTTTATTCCGGATAGAATCCAGCAGGCGCTGACGGTCGTTTGCTTCGAACCAGATGTTCAACGCTGACGTGGTCTGGCCAATGGCTTCACCGGAGGTCCAGCCGAATTGCCGTTCGAAGCTGGCATTGACCTCGATCAGCTTGCCGGTGGCCATCTCACTGATAGTCATCGCGTCTGGCGTGAGCTGAAAGGCCAGGGCAAATTTTTTCTCACTGGTGCGCAAGGCCGCTTCGGTGCGTTTGGCTTCAGTCTGGTCCGCCACGGTCAGGATCAGGTATTCCTGATCCTGCAGGCGGGTTGAGCGAATCCATATCTGCACATCAACAATCGCGCCGTTTTGACTGCGCAGTTGCAGCTCAAAGGACACCGGTTGTGGATTTGCCCGGGTGCGTTCGATGATTTCATCACGCTGCCTAGGCTCCACCCAGATACCCAGTGCTCGGGTGGTCATGCCCAGCACTTGGGTTACAGGCCAACCCAGCAGGTCACTCAGAATCGGATTAACGTCAACCACTTTACCCTGCGGAAACTGGATCAGGGCCATGCCTTGCGGTGCCAGTTGTATCCACTCATGCATCATCTCCAGCGGGCCACGGACGCTTCCCGGTGACTGTTCTGCAGTCACTGAAAATGTCCCTGTCTGCGGTTCGCCCGGTGGTGTGGAGTCAGTCACGGTAGAGGCTCTGGAGCGGGTTCAGATTCACGATAGCAGTCCTTTGCCAGAGGCGTTTTGTTTGCGCTGATTATCCAGCAGCGCCATAAACGCCCGTGCTGCGTTGGACAGGGTTCTTTCGCTGTGCAGGATGTAGCCCAGCTGCCGGTCCAGCTGGATGCCCGGCAAGGGCAGGCGGGCGACTTGGTCGTCAAGCATGGTGCGTGGCAGCACACTCCAGGCGATGCCGATCGACACCATCATCTTGATGGTTTCCAGGTAGTTGGTGCTCATGCCGATGTTGGGCGTCAGTCCTTCACGCTCGAAGAGGCGCCGCACGATGTGGTGGGTAAAGGTATTGCCGCCGGGAAACACCGCCGGGTGGCGGGCTACGTCGGCCAGGCTGATGGAGCCGCTGCGCGCCAGAGGGTGCTCGGGGGCTGCGACAAAGTCCAGCGGATCGTCCCAGACCATGACCGCACGCACGGGTTCACGGGTTTCCGGGGCGAGGGTGATGACCGCCAGTTCGGCGCGGCCGTGCAGGACTTCCTCATACGCTACTTCGGAGTCGAGAAACTGGATGTCCAGTGCTACTTCAGGGTGGCTGCGGGTAAAAGCGCGCAGCAGCGGCGGCAATCGGTGCAAGCCGATGTGATGGCTGGTGGCCAGCGTCAGGCGTCCGCTGATCTCGCCACTCAGATTGGTCAACGCCCGACGGGTATCATCCAGCACCCCGAGAATCTGGTAAGCCCTGGGCAGTAGCGCGCGACCCGCTTCAGTCAGGCCGATTTCGCGGCCCAGCCGGTCAAACAGGCGTACCTTGAGTTGCTGTTCCAGCCCGGCAATGCGTTTGCTGACCGCGGGCTGGGTCAGATGCAGGCGTTCGCCAGCCAGTGAAAAACTGCCAGTTTCGGCAATCGCAATAAAGGCATTCAGGTTGGCCAGATCCATGCGGCAATCTCCTAGGGTGCTGATGAACGGGTGCAGGCGAAGTTTATCTCAGGCATTCCAATTTGCTATGCAAAGTATAAAAAGAATGAATTGGAGTTATTTATTTTTACTCCTTAGGATCGACCCTATGAAAAGTGGGGCAAAAGTTTGCATCACCCCGCACAGTCCAGCCCGATGATGAGGAATGACCCATGGCCGGCAAAACGCTGTACGACAAGCTCTGGGATGCGCACGAGGTCAAGCGCCGCGATGATGGTTCGTCGCTGATCTATATCGACCGGCACATCCTCCACGAAGTGACCTCGCCACAGGCCTTTGAAGGGTTGCGTCTGGCCGGGCGCAAGCCGTGGCGGATCGACGCCAACATCGCTACCCCGGATCACAACGTGCCGACCACCAAGGCCGAGCGTCAGGGCGGGCTGGAGTCGATCGCCGACGAAGTGTCGCGTCTGCAGGTGCAGACCCTGGACGAGAACTGCGATGACTTCGGCATTCTCGAATTCAAGATGAACGACAGCCGGCAGGGCATCGTTCACGTGGTCGGCCCGGAGCAGGGCGCGACCTTGCCGGGGATGACCGTGGTCTGCGGCGACTCGCACACCTCGACCCACGGCGCTTTTGGTGCGCTGGCCCACGGTATCGGCACCTCGGAGGTCGAGCATGTGCTCGCCACCCAGTGTCTGGTGGCCAAGAAGATGAAGAACATGCAGGTGCGTGTCGAAGGTCAGTTGCCCTTCGGTGTGACTGCCAAGGACGTGGTTCTGGCCATTATCGGCAAGATCGGTACCGCCGGCGGCAATGGTCATGCCCTGGAATTCGCCGGCAGCGCGATTCGCGACTTGTCGATGGAAGGCCGCATGACCCTGTGCAATATGGCGATCGAAGCCGGTGCGCGGGTGGGCGTGGTGGCGGCGGATGAAAAGACCATCGCCTACGTCAAGGGCCGCACCTTTGCACCCAAGGGCGAGGATTGGGATAAGGCGGTCGCCGCCTGGGCCGATCTGGTGTCCGACGCTGATGCGCACTTCGACACCGTGGTCGAGCTGGACGCCGCGCAGATCAAGCCGCAAGTGACCTGGGGCACCTCACCCGAGATGGTCTTGCCAGTGGATGCGCAGGTGCCGGATCCGGCCGCCGAGGCTGACCCGGTCAAGCGTGACTCGATCGTACGCGCCTTGAAGTACATGGGCTTGAGCGCCAACCAGGCGATCACCTCGATCCAGCTGGATCGGGTGTTTATCGGCTCCTGCACCAACTCGCGCATCGAAGATTTGCGCGCTGCGGCCGATGTGGCCAAGGGCCGCAAGGTCGCCAGCACCATCAAGCAGGCGCTGGTGGTGCCGGGTTCCGGTCTGGTCAAGGCGCAAGCCGAGGCCGAAGGTCTGGACCTGATCTTTATCGAGGCCGGTTTCGAATGGCGCGAGCCGGGCTGCTCCATGTGCCTGGCGATGAACCCGGACAAGCTGGGCAGTGGCGAGCATTGCGCGTCCACCTCCAACCGCAACTTCGAAGGCCGCCAGGGCACCGGCGGGCGTACCCATCTGGTCAGTCCGGCGATGGCTGCGGCCGCTGCGGTGACTGGTCGTTTTATTGATGTGCGCCAACTCAACGAATTGACGGCGAGCAACGCAGGAGCTGAGAGATGAAACCCTTTACCCAACACAGTGGCCTGGTGGCTCCGCTCGATCGTGCCAACGTCGACACCGATCAGATCATTCCCAAGCAGTTTTTGAAGTCGATCAAGCGCACCGGCTTTGGCCAGAACCTGTTCGACGAGTGGCGTTATCTGGATGTCGGCCAGCCGGGGCAGGATTGCTCGCAGCGCCCGGTCAATCAGGATTTCGTGCTCAACTTTCCCCGCTATCAGGGCGCCAGCGTGCTGCTGGCGCGGGAGAACTTCGGTTGCGGCTCCAGCCGCGAGCACGCGCCCTGGGCGCTGGAAGAGTACGGTTTCCGTGCGGTGATCGCGCCGAGCTACGCCGATATCTTCTTCAACAACAGCTTCAAGAACGGCATGCTGCCGATCATCCTCAAGGATGCAGAAGTCGATGAGCTGTTCCAGCAGTGCGAGGCGACCGAGGGCTATCAGCTCACCGTCGATCTGGCCGCGCAGAGCGTGACCCGGCCGGATG
The DNA here is from genome assembly GCA_035562615.1 of Pseudomonas sp. GTDB lineage: Bacteria > Pseudomonadota > Gammaproteobacteria > Pseudomonadales > Pseudomonadaceae > Aquipseudomonas. Next base: position 14,771 of record DATMWH010000058.1, on the reverse strand, counting down.
GCAAGGTCTACCACTTCGAGGTGGACGCCTTCCGCAAGCACTGCCTGCTCAATGGTCTGGACGATATCGGCCTGACCCTGCAGGACAGCGATGCAATCAAGGCCTTCGAGGCCAAACACCAGCAGAATAGCCCCTGGCTGTTCGGCGCGATCAAGTAAGTAGGGTGGGTTAGGCCGCAGGCCGTAACCCACCGGACAGAGGTTCGGTGACGAAAATGCCGGGCCTTGCTGAATAAATGAGGAATGCAATGAGCAAGCAGATTCTGATTCTCCCTGGCGACGGTATCGGCCCGGAAATCATGGCCGAGGCGGTCAAGGTGCTGGAGTTGGCGAACGCCAAGTACAGCTTGGGCTTCGAGCTGAGCTTCGACGAGCTGGGCGGCGCTGCCGTGGACAAGTACGGCGTGCCGCTGGCGGATGAAACGCTGGCGCGCGCCCGCGCCGCCGATGCCATTCTGCTTGGCGCCGTGGGTGGCCCCAAGTGGGACAAGATCGATCCGGCCATTCGTCCGGAGCGCGGCCTGCTGAAAATCCGTTCGCAACTCGGGTTGTTCGCCAACCTGCGTCCGGCAATTCTCTATCCGCAACTGGCTGATGCTTCATCACTCAAACCAGAAGTGGTGGCAGGTCTGGATATCCTCATCGTGCGTGAACTGACCGGCGGCATCTATTTCGGTCAGCCGCGCGAGAGCAAGGTGCTGGAAAACGGCGAGCGCATGGCCTACGACACGCTGCCGTACAGCGAAAGCGAAATCCGCCGGATTGCCCGGGTCGGCTTCGACATGGCCCGCGTGCGCGGCAAGAAGCTGTGCTCGGTGGACAAGGCCAACGTGCTGGCCTCCAGCCAGTTGTGGCGGGCAGTGGTCGAGGAAGTGGCCAAGGATTACCCGGATGTCGAGTTGAGCCATATGTACGTCGACAACGCCGCCATGCAGCTGGTGCGGGCGCCCAAGCAGTTCGACGTGATGGTCACCGACAACATGTTCGGCGACATCCTCTCGGACGAAGCTTCGATGCTCACCGGTTCGATCGGCATGCTGCCGTCGGCGTCGCTGGATGCCAACAACAAGGGCATGTACGAGCCATGCCACGGTTCGGCACCGGATATCGCGGGCAAAGGCATTGCCAACCCGTTGGCGACCATTCTCTCGGTCTCGATGTTGCTGCGTTACAGCTTCAATCAGGTTGCCGCCGCCGATGCCATCGAACTGGCCGTGAGCAAGGTGCTGGATCTGGGGTTGCGCACCGGCGATATCTGGTCGGAAGGCAAGACTAAAGTCGGTACGGCCGCAATGGGCGATGCAGTAGTCGAAGCGCTGCGCAGTCTGTAATCTCTCGCTCCGCTGCGCGAGTGGCGGAATGACTCTCTTTTGGAAGGTGTAGTGCTATGAAGCGCGTAGGTCTGATCGGTTGGCGCGGTATGGTGGGTTCGGTGCTCATGCAGCGGATGCTGGAGGAGCGGGATTTCGACCTGATCGAGCCGGTGTTCTTCACCACTTCAAATGTCGGCGGCCAGGGGCCGGACGTAGGCAAGGACGTCGCTCCACTGAAAGATGCCTATAGCATCGACGAGCTCAAAGGTCTGGATGTGATTCTGACCTGTCAGGGCGGCGACTACACCAACGAGGTGTTCCCCAAGCTGCTGGAAGCTGGCTGGGATGGCTACTGGATCGACGCGGCTTCGGCGCTGCGCATGGCCGATAACGCGGTGATCGTGCTGGATCCGGTCAACCGCAAGGTGATCGACCAGTCGCTGGATGCCGGGATCAAGAACTACATCGGCGGCAACTGTACGGTCAGTCTGATGCTGATGGCGTTGGGCGGTCTGTATGAGGCAGGCCTGGTCGAGTGGATGAGTGCCATGACCTATCAGGCCGCTTCCGGTGCTGGTGCGCAGAACATGCGTGAGCTGATCAAGCAGATGGGTGCCATTCACGGTGCCGTGGCGGACGATTTGGCCAATCCGGCCAGCGCCATCCTCGACATCGATCGCAAAGTCGCCGAAGCCATGCGTGGCGAAAGCTTCCCGGTGGACAATTTTGGTGTGCCGCTGGCCGGCAGCCTGATTCCCTATATCGACAAGGAATTGCCGAATGGCCAGAGCCGCGAAGAATGGAAAGGTCAGGCCGAGACCAACAAGATCCTTGGTCGCAACAAGAGCCCGATCCCGGTCGACGGCCTGTGCGTACGCATCGGCGCGATGCGCTGCCACAGCCAGGCGCTGACCATCAAGCTGAACAAGGATGTGCCGATGGCTGATATCGAACAGTTGATCAGCCAACACAATCCCTGGGTCAAGCTGGTGCCGAACAATCGCGAAGCGAGTATTCGTGAGCTCGGACCAACTGCCGTGACGGGTACGCTGAGTGTGCCGGTTGGTCGTCTGCGCAAACTGAATATGGGTTCTCAGTACTTGGGTGCTTTCACCGTCGGCGATCAGTTGCTGTGGGGTGCGGCAGAGCCCCTGCGCCGTATGCTGCGTATATTGCTGGAGCGCTGATTCCGGTGCGTGCTGATAAATACCGCCCTTCGGGGCTGGTATTTATCAATGTAATGCTTCACGGATAATCTGGGCGGGAGCGTGATTTTTATCGCGCACAAGCCTTGGGGTAATCCCGGCTTTGTTCATATCCTCCCTCCGTTTATTGCTTTTTTGAATGCGCTGCCGGTGTTGAATTGTGCATTGCTTCCAAATATGCGCGAATTGCATCGCAAGCAATGGCTGTAAAAGTCAGCCAAAAGTTGATAAAACACTATCTGTGAAAGATACTTACCTCAAAATTTGAAGAATCTTTCTAGCTTGACGATACTGCTCAAGTTGCTGGTTGACGGGAAAGCGCTTCCGGGCGTGGGCTAACAGTGGCAACAGACCCTCTCGCTGGTCGAGACAAAAAAGATAAAACAAGGGATATCGCTATGATTCGGGTTCGCAAACTGGTGCTGGCTATCGCGGCTGCAACGTCGCTGACTTCCGGTATGGCGCATGCGCTGGGGCTCGGAGAGATATCTCTACAGTCGTCGCTCAGTCAGCCCCTCAATGCCAATATCGAGCTGCTGGAGGTTCGTGATCTCGACAAAAGCGAGATCATACCCCGGCTGGCCTCTCCCGAAGATTTCAGTAAAGCCGGAGTGGAACGAGACTTTTTCCTGTCGGATCTGAAGTTCACGCCGGTCATCATGCCCAACGGCAAGAGCGTGTTGCGTGTTACGTCCAACAAGCCGGTGCGTGAACCCTATCTGAACTTTCTGGTAGAGGTGATCTGGCCGACCGGGCGCGTGTTGCGCGAATATACCTTGCTGCTGGATCCGCCTATGTACTCCCCGGAGACTGCCGTTGCGGCGGCGCCGCGGCTGCCAGTAGCGACTCCTGCTCCGGTAGCTGTTCCGGTCAGTCCTGCCCGTACTCAATCCAAGCCCGTTGACGGCCCTTTTCGCGTAGGTTCACTGCCGGGCTCGGTTTCCTCGACGGCAGCTGCTCCCGTGCGGCCGCAGTCAAGTCCTGCGGCGGCCAGTGCCCAACCGCTTGAGGGTGAATACCGCACGGTCAAGCGCGATACCCTTTGGGAAATTGCCCAGCGCGTGAAGGGCGGCAGTTCGCTTAATCAGACCATGCTGGCCATCCAGGATCTCAATCCGGATGCTTTTGCTGCCGGCAATATCAACCGTCTCAAAAGTGGTCAGGTGCTTCGCCTGCCGAATGCTGAGCAAATCAATAGCCGATCCCGTGCGCAGGCCAATACAGCGGTGGCAGAGCAAAACACTGCCTGGCGCGAAGGCCGCAATGTGGCTCCAGAGGCTACTCGCCAGTTGGATGCCACCAAGCGCGATGCTGTAGGCGCAGCGCCAGCTAAGGTTGAAAATACGGACAGCTTGCGGCTGGTCGCGGCAGATGCTGGGAAATCTGCCTCTGCAAGCGAGAAAGGCAGTAGTGCGGACAGTAAGGCCCTGGCCGATAAACTGGCAGTAACACAGGAAAGTCTGGACACTTCCCGCCGTCAGGTTGATGAAATGAAGGGGCGTGTAACCGAACTTCAGACTCAGCTGGATAAATTGGCGAAACTGGCAGAGTTGAAAGACAGTCAGATGGCCAAGTTGCAGGCAGATCTGGCGGCGCAACAAAAGTTGGCAGCTGAGGCTGCAGCCAAATCTGCAGTTGTCACTCCTGCAGTTGTCCCTGCTCCTGCTCCGGCGGCGGTTGAGCCAGCCAAGCCTGAATTGACAGCGACACCGCCCGTCGCGTCGATTGAACAGGCAGCACCCGTTGGCGTTGCGCCCGAAGCGCCGGCTGCAGAGCCAGCAGCGCCCGTCAAGGATTTCAATTACAGCGAAGACCCCGCCACAAAAGTCGAGCCTGAGGTCGCTAAGCCCGCAGCAACACCGGCTCCGGTACCTGTAGAAGTGGTCGAGCCTGTTCAGATATCCACTCAGCCCGTTGTTGAGGAAGCGCCTGCGCCAGTCAGTCTGGTAGATGAATTAATGGCTAATCCGCTTCTGCTGGGCGCTGGTGGCGCGGGCTTGCTGGTACTCCTGCTGGCCCTGATGGCGATCTCTCGGCGTAATGCACTGAAAAACAGTGATGACGCGCAAGTACAGTCACAAGCTGAAGACGTGGTTGGTGACAACACGTTTGCTGCCGAGATGGATATTCCTGAAGACAGCTTCGCCGGACTAGATGACCTTGTCGAGGAAACAGCTGAAGCTCCGGTCAAGGCGCAAACTGCTGATGCCTTGGGCGAGGCTGAAATCTACATTGCCTATGGCAAGTTCAACCAGGCCTCCGAGTTGCTGCAGAACGCCATTAATGAAGAGCCCCAGCGCACGGATTTGCAACTCAAGCTGCTGGAAGTGATGGGGGAGCTTGGGGACCGGGATGGCTTTCAGCGTCAGCAAAATGATCTGCAGGAAATCGGCGGCGTAAGTGCTCAAATTGATCAGGTGAAAGCCAAGTATCCGGCAATGGCTGCTGCAAGTTTTGCTGCAGTGGCAGCCGCAACAGCTCCAGCTGATCTGGGCGAGTTCACGCTGGATGATCTGGAGCCTGAGCCAGCCTTGGCAGTGTCAGATGATTTGGATAACTCTTTTGATCTGAGTCTGGATGACCTCGATAGCGATATTGGGGCTGAAATACAGAGTCCTGCTCCTGTTGCCGAAGAAAATCTCGACGAGTTCTCGTTGGATTTTGATCTGGATACGCCGGCAGCCAGCACCAAGTCTGCAGATGACATGGATTTTGACCTCAGCCTGGATGAGCTGGGTGGTGAAGCTGGCGCATTGGAAACTGAAACAAGTCTTAAGCTGGATGATGATCTTTCAGACTTCAATCTCGAGCTTGAGAGTGAACTCAGCGCAGCGGCGGCAGACGACGCTGAGTTGTCCTTGAATCTGGATGATGATCTCGCTTTTGATGCACCAGTGATCTCCACTCCAGCCGAACTGGATAGCAGTCTTCAGGCCGAGACTGAGCAGGTATTGACCTCCGACTTTGACCTCTCTTTGGCAGATGAACATCAGCTTCTTGAACCCATTGCCGATGAGTTTGATGCGCAGCTGGATGTAGTGCATAGCGAGCTGGATCAGCTGGCTGCATCGATTGAAGAGCCGCAGGAGCAACTGATGCCCGAGCCACAACTTGGCGCTGAAGATGAGGATGATTTCGACTTCCTCTCAGGTACCGATGAGACGGCTACCAAGCTGGACCTTGCACGAGCTTATATTGATATGGGTGATGCAGAGGGTGCACGAGACATTCTTGACGAAGTAGTTGCCGAAGGGAATGAAGCGCAGCAGCAGGAAGCGCGCGACCTCATAGGTAAACTGGTCTGATCAATGACTAATGCATTACCACCAGCGGCAGCCGACAAGGCTGCCGCTGGCGTTTTCAGGATAGCCCTCGGGGTTGAATACAAAGGCTCCCGATATCGTGGATTTCAGCGCCAGATAGCCGGTGTTCCGTCTGTTCAGGAGAGTCTCGAGAGAGCCTTGTCCAAAGTTGCTGGCGGGGCTCCGGTGACGCTCAGTTGTGCAGGCAGAACCGATGCACTGGTGCATGCCTGTGGTCAGGTCGTGCATTTTGATACTCAGGTCGAGCGTTCGATGCATGCCTGGGTGATGGGGGCCAATATGAATCTTGCCCCGGATATCAGTGTGACTTGGGCGCAATCGATGCCGCTGCATTTTGATGCGCGCTTCAGTGCTTTGGCCAGGCGCTATCGGTACGTCATTTACAACGATCAGATCCGGCCTGCGCATATGGCTGAAGAGGTCACCTGGAATCATCGTCCTCTTGATGTGGTGAAAATGCGCGAAGCTGCAGCTTGTCTGATAGGGACCCACGATTTCAGTGCCTTTCGTGCAAGGCAATGTCAGGCGAAATCCCCGATCAAGACTATTCATCACCTGCAATTAATTGAACATGGACGCTTTATCGTTCTGGATATTCGTGCCAATGCATTTCTGCATCACATGGTTCGCAATGTGGCAGGCGTCCTGATGAGTATTGGTTGCGGAGATCGACCGGTTGCGTGGGCCAAGGAGGTGCTTGATACCGGTGTTCGTCGAACTGGCGGTGTTACGGCCCATCCTTACGGGCTTTACCTTGTGCAGGTTGAATATCCTGCCGAGTTTCAGTTGCCGGAGCGCTACATTGGGCCGCATTTTCTTTCCGGACTGTCATTGCAGGCTGGCTGACTCGTCGGAAAGCCTTTGCTACCATCAAACGGATTTCTGGATCATTCAAGTTGGCTTCGGTGCGTATTAAAATCTGTGGGATAACTCGAGTAGAGGATGCGTTGGCCGCTGCCCATGCGGGCGCTGATGCGATCGGCTTGGTGTTTTATGCAAAAAGTCCGCGAGCTGTCAGCTTAAAGCAAGCCCGAGAAATCATTGCAGCGTTACCGCCATTTGTGACAACGGTAGGTTTGCTGGTCAACAGCAGCCGTTGCGAAATCAATGAAATTCTCGATGCCGTGCCACTGGATATGTTGCAGTTTCACGGCGAAGAGTCGGCCGCAGATTGCGCAGGATTTCATCGACCCTATCTGAAAGCTTTGAGGGTAAAGGCGGGTGATGATATTGCCGCCCAAGTTGGCAGTTACCCGGAAGCTGCAGGAATTTTGCTTGATACCTATGTTGCCGGTGTGCCCGGAGGAACCGGCGAGGCATTTGATTGGTCTCTGGTTCCGCCGGGCTTGTCCCGCCCGGTTATATTGGCGGGCGGTCTGACTTGCGCCAATGTTAAAAACGCCATTGCTCAAGTAAAGCCTTATGCCGTGGATGTGAGTGGCGGAGTCGAAGCTGGCAAGGGCATCAAGGACGCGGTAAAAATTCGCGCCTTTATCAGTGCGTGCAAAGAAGGAGGCATGTGACGGCGTGATTGTTTTCTCCGTCAGCTAGCCTGCTGTACTGATGGGAGGTGACCTCTGTTTTCGAGGCCGGCGCCTGCTGCGCATAACCTACAGTTCTGCCGCTTGACTATTCAGGCAGGCGAATATGAATTTTTCGGTCGGCTCGACACTTTTAAAAACGAGCTGCCTGAGTCCGGATTTTGGAGAACAAAAGCATGAGCAACTGGTTGAGAGATAAGTTGATCCCCTCGATCATGCGTTCCGAGGTCAAGAAGAGCTCTGTGCCTGAAGGCCTTTGGCACAAGTGTCCCTCTTGTGACGCTGTGCTTTACCGGCCGGAGCTGGAGAAAACCCTGGATGTGTGTCCCAAGTGCAACCACCACATGCGCATAGATGCCAGGACGCGCCTTGATATCTTTCTTGATGCCGAGGGTCGTGAGGAAATTGGCGCGGAACTTGAGCCGGTAGATCGGCTCAAGTTCCGCGATACCAAGAGGTACAAGGATCGCTTGCTAGCGGCGCAGAAGGATACTGGCGAAAAGGATGCCCTGATTGCTTTGTCGGGTCTGCTTCAGGGTATTCCTGTGGTTGCTTGTGCCTTTGAGTTCAGCTTTATGGGTGGGTCGATGGGCGCGATTGTTGGTGAGCGCTTCGTACGGGCCGCTAACGTTTCTCTGGAAAAGGGCTGTCCGTTGATCTGCTTCGCTGCATCGGGTGGTGCGAGAATGCAGGAGGCGTTGATCTCTCTTATGCAAATGGCCAAAACTTCAGCTGTGCTGGCCAGATTGCGAGAGGAGGGCGTCCCGTTCATCTCTGTACTGACCGATCCGGTCTATGGTGGCGTATCGGCCAGTCTGGCCATGCTCGGTGATGTCATCATTGCAGAGCCTCGCGCCTTGATTGGTTTCGCTGGTCCACGGGTCATTGAGCAGACCGTCCGCGAAAAATTGCCTGAAGGCTTTCAGCGCAGCGAGTTTCTTATCGAGCACGGCGCAATCGATATGATCATTGCCCGTGGCGAGTTACGTGATCGGCTGGCTACTTTGCTTGCCCAGATGCAGCATCTCCCAAGCCCAGCGCGGACTGCATGACCAATCGCACTCTGGCTGACTGGCTTGCCTATCTGGAGCAATTGCATCCAACGGCAATAGACATGGGCCTTGATCGAGTGCGCGAAGTGGCTCGCCGTCTGGATTTACGCAAGCCCGCCTCCCGCGTGGTTACCGTTACCGGTACAAATGGCAAAGGTTCAACCTGTGCCTTTCTTGCGGAATTGCTGCTGGCTCAGGGTCTGAGGGTAGGTGTTTATTCATCACCGCATTTGCTCCATTACAACGAGCGCGTGGTTTTAAACAGGTCTCAGGCTACAGACGTTGAGCTGTGCGGTGCCTTCTCGGTAGTCGAGCAGGCTCGCGGGGAGATTTCGCTTACCTATTTTGAAATGGGCACATTGGCAGCTTTTTGGTTGTTTCAACAGGCTGAGCTAGATGTTGTTGTGCTGGAGGTGGGCCTGGGCGGGCGGCTTGATGCCGTCAATTTGTTCGATGCGGATGTTGCGGTGGTCACCAGCATCGGACTTGATCATGCGGAATGGCTGGGTGATAGCCGCGATAGTGTGGCCTTTGAAAAGTCAGGAATTTTTCGTCGTGGTAATCCCGTAGTTTGCGGTGATCCCGATCCTCCAGTTGTACTGCATGCGCGCGCGGCCGAGCTGGAGGCGCCGTTTTTCCTGCGTGGAAGGGATTTTGATTTTGTCATCAGTGGGCAATGCTGGCATTGGCGCGGTGTTGACCGGACTGGGGGCGAGCGGAATCTGCAAGGTATGCCTTTGCTCGATCTACCGATTGAAAACGCTGCATTGGCATTGCAGGTGTTTTGTCTGCTTGGGTTGAACTGGCAGCCCGAGCAATACTCGCTGGCTCTGCAGCGGACATCATTAAGTGGCAGGTTGCAGCGATGCAGGCTTGAGTATCAAGGCAAGCAGCTCTCGCTACTGCTGGATGTTGGGCATAATCCCCATGCGGCCAAATTTCTTGCTGAGCGTTTCAGTGAGGGGGCGGATGGCGGAAGGCGTCTGGCTGTTTTTGGACTTTTGAGTGACAAGGATTTGGTAGGTGTACTTGATGCCTTGCATGAAACAGTCAGTCATTGGGCCGTCACGACGTTGCCATCCCCCCGATCTCGATCAGCCCTTGAATTGCGTGAAGAGTTGTTAAGGTTTGGGGCTGCTGTAAGCGTGCATGACACAGTAGCTGAGGCGCTGCGTGCTCAGTGTGATCAAGCCAGGTTTGGTGATGAAGTGCTGGTGTTCGGATCGTTTTATTGCGTGGCAGAAGCGCTTGCCTGGTTGGCGCTGATGGGAGCTGAAAATGGCAGGACTGGATAAAAACCTTAAGCAGCGAATGGTCGGTGCATTGGTCTTGGTGGCACTCGCCGTGATTTTCTTGCCAATGTTGTTTTCCCGCCCAGATGATGTTCGACAGGTTGTAGTGGATGCGCCCTCGATGCCGCAAACGCCGGCCATGACTCCGGTTGAGTTGGAGCCTGTTATTGTTCCACAGGCAGAGCCGTTGCCTGAGGATCCGCTAACTGTCTCAGAGCGTATTCCAGAATCTTTGGAGCCATCCCCAGGTAGGGAGGCTGCAGATACTTCTGCGGCCAACGCCCCAGAGGCGCGTCTGGATGCGAATAACTTGCCGGTGACCTGGTCGGTCCAGCTTGCCAGTCTTGCCAGCAGATCGAGTGCGGAGGTGCTGCAGCAAAAGCTGCGCAGTAAGGGTTACAACGCCTATATTCGAAGCTTTGATGGCAAGAATCGTGTTCTGGTCGGGCCGGTTGTTGAACGTTCGGAAGCCGATCGTCTTCGAGATCAGTTGGGTCGTCAGCAAAACCTCAACGGCTTTGTGGTTCGTTTTGAACCAGAGCCCAATTAATCAGCGCCTTACCCGAGTCAGACCGCTCTGTTAGAATGCCTTTCCTTTTGATTGGCGGATGCAACAGTGATATTCACTTGGGTAGATTGGGGCATTGTTGGCATCATCTGCACTTCCTGCCTGATCAGCTTGCGGCGCGGGTTCGTTAAAGAGGCGCTTTCACTTCTGACCTGGATTGTCGCCGGCGTCATCGCCTGGATGTTTGGCGGCGCGCTGGCAGATCATCTGGTGGCGTTTATCGAGATACCGTCTGTCCGGGTCATTGCTGCCTGCATCATTCTTTTTATTGCCACCCTCGTGCTGGGCGCGCTGGTTAATTACCTGATTGGTGAGTTGGTCCGTGTGACTGGTCTGTCGGGTACGGATCGCTTTTTGGGCATGGCATTTGGTGCTGCGCGCGGCGCTTTGCTGGTGGTTGTGCTGGTTGGTCTGGTCAGTCTTGCGCCAGTAGTCGAGCAGGACCCCTGGTGGCAGAAATCAATCCTGATACCGCATTTCCTGATGGTGGCGGACTGGTCCAAGACATTCATATTGCAAATGACTGATAGCTGGTCACCGGTTGGAACCCTCCACACGAACTGAAGCTAATGTGCATCAGTAGCCGGTTACAGTTGCTAGCAAATTCTTGATTTACAACTTAGGGGTTGCGTCACATGTGTGGCATCGTCGGAATTGTCGGAAAATCAAACGTCAACCAGTCACTCTATGACGCACTCACCGTGCTGCAGCACCGTGGACAGGATGCGGCGGGTATCGTCACGAGCAATGCCGGACGGTTATTTTTGCGCAAAGATAACGGTTTGGTTCGCGATGTCTTTCAGCAACGACACATGCAGCGACTGGTCGGTCGGATGGGGATCGGTCATGTCCGCTATCCCACGGCCGGAAGCTCCAGTTCGGCAGAGGCGCAGCCTTTTTATGTCAACTCACCCTACGGCATCACGCTTGCGCACAATGGCAACTTGACCAATGTCGAGCAACTGGCCAAGGAAATTTATGAGTCCGATCTGCGCCATGTGAACACCAACTCCGATTCCGAAGTGCTGCTCAACGTCCTGGCGCATGAGTTGGCTGTGCGTAATAAATTGCAGCCTACTGAGGATGATGTATTTGCCGCTGTTGCCGGCGTGCATGCGCGCTGTCGGGGTGGGTATGCTGTTGTAGCCATGATTACCGGGTATGGAATTGTCGGCTTTCGTGATCCGAATGCAATTCGGCCGATCGTTTTTGGGCAGCGTCATACCGATGAAGGGGTCGAGTACATGATCGCCTCTGAAAGTGTGGCGCTGGATGTGCTTGGTTTTACCTTGATTCGTGATTTGGCTCCCGGTGAGGCGGTGTACATCACGGAGGAGGGCAAACTGTTCACCCGTCAATGTGCTGAGCACCCGCGTTATGCGCCGTGCATCTTTGAACATGTTTATCTGGCGCGCCCTGATTCGATCATTGATGGGGTTTCGGTCTACAAGGCACGCTTGCGCATGGGTGAAAAGCTTGCTGAGAAAATCATGCGTGAGCGCCCCGAGCATGGAATTGACGTGGTAATTCCTATTCCGGATACCAGTCGAACCTCGGCTTTGGAGTTGGCCAATCATCTGCACGTCAAATTCCGCGAAGGCTTTGTGAAGAATCGCTATATAGGTCGGACGTTCATCATGCCCGGGCAAGCTGCGCGCAAGAAATCGGTACGGCAAAAGCTCAATGCCATCGAGTTGGAGTTCCGCGGCAAAAATGTGATGCTCGTAGATGACTCCATCGTACGTGGTACTACCTGCAAGCAGATCATTCAGATGGCGCGGGAGGCCGGCGCCAAGAATGTGTATTTTTGCTCGGCTGCTCCTGCCGTGCGCTTTCCCAACGTTTACGGTATTGATATGCCCAGTGCTCACGAGTTGATTGCGCACGGCCGAACGACAGAAGAGGTTGCAGAGTTGATTGGCGCTGACTGGCTGGTTTATCAGGATCTGCACGATCTTGAAGATGCCGTCAGTGAGGGTAACGCTAATGTGAAGGGCTTTGACAGTTCGGTCTTCACTGGCGAGTACATCACCGGCGATGTGAATGAGAGCTACCTCAATCGCATAGAGCAGGCGCGCAACGACTCATCAAAAGTCAGCGCCCAAGCGGTTAGCGCAATTATTGACCTGTATAACAACTGAGGAGCATTCGGCATGACGCAGGATTGGGATGCTGGTCGACTGGATAGCGATCTGGAAGGTGTTGCTTTCGATACTCTAGCCGTACGAGCAGGGCAACATCGCACGCCTGAGTCTGAGCACGGTGAACCGCTGTTCTTTACATCCAGCTATGTTTTTCGCTCGGCGGCTGATGCAGCCTCCCGTTTCTCGGGGGAGGTGCCGGGTAACGTTTATTCACGCTACACCAATCCAACGGTGCGTGCCTTTGAGGAGCGGATTGCTGTTCTTGAGGGCGCAGAGCTGGCGGTTGCCACGTCCTCTGGCATGTCCGCAATTCTTTCGATGATGATGAGTCTGTGCGGCGCCGGCGATCATGTTCTGGTTTCGCGCAGTGTGTTTGGCGCAACCGTGACGCTGTTCGAGAAGTATTTCAAACGCTTCGGTGTGCAGGTTGATTACGTGCCGTTGATCGATCTGGAAGGTTGGTCAAAAGCCATTAAGCCGAACACAAAATTGCTTTTTGTCGAGTCCCCTTCAAATCCACTGGCCGAGCTGGTTGATATAGCTGCCCTGGCAGAGTTGGCCCATGCTGGCGGGGCTTTGCTGGCGGTCGATAACTGTTTTTGTACGCCTGTCTTACAGAAGCCCCTGCAGCTTGGGGCCGACATTGTGATTCATTCGGCGACAAAATATATCGATGGCCAAGGTCGGTGCCTGGGTGGAGTGGTTGCAGGTCGTGCGGAGCATATGAAGGAGGTGGTTGGCTTTTTGCGAACAGCGGGACCGACGATGAGCCCCTTTAATGCGTGGGTGTTTCTTAAGGGGCTGGAAACGTTGCGTATTCGCATGCTTGCGCACTGTGCTTCTGCGCAATTACTTGCCGAGTGGCTGGAGCAGCAATCTGGCGTAGAAAAAATTTATTATGCGGGATTGCACAGTCATCCACAGCATGCGTTGGCCAAGAAGCAGCAAGCTGCATTTGGTGCGGTATTGAGCTTCGAAGTCCGGGGTGGCAAAGACGGGGCCTGGCGCTTTATTGATGCCACAAGGCTGATTTCCATAACGGCGAACCTGGGCGACACCAAGACCACCATCACGCACCCAGCGACTACCACCCATGGCCGGCTGTCTCCAGAAGACCGTGCCATTGCAGGTATTAAGGATAGCCTTATTCGTATCGCTGTTGGTTTGGAGGATGTTGCGGATATCAAGGCTGATCTCGCGCGCGGACTGGCCGCGCTTTAGCGTCTATGGCGATCTTTTTACACGGAGAGGTGGCGAAATGAGTTTTTTGCTTTTTCTGGTTATTGGCGCATTGGCTGGCTGGATTGCAGGAAAGATGATTCGGGGTGGTGGCTTCGGGTTTGTCGGTAATCTCGTGGTGGGTATTGTCGGAGCGGTCATTGGCGGGCATATGTTCAGTTATCTGGGATTGCAGGTTGGTGATGGTTTTGTCGGTTCCCTGGCTACCTCCGTATTCGGCGCAGTGGTGTTGCTGTTTATCGTTGGCTTGGTCAAGAAGGCTTAAGTTTTGCCTGTGTCCGTATCCGCATAGTGAAGAATCAGGTGTTTCTTTCAAATGCGGCCAGAATTAAGCGCTCTGGTGTTGACTTGCGTGGGTGGTCTGCGTAAATTGCGCCCCTCTCGAGTTCCGATGATTTTGATCGGAATCTTCTGAGATTCGGACAAAAGTCCGACCGACAAGCAGCGGTAGTTCAGTCGGTTAGAATACCGGCCTGTCACGCCGGGGGTCGCGGGTTCGAGTCCCGTCCGCTGCGCCATATCAGAAAGCCCTTGAGTCGCAAGATTCAAGGGCTTTCGCATTTGAACGGTACAGTGCTGTTCGGTCCGGGTCCTTCGCCCGCGGCAACTCTTGCGGTCACCTAGTCTGCTGTATATAGTCCGCCGCCTGAGAGTGCGCAGCCAAAGCCCTGATGGTGAAATTGGTAAACACAGCAGACTTAAAATCTGCCGACCTAACGGTCTTGCCGGTTCGATTCCGGCTCGGGGCACCACCGCGTAACTCCAGCTCTAGCTTGCGAACCTGATAGCGATCTGGGTTTGGTGCGTAAGCGGATTTCAAGTTGTAATGACTTAAATGCTGATGCCTGCGGTTGAAGTTAGTTGGCAGCAAATAATTCGACTGAGGTGTGTTGACAGGGTGTTTTAAGTCTGTAGAATTCGCCTCCCGCTACAGGCATGGAGGTTTCATGTAAGTAGCGCAAGCGGTTGAGAAGAAAAGAAAAAATCTTCAAAATAGGCTTGACGGATGTAAAGGCTGCTGTAGAATGCGCGGCCTTGGTTGAGACGAACGAATCAGCCAAACGCTCTTTAACAACTGAATCAAGCAATTCGTGT
>DATMWH010000057.1:0-2411 GCA_035562615.1 Pseudomonas sp. | reverse complement strand
GCCACCGCTACGCAACAAACCTTTGCGATGGGCCGCATGGCGGTTGATGCTGCGACCAGCCTGATTGCGGGCAAGCCGGTGACGAAGGATCAGCCGACCGATGCGAAGGTCACCACGAAGGCGAACGTTGATCAATTCCTGAAGGCACATCCGTAAGTTGTAGTGGCAGCAAGCAGTAATGCACGCCGGGCTGAACCTTAGCAGTTCGGCGTGCCCCAACAATGTAGCTTCGATTTGGTATACCTCATGAATACCGTAGAGTCCTCGACTGATGTTATGTCTGAGTCTGCCAATGCAGACCTGGTTCTGCGCAATATCGGTAAAACCTACGGCATGACGACCGTACTGAGCGGCGTCAACATGGTTGTCCGCCACGGCGAACTGGTTGCCTTGCTGGGCGAGAACGGTGCTGGGAAATCCACCTTGTCTTCGGTTATTGCCGGGATCAATCAGTCGGATCCAGGCGGATCGATGACTTGGCAGGGCAAACCCTATGCTCCGCAGGCGCCGGCGGATGCACTGCAGGCGGGCATCGGACTGATCCACCAGGAAATGCGCCTGCTGCCGGAACTGACCATCGCCGAGAATGTTTTTGTCGGGCGTTTGCTCATGAAGGGTGGTCGCATCGACATGGCCAGTATGGTGGAACGCGCGCAGGTCCAACTGAAGCGACTGGGGTTGGACGTGTCGGCCACGCAAAAGGTTGGCACGCTCAGCGTTGCCGCCCAGCAGCAGGTGGAAATTGCCAAGGCACTTACGCTGAACGCCCGTTTACTTATTCTGGATGAGCCGACGACGGCGTTGGGGGAGCGAGAGACAGATCGGCTTTTCGAGCAAATCCATAGCTTGAAAGCACAGGGGGTCTCGTTCATCTACGTCAGCCACCGGTTGGCTGAAATCGCTCGCATTGCTGACCGCATCGTGGTGTTGCGCGATGGTGTGCAGGTCGCGTTTCATGACACGGCGCAGATACCCACCGGGCAGCTTGTCCGTGAAATGGTGGGGCGTAGCGTGGACCGGCTTTTCCCCTCCATTCCAGCTCCTGCCGATATCGCACCGGTCGCACTGGCGGTACATCATCTGCACTCTCCCAGCGGCCGCTTCAGGGATGTGTCGTTCGAAGTGCGTGAAGGCGAGGTGCTTGGCTTTGCCGGTATCGTCGGTGCGGGGCGTACGGAACTGATGAGGGCGATTGCCGGAATTGATCCAATTGCCAGCGGAACAATTGAAATCCGGGGCAAGACGGTTGAGGTGAGGAACCCCATGGATGCCATTCGGGAACGACTGGTCCTTGTTCCGGACGACCGAAAAGCGCTTGGCGTCATCTTGCCGCACAGCATTGGCGACAACATGGCCTATAACAACTTTGATCAAGTTGCGCCAAAAGGCTGGCTTGATCCAGCGCGTACAGCAGCCTTTGCCGAGAAGTTCATCGAGCGGCTGGGGGTCAAGGGTCGGCATAACCACCTCGCCGGAAGCCTGTCAGGCGGCAACCAGCAGAAGGTTGTGATTGCCAAGTGGCTGGCACGTGACCCCAAAGTCATCATCCTGGATGAGCCGACGCGCGGGATCGATGTTGGCGCCCGTGCGGCTATCTATGAGGTCATCGCCCAATTGGCCAGTACCGGTATGGCCGTGATCGTAGTCAGTTCAGACCTTGACGAAGTGCTCGGCCTGGCGCATCGGGTGGTCGTTCTGGCACGCGGTGAAGCACGCGGAACATTGACGCGCGAGGAAGCGAATCCCGATCGAGTCATGGAACTTGCAGTGTCTTGATCTGAATATTTACATATGGCTCAGCAACTGCTGAACCACACTTAAACCCATTGGCTGATTGAGCCGATATTACTGATAGAGGATTTTTCATGGACCTATTTGATTTGAGCGGCGAAATCGCCTTCGTGACTGGTGCTGGCAGCGGTATTGGCCAGCGTATTGCTGTTGGCCTTGCCGAGGCGGGCGCTGATGTGGCCTGTCTCGACCTGGCCGGCAGTGCAGGCATGGCGACTACAGTGGAACAGATTAAAGCCCTTGGCCGTCGCGCACTCGCACTTGAGGGCAACGTGACCAGTGCAGCCGACATGGAGGCCGCTGTCGCAGCAACTGAACGTGATCTGGGTGCAATGAGTGTAGCCGTCAATTGTGCGGGAATCGCCAACGCAGCTCCGTCTGAAGATATGCCTCTGGAACAGTGGCAGCGGGTGATGCAGGTCAATGTCGATGGTGTGTTCCTCTCGTGCCAGGCCCAGGCGCGTGTGATGTTGCCTCGTCGCCGCGGCAGCATCATCAACATCGCTTCCATGTCCGGCAGCATCGTGAATCGCGGGCTGCTGCAGGCTCACTACAACAGTTCCAAGGCGGCGGTGATCCACCTTAGCAAGAGTCTGGCGATGGAATGGAGTGACCGAGGT
>DATMWH010000056.1:0-21433 GCA_035562615.1 Pseudomonas sp. | reverse complement strand
CCACCCAGGTCAAGCAGGCGCTGGTTGGTTCTGGCCGGGCGGACAAGGAACAGGTGCAATTGATGGTCATGCATATGCTCAAATTGGTGCAGAAACCGCAAATTGACGCCTCCGATGCACTGGCGATTGCCATTTGCCATGCTCATCACCGGCAAAGTCTGATTCCCCACGGTCTGGCGGGCGCCAAGCAGCGCGCCGGTCGTCTGCGACTTTGAACAAGGAACTCGATCCGTGATTGGACGTTTGCGTGGCACGCTGGTGGAAAAACACCCGCCGCATCTGATTCTGGATGTCAGTGGTATCGGCTATGAGCTGGAAGTACCGATGTCGACGCTGTATCGCTTGCCGTCGGTAGGCGAACCGCTGACGCTGCATACCCATCTGGTGGTGCGCGAAGATGCCCAGTTGCTCTATGGCTTCTTCGAAAAGCGTGAGCGCGAACTGTTTCGCGAGCTGATCCGGCTCAACGGTGTGGGCCCCAAGCTGGCGCTGGCGCTGATGTCGGGTCTGGAAGTGGATGAGCTGGTACGTTGCGTGCAGGCGCAGGATACCTCGGCTTTGGTCAAGGTTCCGGGCGTCGGCAAGAAAACCGCCGAACGTCTGCTGGTTGAGCTAAAGGATCGCTTCAAGACCTGGGAAACCCTGCCGGGAATGTCGACACTGGTGATTGAACCTCGCCCGGGTGTTGTGGTCTCAAGCGCGGAGAGTGATGCGCTGGGTGCCTTGATATCGCTGGGATACAAACCCCAGGAGGCCAGCCGCGCGGTGTCTGCAGTCATGCAGGACGGGCTGTCGAGTGAAGAATTGATTCGTCGTGCATTAAAAGGAATGGGCTAAGCCGCAATGATCGAAGCCGATCGACTGATAGCAACGGGCGGCCGTGACCGCGATGAGCAACTGGACCGGGCCATTCGTCCGCTGAGTCTGGCTGACTACATCGGTCAGCCGGTGGTGCGCGACCAGATGGAGTTGTTTATTCAGGCCGCTCGCGGGCGTCAGGAACCACTGGATCACACCTTGATCTTTGGTCCGCCGGGATTGGGCAAGACCACCCTGGCGCACATCATCGCCGAAGAAATGGGCGTTTCGATCAAGAGTACCTCGGGGCCGGTGTTGGAGCGCCCCGGTGACCTGGCGGCACTGCTGACCAATCTGGAACCCGGAGATGTGCTGTTTATCGATGAAATCCATCGTTTGCCGCCGATTGTCGAGGAAGTGCTGTATCCGGCGATGGAAGACTTTCAGCTCGACATCATGATTGGCGAAGGCCCGGGTGCGCGCTCGATCAAACTCGACTTGCCGGCTTTTACCCTGGTGGGCGCGACCACCCGTGCCGGTATGTTGACCAATCCGCTGCGTGACCGCTTCGGCATCGTGCAACGGCTGGAGTTTTACAGTTCGGCTGATTTATCCAGCATTGTCAGCCGCTCGGGCGGAATTCTGGGTTTGCCTGTGGAGCCCGAAGGTGCCTTTGAGATCGCGCGACGTGCCCGCGGCACGCCACGTATCGCCAACCGCCTGCTGCGCCGGGTGCGAGATTTTGCCGAAGTCCGTGGCAATGGCCAGATTACCCGCGCGATTGCTGACAAGGCGCTGAATTTGCTGGATGTCGACGAGCAGGGTTTTGATCATCAGGATCGTCGTCTGTTACTGGCGATGATCGAGAAGTTTGACGGCGGTCCGGTAGGCATAGACAGCCTTGCCGCTGCTATCAGCGAAGAGCGCCACACCATTGAAGATGTGCTGGAGCCCTATCTGATTCAGCAAGGGTATATCATGCGCACGCCGCGAGGGCGGGTGGTTACCCGGCATGCGTATTTGCATTTTGGGCTCAACCTGCCGGGGCGGCTGGCCGGTGCGCAGTCGGCAGATTTGTTCGAAACGAACGACGACTAGTTTGAGAAAACAAACACTTGGCTGATTGGCAAGGGCAGGAGTAAGCACTAAAGTATGCGCGCGCAAAATGTTGCCCAGCCCTTTTCGCATGGTTGTCGGGTGTATTTCGAAGACACCGATGCCGGTGGGATCGTTTATTACGTCAATTACCTCAAGTTTATGGAGCGTGCACGCACCGAGCGTTTGCGCAGCTTGGGCTTTGCTCAGTCACAGCTGGCTGAAGAAGGCCTGTTGTTTGTAGTGCATTCAGTCAGTGCGCGTTATCTCGCACCGGCGAAACTGGATGATCAGCTGCTGGTCAGTGCTGACGTGATTGAACTTAACCGTGCCAGCTTGCGTTTTCGGCAGCAGGTGCGACGAGTTGCAGATGGTGTAGTGCTCTGTGAAGGGCAGTTCCTGGTGGCCTGTGTGCGCGCCGACAATTTCAAGCCAAGGGCCATACCCGAAGCGCTGCGCGCAGCCTTTGCCACTGATCCGGGGCTTTCCCAGTAAGTTTTTTCAAGCAGGAGATGCAGCGTGGAAGCTAACGCCGTCGACCATATGTCCATGTGGAGTCTGATCAGTAATGCCAGCTTTGTGGTGCAACTGGTAATGCTGGTGCTGGTGGCCGCTTCGGTCACCTCTTGGATGATGATATTTCAGCGCAGCACCATGCTGCGTCTTGCCAAGCGCGGGCTGGATAGCTTCGAGGAGCGTTTCTGGTCAGGGATCGATCTATCCAAGCTGTACCGTCAGGTAGGCAGCAGCCCGGATCCTGATTCCGGTCTTGAGCAGATATTTCGTGCCGGGTTCAAGGAGTTCTCGCGCCTGCGCCAGCAGTCGGGTTTTGATCCGGATGCGGTGATGGATGGCGTCAATCGTGCCATGCGCGTGGCCATTTCACGCGAAGAAGAGAAGCTGGAACAGAGTCTGCCGTTCCTCGCCACCGTCGGTTCGACCAGTCCCTATATCGGCCTGTTTGGCACCGTCTGGGGCATCATGAATTCGTTTCGCGGACTGGCTCAGGTGCAGCAGGCTACGCTGGCAACCGTAGCTCCCGGGATCGCAGAGGCGCTGATTGCCACAGCGATCGGCCTGTTTGCCGCTATTCCTGCAGTCATCGCCTATAACCGTTTTGCCGCCCGTGGCGAAATGCTGATTGGCCGTTATTACACCTTTGCCGATGAGTTCCAGGCCATCCTGCACCGCAAAGTCCACAGCTCCGATGACTGAGGGCTGATGCCATGGCCAGAATTCGCAACCGCCGCAAACCCGTCGCTGAAATGAACGTGGTGCCCTACATCGATGTGATGTTGGTGCTGTTGGTCATTTTCATGGTGACCGCTCCGATGCTCAATCAGGGCGTCAAGGTCGATTTGCCCAAAGTCTCCAGTCAGGCATTGCCGCAGGACAACGATTCGCGGGTGCTGACAATCTCGATCAAGGCCGACCAGACCTATTACTGGAATATGGGCGAAGAGGTTGATCCCGATCAGGGCAAGGGCAGTGAGTCATCCACCGAGTTGCCACAATTGATCACTGCCGTGAGCAGCATTCTGGGCGCCAATAGCGGCCAGGGTAAAGCGGTGCAGGTGTTTGTTCGCGGTGACAAGCGCGTGCCCTATGAGGCGGTAATGAAGGTCATGGGCGGTCTGCAGCAGGCTGGTGTGAGCAATGTCGGGCTGATAACCGAGGCGCCTTGATGCATCCCCTGAGCGAACAGTCCCCTTCGGAAAGCTATTTCTGGCCAGTTGTATGGGCGGTTTCGCTGCACCTGCTGATTTTTGCCATGATGTTTGTCAGCTTCCAGTTCGCCCCGGAGTTACCGCCGCCGCGACCGATCATTCAGACCACGCTGTATCAACTCAAGTCGCAAAGTCAGGCGACCACCCAGACGCCGCAGAAGATTGCCGGTGAGGCGAAGAAAACCGCTGCGCCGAGCAACCAGGTCGAGCAACTGGAAACCAAGAAGATCGAACAGCAGAAGCAGGTTGCTGCCGCCAAGGCAGCTGAGCAGAAGAAAGCGGCTGAGCAGAAGAAACTTGCAGAGAGCAAAAAAGCCGCTGAACAGAAGAAACAGGCTGATATAGCCAAGAAAAAGTCTGAAGCAGAAAAGAAAAAAGCTGCTGAGGAAGCCAAGAAAAAAGCGGCTGCCGAGCAGGCGAAAAAGAAAGCTGCAGCGGAAGCCGCCAAGAAGAAAGCGGCGCAAGAAGCCTCACGCAAGGCTGCCGAAGACAAAAAGGCCCAGGCACTGGCCGAATTGCTGGCCGAGAATACCGAGTATCAGCAAACCATGGCGGATACGGTAGGCGATCAGGTGGCGGGCAACCTGGATGATCTGTTGATCAAGCTGGTGAGTGAGCAATGGCAGCGGCCGCCGTCGGCAAGAAATGGCATGAGCGTCGAGATTTTGATCGAGATGCTGCCCGATGGCACCATCAGCAACGCCAGTGTCACCCGCTCCAGTGGCGATCGCCCGTTCGACAACTCAGCCGTGGCGGCTGTGCGCAATGTGGGCCGGATTCAGGAAATGCAACAGCTAGATCGAGCGACCTTTGATGCCATGTATCGTCAGCGGCGCGTTATTTTCAAACCGGAGGACTTGTCCCTGTGAATAAACTCATCCATATCCTGCTGCTGGGCTTTGCTCTGCTTGCCGGTGCTGCGCAGGCGGCAGATCCGCTGCTGATTTCGCGTGGTACGGATCGCGCCATTCCGATTGCCGTGGTGCCTTTTGGCTGGCAAGGTGGTTCGGTTCTGCCGGAGGACATGTCCACTATCATCGGCAGCGATATGCGCAATTCCGGCTTTTTCGAACCGATTGCCCGCCAGAACATGATCAGCCAGCCTACCCAGCCGGGCGAGATCATTTTCCGCGATTGGGCGGCCGTGGGTGCGCAATATCTGCTGATTGGCAACATTGCTTCGGTCGGCGGGCGCCTGCAGGTCAATTTCTCGGTCTTCAATGTCACCACCGAACAGCAAGTAATGGCCGGTACGGTCAGTGGTGGTATTGATCAGTTACGGGACATGTCGCATCACATTGCCGACCAGTCCTTTGAAAAGCTAACGGGCATCCGTGGTGCGTTTTCAACCAAGTTGCTGTACGTCACGCTGGAGCGCTTTGGTCCCAATAATGCCCGTTACACCCTGCAGCGTTCTGATTATGACGGTGTTCGGGCGGTGACTCTGTTGCAGTCCCGGGAGCCGATTCTCTCGCCCAGTTTCGCGCCCGATGGCAAGCGCATTTCCTATGTGTCCTTTGAGCAGAAGAAACCACGCATTTTCATCCAGTACATTGATACGGGGCGTCGCGAGCAGGTGACCAATTTCCCCGGTCTGAATGGCGCTCCAGCCTGGTCGCCGGATGGCAACCGGTTGGCGTTGGTGCTGTCCAAGGACGGTAATCCAGAGATTTATGTGATGGATGTGGCCAGTCGTCAGCTCAAGCGAGTAACCAACCAGATCGGAATTGATACAGAACCTTTCTGGGGCAAGGACGGACAGACCATCTATTTCACCTCGGATCGCGCCGGAAAACCGCAGATTTACAAGACCAACATCAACAGCGGCGCCACAGAGCGGGTGACCTTTGTCGGCAACTACAACGCCAATCCCAAGCTCTCGGCTGATGAAAAAACGCTGGTCATGGTGCATCGTCAGGACGGTCACAAGATTTTCCGTATTGCCGCACAGGATCTGCAGCGTGGCAGTTTGCGGATCATCTCCGAGACCAGTCTGGACGAGTCGCCCACTGTCGCCCCCAATGGGACCATGGTAATCTTCGCCACCAGACATCAGGGCCGCGGCGTATTGATGCTTGCATCAGCCAATGGTCGTGTTCGCACACCTTTGCCTACGGCCCAAGGCCAAGTCCAGGAGCCATCCTGGTCGCCTTTTCTGAACTAGCCCGTTAAACCCAAACTGAATTCAAAACCTCAGACTTGTTAGGAGTTACACAATGCAAATGTTGAAATTCGGCAAACTTGCCGCTGTTGCACTGGCTTTGGCCGTCGTTGTTGGTTGTTCTTCGAAGAAAGGCGATGCTGCCGGCGAAGGCGCCATCGATCCAAACGCAGGTTACAACGCTGGCGCCAATGGTAGCGGTCTGGACAGCAGCATGAGCGATGAAGCGGCTCTGCGTGCGATCACCGTGTTTTACTTCGAATTTGACCAGTACGACCTGAAGCCAGAAGCCATGCGTGCCCTTGATGTACACGCACGTGACCTGAAAGCCAGCGGTCAGCGTGTTGTTCTGGCCGGCCACACTGACGAGCGCGGCACCCGTGAGTACAACATGGCGCTGGGCGAGCGTCGTGCTCAGGCAGTCCAGCGTTATCTGGTGCTGCAGGGCGTTTCCCCTGCGCAGCTGGAAGCAGTCTCCTACGGCGAAGAGCGCCCGGTTGCTCTTGGCAGTGACGAAGCAGCGTGGGCGCAGAACCGTCGCGTAGAACTGACCAAGTAATTTGTCATGATCAAGTTCAACCGCATTCTTTTCCTGTTGGCGCTGGCTTGTCCAATGCTGACCTTGGCTGAAGTTCCGGTCACGGATGGATCTGTTGGCAGCAGTTATCCGCCAGCAGGTTACGGGAATGCGGGCTCCTATGCCGGCGCCGGGGCGACTGCCCCGGTTTCCGCGCAAGGACAGGTTTTCATGCAGTTGCAGCAGCTCCAGCAGGAGGTGCAGCAGCTGCGTGGTCTGCTCGAAGAGCAGCAAAACGAGATTCAGCGGCTCAAGCAGGAAGGGCTTGAGCGCTATCAGGAGCTCGATCGGCGCATGGCTGGCAGTGCTGCCGGCGCTGCAGCAGGGCAGAATCCTGCAGGGACGCCGATCAATGCCGGTGTAGCGCCGGTGCCACCTGTGTCCAATCCGTCCATTGCTGCTGAACCGGCTGATCCGGCGAAAGAAAAGCTCTATTACGATGCTGCCTTTGATCTGATCAAGGCGCGTGATTTTGCCAAGGCCAGTCAGGCCTTCGGCGGTTTCTTGCGCAAATATCCCAACAGTCAATATGCCGGTAACGCGCAGTACTGGTTGGGTGAAGTCAATCTGGCTCAGGGTGATTTGCCGGCGGCGGCGCAGGCTTTTGCGCAGGTCAGCAAGTCCTATCCGAGCCATCCGAAAGTGCCCGACTCGCTTTACAAGTTGGGTGATGTGGAGTTGCGTCAGGGCAATACGGCGCAGGCCAAGACCATTCTTCAACAGGTGGTCAGTCAGTTCCCCGGCAGTTCGGCAGCCCAGTTGGCGCAGCGGGACCTCAAGGGGCTCTGAACCCATAATGGCTTTCTTGATCTGACCCGCGCTTGTCGCGGGTTTTTTCGTTAGAATCGGCATCCCTTTTTCGTCACCAAGACATAACGGAGGCGGTTGGCCTGTTTCGCCATCACGCCCGTGGTCACCATGCTAGAAACCCTGCGCATTACCGAGATTTTCTACTCGCTGCAGGGCGAGACACGTACTGCCGGCCTGCCCACAGTATTTGTCCGCCTGACCGGCTGCCCCCTGCGGTGCCAATACTGCGACACAGCTTATGCCTTTAGTGGCGGAGAACTGTTCACTCTGCAGGATATCCTCAGCAGAGTGGCTGCTTACAACCCGCGTTATGTTTGCGTCACTGGTGGTGAACCGTTGGCGCAACCCAACTGCATTGCGTTGCTTAAGGCGCTGTGTGATGCGGGTTATGAGGTTTCACTGGAAACCAGCGGGGCACTGGATATTGCTGCGGTGGATCCGCGCGTCAGTCGGGTGGTTGACCTGAAAACCCCTGGCTCCATGGAAGTGGCGCGCAACCGTTACGAAAATATTGCGCTGCTGACTGATTCGGATCAGGTCAAATTCGTTATCTGCTCGCGAGATGATTATGACTGGGCAGTGTCCAAGCTGATCGAGTATCGGCTTGATCAACGCGCGGGCGAAGTGCTGTTTTCACCCAGCCAGCATGATCTCAAGGCCCGCGACCTGGCTGAGTGGATCATTGCCGATAACTTGCCCGTGCGCTTGCAGCTGCAGTTGCACAAGATTCTCTGGAATGATGAGCCGGGACACTGATATGAGCGAGCAAAGAGCGGTGATCCTGTTGTCCGGCGGCCTTGATTCAGCCACGGTGGTGGCAATGGCGCAGGCGCAGGGCTTTCGCTGCTACACCATGAGTTTCGACTATGGCCAACGCCATCGCGCCGAGTTGCAGGCGGCGCAGCAGATTGCCGAACAGCTCGGCGTCATCGAGCACAAGGTTATCGGCCTTGATCTGAATGGAATTGGCGGATCGGCACTGACTGACAGCAGCATTGCAGTGCCTGAAACACCCGTAGAAGGTATTCCGGTGACCTATGTCCCGGCGCGCAATACCGTGTTCCTGGCGCTTGCACTGGGTTGGGCCGAAGTGTTGGGTGCTCGGGATATTTTCATCGGTGTTAACGCCGTGGATTACTCGGGCTATCCGGATTGTCGTCCGGCGTTCATCAGTGCTTTCGAAACGATGGCCAATCTGGCGACCAAGGCGGGTGTGGAAGGGCAGGGGTTTCGCATTCAGGCGCCACTGCAGTTCATGAGCAAGGCGGCGATTGTTCAGGCTGGCAGCAAGCTTGGGGTGGACTACGGGCTGACAGTTTCCTGTTACCAGGCCGATGAGCAGGGGCGTGCCTGCGGCCGTTGTGACAGTTGCAGGCTGCGGGCTGCAGGTTTTGCCGCAGCATCGGTTGCCGATCCGACCCGCTATCAGTGACTGCAGGGATATTGATTTAATCAACTGAATCAGTATGATGCGCGCGCCTTGGGTCGTTAGCTCAGTTGGTAGAGCAGTTGGCTTTTAACCAATTGGTCGCAGGTTCGAATCCTGCACGACCCACCATCTCTGTTCGACGTTCCTTTTTCCTGCATCAGCACCGGGCTGCTCGGGGTTTACCGGCTTGGATGGTATATTCCCTCTGTCCATTAGCCTGGCTCCCCTTGAAGGCCTGCAACCATGACGCATATTTCCGAACGCCTGCTGGTTCAGGCACATCTGGATGCCAAGCAGCCGGTGCAGCTGACGGCGGATCAAGAAGCCCAGTTGCGCACGGCGATAGCGGCTGAGTTAACGCGTCAGAATGCCGTGCTGGTGGCGCATTATTACTGTGATCCGGTGATTCAGGCATTGGCAGAGGAAACCGGCGGCTGTGTCTCGGATTCACTGGAAATGGCCCGATTCGGCAATCAACACGCGGCGCAAACCGTCGTGGTGGCTGGCGTCAGGTTCATGGGTGAAACCGCCAAGATTCTCAATCCGGAAAAGCGCATCCTGATGCCAACGCTGGAGGCCACTTGCTCGCTGGATATTGGCTGTCCGGTCGATGAGTTCTCGGCTTTCTGCGACCAGCATCCCGAGCGCACAGTGGTGGTGTATGCCAATACATCGGCGGCGGTGAAGGCACGGGCTGACTGGGTGGTGACGTCCAGCTGTGCGCTGGAAATTGTCGAAAGCCTGATGGACAACGGTGAGAAGATCCTCTGGGCACCGGACCAGCATCTGGGGCGCTATATCCAGCGCGAGACTGGCGCGGACATGCTGCTCTGGGATGGTTCCTGCATCGTGCACGAGGAATTCAAGGCCAAACAACTGGCTGATATGAAGGCGTTGTATCCGGAGGCGGCGATTCTGGTGCACCCGGAGTCTCCGGAAGCGGTGATCGAGCTGGCCGATGCGGTGGGCTCCACCAGTCAGCTCATCAAGGCGGCACAGACACTGCCGAACCGGAAATTCATTGTCGCCACTGATCGCGGCATCTTCTACAAGATGCAGCAATTGTGTCCGGACAAGGAGTTCGTGGAGGCGCCGACAGCCGGTAATGGCGCCGCTTGTCGCAGTTGCGCGCATTGCCCGTGGATGGCGATGAACACCCTGCAGCGCACCCTTGATTGTTTGCAGCAGGGAACGGGTGAGGTGCTGGTCGATCCGGCGCTCATTCCGCGTGCCGTCAGACCGCTGAAAAGGATGCTGGACTTCAATCAGGCTGCCCGGCTGAAGGTGACGGGCAACGCCTGAGTAGCGATTAGCGCATCATTTGCTGAATGATCGATTGCTCGGCAATCAGCTGCTGCTGCCGGGCGTCGATGCGCGAGGCCAGGGGATAGTTGGAGGCGGCGCGGCGTTTGGCAAAATTCAGCTGCTCAATGGCTTGCGGGTAGTCGCCCACCAGCGCGAAGTATTCGGCACGGGCCTGATGCAGTCCGATAATGTTTCCCGTTTGACCGCGCACTTCGGCTACCTGATACCAGATGTCAGGATCAAATGGACGCTGCTTCACCAGTTTGTCCAGGGTCTTTTCGGCCTCGGCTGATTTCCCCTCTTTGACTTGCAGGTCTGCCAGCGCCTGAAGCACCGGATAATTGTTGGGGAATGCAGCAAGCATCTTTTCAATCCGCAAACGGGCATCGCCAAGTCGCTTGGCGGTCAGGTCCAGTTCGATCTGGGCGAGGTTGTAAACCAGTTCTTTAGGGGCCTTGGTTAGCAACGGCTGGAGATTTTCGCCGGCCTCTTTTAGTTGGCCGCCGCGCAGGTGCGCAATGGCCAGACCATAGCGAGCGGGATCGTAATTGGGATCTTCTTTCAGCATGCCCTGAAAACGCTTGGCTGCAAGCCCGGGGGTTTCTTCAAAGGTCACCTGAACGCGGGAGCGCATCAGCTGATAGCGCACGCTGTCCTTGACGCCCCCTGCAGGGTATTGCTCGGCACGGTTGCGGGTGTCGGCAATTCGCGACTCGGTCACCGGGTGACTCATTAGGAATTCGGGTGGTTTGCTGTTGTAGCGGTATTGGCTCATCAGGCGATTGAACATGTCTGGCATGCTGCGCGGATCGTAGCCGGCATTGCCCAGCGTTTGCATGCCAATGCGGTCAGCTTCCTGCTCATTTTGTCGCGAGAAGCGTTGTTGCGCTTGCATGGCCGCTGCCTGGCTCGAGGCAATGGCGGCAACTCCGGCATCTCCTGCACCGGCGGCCATGGCAATGATGCCGCCGAGCATGGCGGCCATCATCGGTATCTGCATTTGTTGGCGGGCTTCAAGACCGCGAGCGAAGTGGCGTTGAGACAAATGCGCCAGTTCGTGGGCTAGCACGGAAGCGAACTCGCCTTCGTTCTGGGCATACAGAAACAACCCGCCATTTACGCCGATGATGCCGCCAGGAGCTGCGAAAGCGTTGAGTTGCGGGCTCTTGAGCAGAATGAAGCTGAAGCGGGGGTCCTGCACCTGGCTCGATTCGGCCAGCCGATAAACGGTATCTTCCAGATAGTTCTTGAGCAGTGGGTCGGGTATCTGTGCCGTCTGGCCGCGAATAATACTCAGGTAAGCATGGCCCAGTTCGCGTTCTTCGCGTTGTGAAACTATTCCGGAGCTGGAGTCACCAAACGAGGGTAAATCTTCACCAATCGCCGGTACTGCGATCAGGCAAGACAAGGAAAGCAGGGCAGTACGCAAAGGGTGCATGCGAAAAGGCTCTTGTTCGGATGGACGCTACTGTATCGGGAGGTGTGCTTGCTGGCCAGTGACGGCGCGCCTTGAGTAGACTGGGCGACCGATCAGGAGTTCACATGTCAGAAATATTGCCGGATTATCCCTGTACTGCCGAGCTGGACGCGCGAGGATTGAGTTGTCCGCTGCCGCTGCTCAAGGCCAAGCTGGAGCTCAATCGTTTAGCTTCTGGAGCTGTGCTCAAGGTATTGGCGACCGACGCGGGCTCGCAGCGGGATTTCCGTGCCTTTGCGCGACTGGCGGGCCATTCCCTGGAGCATGAGGCCCTGTCCTGCGGCGTTTATGCTTACTGGTTGCGCAAGGCCTGAGCGGCCATAAGTACTTCTGCGGCATGGCCTGCCACTTTCACGCCACGCCACTCGCGCTGTAACACACCGTTGCTGTCGATCAGGAATGTGCTGCGATCAATGCCAAGGTATTCCTTGCCATACAGTTTCTTCAGTTTGATCACGTCGAACAGCTGGCACAGGGCTTCGTCCTTGTCGCTGATCAGTTCGAAAGGAAACGACTGCTTGCAGCGAAAGTTCTCGTGGGATTTCAGACTGTCCCTGGAAACGCCGAAAATCAGCGTATCTGCTGCTGCAAAAGCGGCGTAGTGATCACGGAAGTCCTGCCCTTCAGTCGTGCAGCCGGGGGTGCTGTCCTTGGGGTAGAAATAGATCACTAGCTGGCGACCCCTGAGTGCCGAGAGTTGCACATGGCAACCACTGGTGGCTTGGGCGACGAAATCTGTAACGGGCTGACCGACGGTTAACGTCATCTGAGATTCCTTCAAGGATGCTGGGGGCGCCAGGGTTCGATCAGGGCATCCAGGTTCAAGGCGTCTGCAAAGTCCAGGAATTGGTCACGCAGCCAGCTGATCTGGGTGCCTGCTGGCAACGTCACGGTCAGGGTTGCATTGAGCATGGTGCCGCCGGTTTGCGGTGCCAGGTAGGTGTCGCAGGTAAGGTTTTCCAGCTCTATCTTCTGGTCGGTAAAGAACTGGCAAAGCTCATTGAGGATGTCCGGACGATAGACTGCACTGACATAGGCAACATAGGGCAGGGCCTGGGGACGCGGTTCCTGGGCGGCGCTGCGGGTTACGTTGATGATGAAGGCATGTTTCTTGGCCAGCCCGGGAAGATTGGCTTCCAGTCGCGCCAGTGCATCCCAGCTGCCGGCAATTTGCAGTACCAGTGCGCTGTACTCGCCATGCCGGCTCAGGCGGGTGCTGATCACCGCGCAGCGGTTCTCCTGGCTGACACGGCAGAGCACGCTGGTCAGCTCCATGGAGTTGGCCCCAAGGGCGCTGATGACAAGGAATTGTTCGCGAACAGGAGGGGTGGACATGCAGCATTCCTTCAAAGGGAAGAGGGCACAGCAGTAATACGCTGATCAAGTGCGGCAGGTTAGCGAAAAGCGTGGCTCAGGGGAATGCTCCTCTGTTGTCCTTTGCTTGTGCAAGGCAGGTGTCGCCAGTACCATAACGCTCTAATTTTACAGCGGGAGCGGTTGCATGATTGCGGGCAGTATGGTGGCACTGGTCACGCCTATGGATGCGCAAGGCGAACTGGACTGGGACAGCCTGTCGAAGCTGGTGGATTTTCACCTGCAAGAAGGCACCAACGCTATAGTCGCGGTCGGCACCACCGGTGAGTCGGCAACGCTGGACGTAGCAGAGCATGTCGAAGTTATTCGTCGCGTCGTTGATCAGGTCAACGGTCGTATTCCTGTTATCGCCGGCACGGGTGGCAATTCAACCCGCGAATCGATCGAGCTGACGACTGCCGCCAAGCAGGCCGGTGCCGATGCCTGTCTGCTGGTGACGCCGTATTACAACAAGCCCACCCAGGAAGGCTTGTACCTGCACTTCCGGCATATTGCCGAGTCCGTGGCGATTCCGCAGATTCTCTACAATGTGCCCGGCAGGACAGCCTGCGACATGCTGCCTGAAACGGTTGAGCGCCTGTCGAAGATTGGCAACATCATCGGCATCAAAGAAGCTACCGGCGACTTGCAGCGTGGCAAGGAAGTGCTGGATCTGGTCAGCAAGGAATTTCTGGTTTACTCCGGCGATGATGCAACGGCGGCCGAGCTGATCCTGATGGGTGGCAAGGGTAATATTTCGGTCACAGCCAACGTCGCGCCGCGCGCGCTGAGCGACCTGTGTGCCGCTGCCATGCGCGGTGATGCTGTTGCTGCGCGTGCCATCAATGATCGCTTAATGCCCTTGCACAAGACACTCTTCATCGAATCCAACCCGATTCCGGTCAAGTGGGCGCTGCATGAAATGGGTCTGATCCAGGAAGGCATCCGCTTGCCCCTGACCTGGTTGAGCCCGCGTTGTCACGAACCCCTTCGGCAGGCCATGCGCCAGTCCGGCATTTTGGCTTAATCCGAGGTATTTCTGCGCATGAAGCGACTCGCCGGACTCTCCGCGCTCGCCCTGATCGTCTCCACTACCAGTGCTTGCAGCTGGTTGGGTCTTACTGGGAAAGATGGCTACTTCCGTGATCGTTCTGACGACTACCTTGCGTCGCGTCAGACGGCTCCAATGCAATTGCCTCCCGGCGTACAAAGCAAGCCTCTGGATGATCTGTTACAGATTCCGGTCAATGTGGCCAGCAGCACTGTTACCGAGTATCAGGTGCCGCGCCCGCCCTTGTTGTTGCCGACAACCGGCATCTACAGTGATTTCACCTTGCAGAAGGACGATGACAGCCGTTGGCTGGTCGCTCGGCGTTCTCCCTCTCAGGTTTGGCCGATGGCCATGCAGTTCTTCGAAGACAGCGGCTTCCGGATTGACCAGCAACAGCAGGCGACAGGCGAGTTCATGACCGCCTGGCAGCCGCGCAAGGATCTCTCTGCGGCGCTGGGTTCTGGCTCTGCGGATCTGGAAGACGGTAGCGATGATGGCGATATCCGTATCCGGGTTCGCGTTGAACCGGGCGTGCAGAAAGACACCACAGAGGTATTCGTGGCGACTGCCCTGCGCGAGAAGGACAGTGGTGATGAAGACCTCGAGTGGCTTACCGATACCGGCGTGGAAACCAGCTTGCTGGATGGTCTGATGACCAGCATGGCGAGCAATGATCAGGAAACCCCGCAGGTTTCGCTGCTGGCCGAACGAGAGTTTGACGCCCCTTCACTGGCCCGCTTGTCTGAAGACTCCAGCGGTCAACCGCTGCTGACCCTTGGGACTGACTTTGATCGTGCCTGGTCCAGCGTTGGCCGGGCGATTGAAGTCGCGGATATCCGCGTCGATGACCTGGATCGCACCACCGGTGTTTATTACGTCGATCTCGCCAGGGGGGCGCAGGAGCAGGTCCGCAGTGAACCGGGCTTCTTCGATTGGATCACCGGTGCGTCTGACGAAGAGGCCGAGGCTGAAGATGCAGATGCCCAGTCCGAACGTTTTGCCGTTCGTCTGATCGAGGAAGGGAAAACGGTTCAGGTAGCCTTGCTGACCAATGATGGCAATCCGGCTCCTTACGATGTGGCTTCACGGGTATTGGGCCAGCTGCAGACCGCTATCCTGACGCCAATACCGGCTCAGCCATAAGTCTTCGGGCTTGCCAGTCCAGTAACAATGGGCGAAAACCTGCCGGGGGCGAAATCCCACAGGTTTTCGCCCGTTTTTTTCAAGATGGAACCCTTAAATGACCACTCCTTCTTCCCTTAGCCTGAAGAAAATCTACTCAGGCAAAGTCCGCGATCTGTATGAAATTGACGCCCGGCGCATGCTCATGGTGGCGACTGACCGGCTATCGGCGTTTGATGTCATCCTTAATGAACCGATCCCGGAAAAGGGCAAGATCCTGACCGCGATCTCGAATTTCTGGTTCGACAAATTGCGTGACGTTATCCCTAATCATTTCACCGGTGATCGGGTCGAGGATGTGGTGTGCGCTGCAGAGTTGCCGCTGGTTGAAGGGCGGGCTGTGGTGGCCAAGCGTCTCAAGCCGGTAGCCGTTGAAGCGATTGTGCGCGGTTACATTGTGGGGTCGGGCTGGAAGGAGTATCAGAAGAGCGGCACGGTGTGCGGTATTCAGCTGCCCGCAGGGCTCAAGGAAGCGGCCAAATTGCCGCAGCCGATCTTTACCCCTTCAACCAAGGCGGCGGTGGGTGATCACGACGAGAACATTTCGTTTGCCCAGTGTGAAGCCATCATCGGTGCCGAGCTGGCGGCCAACGTGCGCGATACCGCGATTGCCTTGTACAGCGCCGCGGTCGAGTACGCCGCCACGCGCGGCATTATCATTGCCGATACCAAGTTTGAGTTCGGTCTGGACGAAGACGGCACTCTGACCTTGATGGACGAAGTGCTGACCCCGGACTCCAGTCGTTTCTGGCCGGCCGACAGCTATGCCGAAGGCAGCAATCCGCCGAGCTTCGACAAGCAGTATGTACGTGACTGGCTGGAGTCCACCGGCTGGAACAAACAGCCTCCGGCGCCGGCCGTTCCGGACGATGTCGCACAGAAAACCGCCGACAAATACCGCGAGGCGCTCACCCGTCTGACAGCCTGAGGTTTGGGCAGAACTGAAAAAATTCCATGCCGGGCTTCGCCTTCGCCAGTTCGGCTGGTATGATGCGCGCCGCTGGGAAGATGCCGGAGTGGCCGAACGGGACGGATTCGAAATCCGTTGTGTTAGCAATAGCACCTAGGGTTCAAATCCCTATCTTCCCGCCATTATTGAAAAGCCCCGCAATCCATTGGATTGCGGGGCTTTTGCATTTCAGGTTTCGGCGTTTGCCGAGCGCTACTGGGTGTATTTCCTGACGATTTTGCTGATCGTGCCGTCGGCCTTCATTTGCGCTATGGCTTTATTAAATCGTGGCAGGATACCCGCTTTGCCGCGGCGCACCTTGATGCCCAGCGCGGCCTCACTGAGCTGGATGCCGCGCCTGAAGAGTGCCTGATCGTAGCCAAACCGCCTGGTGTTGTAGTCGAAAGCCACCGAGTCCATGAAAATGGCATCCACCCGCTTGCGCATGAGCATCTGCAACAGGCTTTGCTCGCGGTAGGCCTCGACCTTTTTGACCGTACCTTTGGCGAAGGCATCATCGAAAACCGGATAGCTGTATCCGTTGAGAATGCCCACGGTCTCGCCGGTCAGGTCGGAAGGGGTTTTCATTTCGATGAAGTTGCCGGTACTAAAGTAGATGTATTCGTTGACTGACATCAGGTTATCGGAGAACGCCATGCCGGGAATGTTCTTCGGGTCGTTCCACAGGGCGGCATCGATCACGATGATATCGATCAGGCCTTCTTCGAAGAGCTTCAGCGCACGGTTATTGGGCAGCCGGCTGATATGAATCTTGTCGCCTGTGCGGCGCGCCACTTCCGTCAGGATGTCGTAGCCGATACCGGAAATCTTGCCGTCTTCCTCCATGAAGAACGGCGGCCAGTTGTCAGAAGCAGCGTAGAGAATCGCGCTGTCAGCATGTGCCTCCTGCGCCGCGGCCAGCATGCAAGCCAGCAAGACAACGCAGGTTCGTGCGGTTTTAAGCCAGCTAGAGCAGCGTTGACGACTCATTTTGACTGGTTTCGTGAATGTCCGATGGCGGCAGATTGCCATCTATCGCTGTTTCAAGGCAAGTATTCAAGGCTCAAGGCCAGTCTGATCACTCAGCAGGACGCGATGGCTGCAAAAGCCAGTCTCTGAAGCCCGAAAGACTGAAGGGGCTCGGTTGCGAATCAGCCTGAGTAACGCCATGCTTCCAGCGGTCGATCATCCGAGCATGATTGATGCTGTTGAAGGTTTCTTGAGCCTTTAATCCCGAACCATTGCCTGCAGGAGATTCAACATGGATGAGGCAACGCTCAACGCGGTTTCAGTAGACAACATGACCATCCTTATGAACAAGATTACGGAGTACGCGACTACCTTTGGCGTGAAAATCCTCGCCGCTATTGCTTTTTGGGTCGTCGGGCGCTGGCTGATTGGTGCGGCGGTTGGCATGGTGCAACGAGCCCTGGGCAAACAGAGCGTTGATCCCACGGTTTTGCGTTATGTCGGTTCGGTGATCACGGTCACCCTGAACATTCTGCTGGTGATCGGCATCCTTGGTTATCTAGGCGTGCAGACCACTACCTTTGCTGCCTTGCTGGCTGCGGTGGGTCTGGCCATCGGCATGGCCTGGTCGGGGTTGCTGGCCAATCTGGCCGCTGGTGGTTTCATTATCGTGCTGCGGCCATTCAAGGTGGGGGACTTCATCACGGCCGGAGGAGTGACTGGCACGGTTGTCGAGATCGGTCTGTTTGCCACGGCGATCAACACGCCGGATAACGTCCTGACGCTGGTGGGCAACAACAAATTGTTCTCCGACAACATCCAGAACTTCAGTCACAACAGTTTTCGCCGGGTAGATCTGACGGCGCAGCTGTCTGGTGCGGCGGATTACAAGGCCGCTGTTGTGCTGCTCAAGGAAAAGATTGCCCAAGTGCCGAACGTGCTGGCAGATCCTGCCGTGGTGGTGGATATCCTGGAGTTCAATCTGGTCGGACCGGTGCTGGCAGTTCGTCCGTTCTGTCATACGGATCATTACTGGCAGGTGTATTTCGATACCAACCGCCTGCTCAAGGATGAACTGGGCGCGGCGGGCTTCCCGGCGCCGATGCCGGCGCAGAAGCTGATTGTCGAACAGCTGCAGAAGTAGCGGTGCGCGGCAGGCGTTATGTTCTGACCGGCGGCTGCTTCAGCCGGTCATTGGCTGTGCAGGGCGCCGTAAGAGCCGCAGCCGTGCAGTGTCTCGCCGTTGAGTTGTAATACAGCTGTCAGGTGCTCGATGGTGCCTGACATGCTGTCGGTGCAGCTTTGCGGACTCAGCCAGAGTTCCAGTTTGAGCCCGTCGGCATCGGTGCTGATGCTTGAGCCACCATCCGGTAATTGCTCCTCCAGATAGGGCAGGGCCAGCGCCGGTTGGCCCATGCGCTCCAGCACCAGGCCTTTATTGTTGATGTTGATATTCCAGCCGGGCTCGTTGCCGTGCGCGCGAATCAGCAGGTGTCTGAAATTGCGATCACTGCAGCCCGGCCCCTCGGCCTGCAGGCGATAGAGCCGGGTGACCCGCAGTTGCCGCGGGGAATCTGCCGAGCTGCCGTTTTCCAGCGTGCCGCGCAGGTCACCGAACAGGGGCGCAGGGGTATCCGCGAGCAGGCGTTTGGCTTGCTCGGTCAACATGCCGTTTGGCTCGCTCAGCAATTGATAGGTGGCTCGCTCTGCACACGGGGTGAGGATCAGTTGACCACCATTCTGACTGATCTCGCCCTGAATGCGCTGTTCGCTGACGGGTGCGGGTGCGGAAAACAGGTTGAGCATCTGGCAGCCGGCAAACAAGGGCAGAACAGCAAGCACCAGCGGGCGTAATACGGACATGGCAGGACTCCGGAATGATGGCGGCACGTTACCCAGTCAGGCGGTGGCCTTCAAGCCTTGATCGGCGTGTAAATTCGCAGCTCATGGTTGCTGCGCAAGGTCGCTATCATCGACTGGTTATCATTTTCCGGTTTGCGCACTGCTTCGCAGTGGTCAGTCAGGGTGCAGGCTTGCATCATGCAGCCGGTTTCGCCTTTATCCATCGATTTGTTGCCATCAGGTTTACATGACCAGCTCACACGCCACTGCCGTTGTTCATTTTGCTGCCTTGAGTGATCCGGGTAAAAGCCGCGCGCACAACGAGGACAGCCTCTTGTGTGCTCCGCAACTGGCCTTGTGGGCGGTAGCCGATGGCATGGGCGGTCATCAGCGCGGTGAAGTGGCCAGTGCGTTGGCCTTGCAGGTGTTGCGCGAGCAGGTGGAGCAGGGGGCTTCATTGGACGTTGCCATTGCGGCTGCCCATGACGCGATTATCGCTGCCGGTGACAGCGATTCGGCCAGTCGGGGCATGGGCACGACGCTGGTTGCCGCGCAGTTGAAGGGTTGTCAGTTCACGCTGGCATGGCTCGGAGACAGTCGTGCCTACCGCATCAGCGCAGAGCAGATCGAACAGCTCAGCAGCGATCACAGCTGGGTGCAAAGCATGGTCGATGCCGGTGAAATGACTGCCGAAGATGCGCGAAAACATCCCCGGCGTAACGTGATTACCCAGTGTCTGGGGCAGGCTGAACAGCAACCGGAACCGGACCTTGTGCAGGGCGAGCTCAAGCCCGGGGAGATCCTGTTGCTGTGCAGTGACGGGCTGACCGGCGAATTGACCGACCAGCAGATTCTGCAGCAATCCTGCGCGGCTGATACCCTCGATGGCCTGGTTTCACAGTTGGTTGCAGCAGCCAACCAGAACGGAGGGCGGGATAATATTTCCTGTATCGTGCTGGCCTGTGAGTCGCCCCAGACACTGGTTGGTCCGGTCAGGCGCGGTCTGCTCGACTATCTCTTTCCATCCCGTAAACGCACCTCATCTCATGACCGATAATCTCATCGAAATTCCTGGCTATACCGTGCATGGCCTGCTTGGCAAGGGCGGTATGGCCGAGGTCTATCTGGCGACCCAGCAATCCCTGCACCGCAAGGTGGCGGTCAAGGTTCTGCTCAATGCCGGGGACCAGGAATTCAATACCCGCTTTATTCAGGAGGGGCATATTGTTGCCTCTTTGCACAATCCGTCGATCATCACCATCTACGACATCAACAAACTGGCTGATGGGCGTTTTTACATGGCCATGGAGTTTGTCCCCGGTGGTGATCTGGCCCAGCACAAGGGCCGGATCTTCGAGCCCGAGCGTGCGCTGGCGATCGTTCGGCAGATTGCCGGGGCGCTGGCGGTGGTGCACGGCAAAGGCCTGATTCACCGTGATATCAAACCGGCCAACATCCTGTTTCGCAATGATGGCACGGCGGTTCTGACCGACTTCGGCATTGCCAAGGACATGCAGCTCGACACTGAGTTGACTCACTTCGGTGTGGCTGTCGGCAGCCCGGCCTACAGCAGTCCGGAGCAGACGCAGTGTCAGCGTCTGGATGCGCGCAGCGATATCTACAGCCTGGGTCTGATCCTGTTGGAAATGCTCACTGGCAACAACCCATACCGCGGTAGCAACTACACCCAGACCGTGCTCAATCAGGTTCAGATGCCGGTCCCCGTGTTGCCCGCGCATCTGGCCATGTTTCAGGCGCTGCTGGAGCGCATGCTGACCAAAGACCCCGCCCGGCGCCTGCCGGATTGTCAGACCTTGCTGGCGGCGCTGGGACAAATCGAGCTGGGGGATCCGGATGCGACGCAGATCCGTCCCGCGCTGGCTGTTGATTCCCCGACCCTTTCGCCAGTGCGGACCGAGGCGGAAAAAGCTGCTACGGTCAAAAAACCGCTTCGGCCCTATTACCGGGCTCTGGCCGGATTGCTGTTGCTGGGTGCTCTGGTGGTGGGCGCACTCTACTATCAACAGCAGATGCAGATTCGTGAGTTATTGCTGCAGGCAGAGCAGCGCCTGCAGCAAGGCCAGTTGATCGAGCCGGCACAGGACAGTGCAGAGCATTACTTTCAGCAAGTACTGCAGCGCGATACGGATAACGCGCACGCTTTAGCCGGGTTGCAGCGCGTACTGGAATTACGCATCGAGGATTTTCTCAAACGCGCTGAAGTCAGCCTCGCGGACAATCGTCTGTTGTTGCCCGAGGATGACAGTGCGGTCTTTTTTTACCGGCAGGCCTTGCTGCTTGCTCCGGACAATCCACAGGCGCTGGCTGGTTTGCAGCATGTGGCAGCAATCTATCGTGACAAGGCCAACGAGCGCTATCGCCAGCGTCAGTTGGCTGCGGCACTGGAGATGATTGAGCGTGGCCTGCAGGCACAGCCGGACGATCCGCAGTTGCTGGCTCTGCAGGCAGAGCATCCGGCCAGGGTGGCAGCGGCTGAACGCAGTGCCCGGCAAAAGGCGCAGGTTCAGAGGCGTGAAGGCGCAACGCCGCGCTCTGCTCCTGCCGGAGAAAAGAATTGGCTCGAACGCTGGATTGATACGGCGGTCGGTGACTGAAGGGTAATCATGCATGGCTGTTGGTTAGCGCAAAGGACGATGGCAGATGTTTAAATTGCATTTCAAAGATGGACGGCAGGCGCCACTCTGGCT
>DATMWH010000055.1:0-1891 GCA_035562615.1 Pseudomonas sp. | reverse complement strand
GTCGCCGCGATCAGTTACTACCTGGTCGGCCTGAGCAAGTACCTGGCCGAATCCGCCGAGAAAATCGGGCTGATCAGCAGCAGCACACTGGCTACGGGGATCGCCGTGCCGGTTTGTGTGGCCATGGTCTGGCTGGGGATGCGTCGCCTGAAGCGAAAACTCTACACAAAGGACGTGGTAGATCCCGTTCGGTAACGGCCTGATCTGCATCGGCTGGGGATAACTGCAAAGACTGTCCGCCCAGCCGACTGGCAGATAGCTGCCCATGAGCGATGCCTCACGGCTATCATGCAGCTCCTTTTGCAAGACAATGAACCATCATGAAGCCAATGCTGATTCTGGGTGCCGAACTCGACCGCACCGAGACCTGGATCCGATACGAAAGCAATATGTGCCACAGCTGTATGTCCAGTTGCTGCACCATGCCCGTGGAGGTGCGCTTCAACGACCTGTTGCGCATCGGTCTGGTTGAAGAGTTTGAACGCGGCGAGCCACGCAAAAGCATTGCCAAGCGCCTGCAAAAGGAAGGCATAGTCGAGCGCTACCACCAGAAGTCGGAAATCTTCACGCTGGTGCGCATGGCCAATAACGACTGCTTGTACCTCGACCGCAAAACCCGCCTGTGCACCATCTATGACAAGCGCCCGGAAACCTGCCGCAACCATCCAAAAATTGGCCCGCGACCGGGTTACTGCGCATTCAAACCCAAGCAATGAGGCGCTCAGCCCGGCACTGAAATTCAGGTTTTATTGCAAGCGCCGAACTACACTCCGCAGGCGGACAACCGACAACGGGCAGTAGTGCGTGGCGCCAACCAATCACCAGGAAACCCAGACGATCTTTGCCAGCGCGTTCCTCAACACGCTGCTGCTGGCCCTTCCCTCGGCCATCCTGCTTTACGGGTTATTTGGCGAGTGGCAACGCGCACTGCGCACCACCTATCTCTTGCTGGCAATGGCGCCAATGCTGTGCCTGCTTTACTGGCGGCTACGCCAAGGAAAGTCACGCCAGGTTCTGATCGGTCTGAGCCTGCTGATGTGGCTGGGACTGAGCGTGCAGATAGTCACCGCCGCGACACTGAGCAATCCGGTTACCCCGCTGTTGATCTACCTGGCAGCCATTGGCAGCTACGCCCAGGACCGGCTGCTGAGCTGGCTCAATCCATGCCTGTGCACACTGACAATCCTCGGGGTCGGAGTTCTGGAAAAACTGCAACTGCTACCCAGCAGCATGCCTCCCAGCAGCCTGGGACTGGGACTGGGCTCAGTGGTGGCGATTGGATTCATGTGGCATCTGTCGCGCCTGAACGGCCGCCAGCTGGCCAAACTCAACTCGCAACTGCACCTGGCGCTGAATGCCGGAAAGATGCACTGCTTCACTCTCAACCGGGACAGACAGACCCTGTTGGTCAACGATGAAACCAGCCCGTTGCTGGGCTGCAAACCCGGAGAGCAACCGTTCAATGCGCTGACCGCGCTCTCGGCCGAGAGCTGTCAGGGCCTGACTAAGGTCTGCGGCAGTCCGCTCACCGTCAGCGACTTTCCGCCCCTGGACCTTCAACTGACCGGAGGCCCCGGGCAAGGCCGTTGGTTTCGCCTGTTTTTCTCCTCCCAGCAAAGCCAGGCACCCTATCTGGTTTGCGCGATGCAGGACATCAATGAGCAGAAGCAGACGGACCTGGCCAAGGAAAACTTCACGGCCATGGTCAGTCATGAATTGCGCACACCACTGACCTCGCTGCTCGGCTCGCTGAGCCTGTTACGCGGCCTGCATGGCAAGGACATGCCGGAAAGCGCCCAGCAATTGCTGGATATGGCGCATCGTGGTGGAGAGCGACTGGCGGCATGTCCTTGCCATGCAGGCCGCGTAACAGGCTCAGCGAGCCGAGCAG
>DATMWH010000054.1:0-9994 GCA_035562615.1 Pseudomonas sp. | reverse complement strand
TGTGCAGAGAACGCAGGTAGCTGGTGCGACAGAATTCGGATCACTCTGCTTTCCCTTCGATGAGGTTTGATCATGAAAAAAATGCTGATTGCTGCAAGCGTTTTGCTGTTGGCTGCCAATGTCCAGGCTGCGCAGGATCCGGAAGCCGTCTACAACAAGTCCTGTGGCATGTGCCATAACGGGCAGCTCCCGCAAGCGCCGAAGAAAGGCGATGCTGCAGCATGGGAGCCACGCCTGAAGCAGGGCATGCCGACGCTGGTCAAGCACGTTACCGAAGGCTTCAATGCCATGCCGCCACGCGGCCTGTGCATGGACTGCACCGCGGAAGACTACGAGGCCGTGATTGCCTGGATGTCCAAGTAAGCGGCCCGCCAAAACAAATTCATACCCTTAGCCGTAGTTGAAATAGTTGGAATAGTTGATGAACAAACTACTCGTGAGTCTGCTGTTGACCCTTGGTGTTACTGGCCTGGCCCAGGCTGCTGGTGATGCTGCTGGTCAGACGAAAGTGGCGGTCTGTGCTGGCTGTCATGCTGCAGATGGCAACAGTGCCGTGCCGAATTTCCCCAAGCTGGCAGGTCAGGGCGAGCGTTACCTGCTCAAGCAGTTGAAGGACATCAAGTCCGGCGATCGTCAGGTTGTGGAGATGACAGGGATTCTGACCAATTCCAGTGATCAGGATCTGGCCGATATAGCGGCTTTCTTCGCTTCCCAGCAGATGAGCGTTGGTGCTGCTGATCCGGCCAAAGTACAGGCTGGACAGGCCTTGTATCGCGGCGGCAAGCTGGCTGAAGGTATGCCCGCTTGCACGGGTTGTCACTCGCCTAACGGCGCCGGCATTGCCGAAGCCGGCTTTCCCAAGCTGGGTGGTCAGCACGCACAGTATATTGCCAAGCAGTTGACCGATTTCCGCGAAGGCAATCGCACCAACGATGGCGATACCATGATCATGCGTTCAATCGCGGCCAGACTTAGCAATAAGGATATCGATGCAATATCCAGCTACATTCAGGGCTTGCACTAAGCGCTCATGACGTTGGAAAAGGTGGCTTAGGCCACCTTTTTTTATGGCTGAAAGATTTGTCGCAGATTGCTGCTTCGCTCGCACCGGCGGCCAAACAACGCCTAGAATGCATGAACTCATCTGGTTGTTATTGGTCTGATCCGAACCTGCCGCAAGGCTTGTTCCCTGTCTTGGAGAAATACATGCGTCATCTGATTCTTTCTGCTTTTCTGGCTGGCGCCAGCCTGTTTGCTATCAGCGCGCAAGCTGCGGATATTGAGGAAGGCAAGCAGTACGTGGCTCTGGAACCTGCCGTGCCCGTCTCTGCCCCCGGCAAGATAGAGGTGGTTGAGATGTTCTGGTATGGCTGTTCGCACTGCTACCAGTTCGAATCGACCATTAATCCATGGATTGAGCAGTTGCCGGAGGATGTCCATTTTGTGCGCATCCCGGCCATGTTTGGTGGTGTGTGGAATGCGCATGGGCAGATGTTCATTGCGCTGGAGTCGATGGGCGTCGAGCATGATGTGCATGCCGCAGTTTTTGATGCCATTCATAAAGGCGGCCAGAAGCTGGCAACACCGGAGGAAATGGCTGCATTTCTGGCTACGCAAGGCGTCGATTCGGAGGCATTCCTCAAGGCCTTCAATTCGTTCGGTGTAAAGGCGCAGGTAGAAAAAGCCAAGAAGCTGGCGGCGGCCTATCAGATCAGCGGCGTACCGGTGCTGATTGTGAATGGCAAATACCGCTTTGATATCGGCTCGTCCGGCGGCCCGACGCAAGCACTGGACGTGGCAGATCAGTTGATTGACAAGGAGCGCGCCGCCGAATAAGCGGCACTTGTCATGCTCAGACGCTGGATGCCTGAACGGGTGGCTGCGGCGCGCAGCCCGAGTATCAACTCAAGCTGCGAGCAGCTTGGGGGGCTACCTGCGGATGGGCTATTGCGGCTGCTGAGCTTCAATATCCAGGTTGGCATCAATACCGAGCGCTATCACCACTATGTGACCCGAAGCTGGCAGCATCTGCTGCCGCATGCCGGGCGTTCGATGAACCTGCAGCGCATCGCCGGCTTGCTGGGCGACTTCGATCTGGTGGCCCTGCAGGAAGTCGATGGCGGCAGTCTGCGTTCCGGCTTCGTCAATCAGGTCGAGCGGCTGGCGCAGTTGGGAGACTTTCCCTTCTGGTACCAGCAGCTCAATCGCAATTACGGGCGCTTTGCCCAGCACAGCAATGGCCTGCTCAGCCGGATTCAGCCGTCCTTGCTGGAGGATCATCCGCTGCCCGGCCCTGCGGGTAGAGGAGCCATTCTGCTCCGGCTCGGCGAGGGTGAAAATGCGCTGGCCATCGTCATGATGCACCTGGCTCTTGGTGGCCGTACCCGCACTCGCCAACTG
Source organism: Pseudomonas sp. (assembly GCA_035562615.1). Lineage (GTDB taxonomy): Bacteria > Pseudomonadota > Gammaproteobacteria > Pseudomonadales > Pseudomonadaceae > Aquipseudomonas. The sequence goes on along the minus strand of DATMWH010000054.1, from coordinate 7,594 downwards.
TCGTATATCCGCGAACTGATTGGAGGCTATCGGCATATCGTGCTGATGGGGGATATGAATACCCATGTGGCCGACCTGCTGCTCTACTCGCCTTTGCGCGACCTGGGTTTGATGGCGCCACAATTGGCGGCTACTTTCCCTAGTTGGCGACCACAGCGCTGCCTTGATCACATTTTGTTGAGTGCCGAGCTAACCTTGGAACGGGTCAGTTTGCTCAATCAGCCCATCTCTGATCACCTTCCGGTCTCGGTTGAAGTGCGCTTGCCGGACAGCATGTTGGCCAGCCATGCCGTGGTACCGATCAACTGATTTTCTGGCAGGAGCTACACAGTGAGTGATGATGCCCAGCGCTGGAAAGACAAGTATCTGCAGAATCTGGAAACCCAGGAGCGCCTGGAGCGCCGCTGGGATAACCGTCTCGGGTTGCTGCGCCGTGGTCTGGTGCGCAGCTCCTTGGCGGCCGAAGGTACGGATAAGGCGATTGATCAGTGCATGCAGGAGCTGCGCGAGATTATCCGCCGAGATGATATGGACAGTGGGCTGGCCGGCCTGATTCCGCGTCTGGAGAAGGTCGCTCTGGAGTCTGAAACCCGGCGTCAGGAGCGCAACGGGCAGATCGTGGTTGCCTTGAGTTCACTGGTCAATCAGCTGCAACAACTGCCGGTTCCGCGCGAGATCAGCAAGCCGCTCAAACGATTGGGCAAGGACCTCGCCGAGCGGGCTGCGCAATTTCGTGAGCTTCCGGCTGTGCTCTCCGAGCTGAGTGAGTTGCAGCGGCAGGCGCTCGGGGCGCTGGACGCGGTCGATACCACCCGTCCGGGGTTCTTCCAGCGCTTGTTTGGTGGGCGTGAGGTGGAGGCGGATCAAAACCAGCCGCCCACTGCAGCGACGGTTGATGAAGCGCCAGAAGACCCCGCAGCACCTGAAGATTCCGTCCTGGGCAGCGCGCAGCTGCCTGCTGCGCCGGCCAGCACGCTGGACAGTTTGCCGATGTCGGTTGATGTCTTGTCCGGCAAGGAAGCTGCCGACTATTCCCTGCCGCAAACGGTCGAGCCTGGCTTCAGCAGCATTGCGCCGCATATCTCCAGCAGTTTGCTCGGCCTGCTGGATCAGCTGGAGTTGCCCGAGCGGCATTTGCCGCAAGGGGAAGAGTTGCGCAAGCGCATGCAGGGTGGCTTGAACTGGTATGAGCTGGTACCGGTACTGGATGATCTGGCGGTGCTGGTGCTGGCGGTCACCGACAGCGGTCAGCGCGAGTTTGCCGGTTACCTGAAGCAGCTCAATGAGCGACTGGCGCTCTTTCTCGAGGGCTTGAACAGTGCTCAGGAAGGCTATGCCGATTCGCAGAACCGCGCCCGCGACCTCGATCAGGAGTTGCGCGTCCAGGTCAGTGGCCTGCAGGCCAGTGTGCAGGATGCCACCAGTCTGGATTCACTCAAGCGCTCACTGGAGCAGCGGCTGGATGGTCTGCTGGGCACCATGGGGCGCTTCCGTCAGCAGCGTGAGGAGCAGGAAAGTGCGGTCGGTGGTCGCTTGAAAGAGCTGGTTGAGCGTGTGGCGGTGATGGAGCAGGAGGCCAAGGGTTTCCGCGAGCACATGGAAGAGCAGCGGCAGAAGGCTCTCACCGATCCGCTGACCGGACTGCCCAACCGTGCCGGCTGGACGGAACGGCTGGAGCTGGAGATGGCACGCCTGCAGCGCTATGGAGGCGAGTTGTTGATGGCGGTGATGGATATAGACCATTTCAAGCGCATCAATGACAACTACGGCCACCTTGCCGGCGACAAGGTGCTGAAGATCGTCGCCAGTGAACTCTCTTCACGCCTGCGCAAGACCGATTTCATTGCCCGGTTCGGCGGAGAAGAGTTTGTCCTGCTGATTCCCAGCACTCCGGTTGATGGCGGCCGTCAGATGGTTGAAACCCTGCGCGCCGCAGTGGCGGCCTGCCCGTTTCATTTCAAGAATGAGCCCGTCACCATCACCTTGTCGGCCGGCCTGACGGCGTTTGCCGCCGGTGAGAGTGCCGACAAGGTGTTTGAGCGCGCCGATCAGGCGCTCTACAGCGCGAAGCGCGGCGGCCGTGACCGTATCGAAATCGCCTGACTCAGGCGGCCTCTGGCAGGTAGGGTTTCCAGGCCGCCGGCACCATGCCGATACGGGGGTAGTCCAGCGCTTCGAGTTGCTGAGCGGAAAGAATGAACGGGGTGTGACGCAAATGCTGCGGTACGTGCCGCAGTTCAGGCAGCCACAGACTCACATAGCTGGCCTCGGGGTCGTACTGATGGGCCTGGCGCAAGGCATTGAACGCCATGCTGTGTCTTGGGTCGCAGCTGACACCGGCCAGATAGGCCCAATTGCCCCAGTTGCTGGCCACGTCATAGTCCAGCAGATGCTCTTCAAACCAGCTGGCCCCGTAACGCCAGTCCTGTTGCAGGTCCTGCACCAGATAGCTGGCGGCGACCTGACGACCGCGATTGGACAGGTAGCCGGTTTCTGCCAATTCGCGCATACAGGCGTCCACCAGCGGCATACCCGTGCGGCCTTGGGTCCAGCGCACGAAGCGTTCGTCGATCAGCCGGGAGGCCCGCTCGGTCGCTTTCAAGCCGCCGCTCTGGAACAGTGCGCAGCCATGCCGCTGCAGCGTGCGCCGGAAGAATTCGCGCCAGAGCAGTTCGCCCCACAGGCAGCGCGTCGAGTTGTTGGCCTGATACAAGGCTTCATGGCGGCGCAAGTCCGCCGCGACACGGCGTACGGAAAGGCTGCCGTTGGCCAGCCAGGGCGAGAGCTTCGACGAGTACTCGGTGCCGAGCATCTGATCGCGGGTTTCCTGGTAATCACGCACATGTTGGGAGTTCCACAGGTAATCACGCAGCCGGGCCAGTGCGGCAGTTTCACCGCCGGAAAACGGAAACGCGCTGTTGGCGGAGCTTTGCGCTTCGCCCAGACCCAGTTGCGACAGTGTGGGAAGCCGCCGGAACAGATCCGCACTCTGCTCCGGAACTCCAGGCAGGGTGACCGGTGCGGGCCGGTACTGAAAGACCGGCGGCCGGTTTTCTATTTCCTGGCGAAACTGGCTGAACACATGCGGCAAGTGTTCTGGCGGGCAGGGCAACTGCTCCGGAAAGAGCAGGTCATTGCCGGCGTATTCGAGCAGTCTGATCGGACCGAGCGCTTCCCGTACGCGCGCCACCTGCTGGCGTTCTTCGGGCGCGATTTCTTCCAGGGTCAGAACCGACGTCACCTCCAGTTGCTGTGCCAGCTGGGGGATCAATAATTCGGCGTTCCCCAGCACGACCAGCAACTGTGAGCCGCGCTGTTTCAATTCGCGATCCAGCGCCGCCAGACTTTCGAGCAGAAAACGCGTGCGGCTCATGCCCATGCGCCGGGTGCCGAATGGTCCCGTATGCAGCAGCGACGGATCCAGCACAAACACGGGCAGGAGTCGTTCGGCTTTGACCGCGGCCTGAACCGCGGGGTGATCATCCAGCCGCACATCCTGTTTGAACCAGAGCAGTAACCTGCGCATGGCGGGAACCCCCGGAAATCAAGATGAATCTGGCTTAAACATACGCCTTCGTACCAGAGTTGCCACACCGTTCATCCGGACAGCAGTGCCCTGTATCCGATCTGTGAAGCGCTGGGCAGTTAATGCGGGCGCAGCGTATTGCCGCAGACGCAGCTAAACTGCCCGCAGCCGCCGCCCATCAGTCCCTTGGAACCCCCAGACAGCATGCCTTTCCAGTCGCTCCTCGCTGTTCATACTTACGTCCGTTTGCGTACTGGACTGCTAGCCATTTCGCTGTTGCTGTTGGGGGCCTGTGGTGGTTTGAAAATCAATACAGAGCATGTCGCGCAGGGGCAGGACAGCCGCGTGCAGTTCGTCGTGGTGCATTACACCTCGACCGATTTGCAGCAGTCGCTGCAGACCCTCACGGACAAGGGTGTCAGTAGCCACTACCTGATCGACGCCGAGCCGCCGACGATCTACCGGCTGGTCGACGAGAATCGTCGCGCCTGGCATGCCGGGGACAGTCAGTGGCGCGGTCGTACCTGGCTCAACGCCAGTTCCATCGGCATCGAGCTGGTCAATCCCGGGTTTGTTGACACCCCCGAGGGCCGGCAGTGGTTTGCTTATCCGCCGCCGCAGATCGACCAGCTGATACTGCTGCTCAAGGACATTCAGCAACGTCATCAACTGCCGATCGACAGCGTCATTGGGCATAGCGACATTGCCCCGCAGCGCAAGGTTGACCCCGGACCACTGTTTCCCTGGCGGCGGCTGGCCGATGCCGGGCTGATTCGCTGGCCGGATGCCGAGCAAGTGGCGGCGCTGCAGCCAGGCTTTGCCACGCAGTTACCGGATGCCTGGTGGTTCCAGCAGCAACTGTCGACGCTCGGTTACAGCATCACCTTGAGCGGCGAATTCGATCAGCAGACGCGCAATGTGCTGGCCGCCTTCCAGATGAAATACCGGCCGCAGCAGTTCGATGGGGTGGCTGATGCTGAAACCGCGGCACTGCTGGCCAGTTTGGCTGCGGACTAACGTACGCAAGGGGGCGGCAGATGGCCAGTCAGGGGCTGCGATTGATGAAGCGCTTTTATCACCCGCAACCGGTGGGCTGGCTGGTTACCCTGGTCAGCGCGGCTGCCTTGTTGTGGGGCGCCTGGCAGTTGGGGAGCTGGCAGGCGCGTGAAGCCGAACGGGGTGCGCTGCAGGTTCTGCATGAGCAAGCCCTGGAGCGCAGCCGGCGCTTCTACGGCGAGTTGTACAAGCATCTGCAAGCGCTGGAGGCTTTAAGGCTGGAGGAGTGCGGCACAGCCCAGCGTGAGCAACTGTTCGACTTGCGCCGGCACCTGCTGTACGTCCGCGAGATCGGTTATCAGTCGGCGCAGGGCGAGGTCTGCGCCACCGGACGTATCCCCACGTCCAGCGAGTTGCTCGATTACCAACACTGGAGCTTCGCAACCCTGGAGCTGTGGTGGGCGCCGGACAAACTTGACGATCCTGCGCTGCCGTCGCTGGTGATGAGCCGTAACGGCCATCTGCTGGCTACCAGCCTGATCTATCTGCGCGATCAGATGTCCATGCCGACCGGCATCAAGGCGCTGGTGCTCGGTCCCAAGACCGAGCAAGTGATGGACTTTCTCGGCAACAGCACCCGCCCCACGGAGGAACAGCTGAGCGCGATTGCCAGCCAACAGCTGCTGATTGGTCGGGAGCAGGTGTATTTCAGCGGTCGCGGCGAAAGTTACGGCAAACGCTTGCTGATCAGCGCAGACCCCGCCCGCTTGCAGCGTCTGCTCTGGCTGTACCGTGCGCTGTGGGCGGTGGCGGCGCTGTTGCTGGCTGGCTTGCTCGGCCGGCTGGCGGCTTTGCAGTTGCGCCGCGACCAGTCCCTGGAGCGTGCCCTGCAGATGGCCTTGCGCCGTGGCGAGATAGAGGTCGACTACCAACCGCTGGTCGACCTGCACAGCCGCCGCTGCCTGGGCGCCGAAGCGCTGGTGCGCTGGCGTCGTGCCGATGGCCAGCGGGTACGACCGGATCTGTTCATTCCCCAGGCGGAAGACAGTGGGCAGATCAGCGCGATTACCCGGCGGGTCATCGAACTGGTGCTCAGCGAGCAGGCGCAGCTGCTCAAGCAGCACCCGCAGCTGTATATCTCGATCAACCTGGCCGCCGCCGATATTCGTGACAGCAGCATTTTTGCTCATGCCCAACGCCTGCTGGCCAGACATGCCGTGCCGGCGCAGCAGTTGTTGTATGAAGTGACCGAGCGCGGTCTGGTCGATGTGCAGTTGGCCAGCAGTCTGTTGCAGGCCCAGCGCGATAGCGGACACCGGATCGCCATCGATGATTTCGGCACCGGGTATTCCAGCTTGTCCTACCTGCAGCAATTGCCGGTGGACGTGCTGAAGATCGACAAAAGCTTCGTCGATACCCTGGGCTCCGAAGCCCCGAGCAGCCCGGTGGCGCCGCATATCATCCAGATGGCCCGTGAACTGGGACTCAAGGTGATTGCCGAGGGCATCGAGCATGAGCCGCAGGCACGCCTGTTATTGGAGCTTGGCGCGCATGTTGGCCAAGGCTGGTTGTTTGCCAGGGCAATGGATGCGGCGAGCTTTCGCGCCTTCGTGGCCGAGCATGGCTGAGCCGCGGCGCGTCGGTCGCACTTTGGCCCGGCAGCTGGGTATCATCGCCAGCTGATAAAAGGGGTAAATGACGATGCTCAATGGCCTGTGGCTGAGTTTTTTCGCGGTGGCGGCAGTCGCGGCAGTGGCGCGCTGGCTTGGCGGTGATCCCGCTGTGTGGGCGGCCATGGTGGAAAGCCTGTTCGCCATGGCCAAGCTGTCAGTGGAGGTGATGATCCTGCTGTTTGGCACCCTCACCCTTTGGCTGGGCTTTTTGCGCATTGCCGAAAAGGCCGGACTGGTTGACGTGCTGGGGCGTCTGCTGGCGCCCCTGTTTGCCCGGCTGATGCCCGAGGTGCCGCGTGGTCATCCGGCGCTGGGCTTCATTACCCTGAATTTCGCCGCCAACGGCCTGGGGCTGGATAACGCCGCCACGCCGATCGGGCTCAAGGCGATGAAGGCGCTGCAGGAGCTCAACCCCAGCGCCACTGTGGCGAGCAATGCACAAATCCTGTTTCTGGTGCTCAATGCCTCGTCGCTGACCCTGCTGCCGGTGAGTATCTTCATGTATCGCGCCCAGCAGGGTGCGGCTGATCCGACCCTGGTGTTTCTGCCGATCCTGCTGGCGACCAGCGCCTCGACCCTGGTCGGCCTGTTGTCGGTAGCCTTTATGCAGCGCCTGAAGTTGTGGGATCCGGTGGTGCTGGCCTACCTGCTGCCCGGTGCCCTGCTCCTCGGCGGCTTTATGGCGCTGCTCGCCGGACTCAGTGCCACGGCCTTGGCCGGGCTTTCGTCGCTGCTTGGTAACCTCACGTTATTCGGGCTGATTCTGGCCTTCCTGTTGTGTGGCTGGCTGCGCAAGGTGCCGGTCTACGAAGCCTTTGTTGAAGGCGCCCGCGAAGGCTTCGACGTCGCCAAGGGCCTGCTGCCCTATCTGGTGGCCATGCTGTGTGCGGTAGGTGTGCTGCGTGCTTCGGGAGCACTGGAGGCATTGCTCGATGGCATCCGCTGGTGCGTCACCGGTCTGGGACTGGACACGCGCTTTGTCGAAGCGCTGCCAACGGCGCTGGTCAAACCGTTCTCAGGCAGCGCCGCGCGCGCCATGCTGATCGAGACCATGCAGACCCACGGCGTCGACAGCTTCCCGGCACTGGTGGCGGCGACCGTTCAGGGCAGCACCGAAACCACCTTCTACGTGCTGGCGGTGTACTTCGGCGCGGTGGGCATCCAGCGCGCGCGTCACGCGGTAGGCTGCGCCCTGCTCGCCGACCTCGCCGGGGTGCTGGCGGCCATCGGCGTGTGCTACTGGTTTTTTGGCTGAGGTCTGATTGCGCCTGCGTCAGCCGTCAGGGCAACAGTTCCGGGTGATTTTCCTGCAGCCAGCAGATGATCTGCTGTATCAACAGCCCGGCCTGTTTTACTGCCTCGCCAGCCATGGTCGCGCTAACCATCTCGCCGGAATAGT
>DATMWH010000053.1:0-2633 GCA_035562615.1 Pseudomonas sp. | reverse complement strand
GGCGAGCTTTGAAGGCACAAAGAAATATGGAGACTTTGATGTTCCGGGGAACATCGCTCGTGAATGGCTCCGTTTGCCGAATCCTCATGGTCTGTCGAACGCGCTAGTACGTCAACACGCAAGTTTAGAAACATAATGGTGCCCCAGCTTTCGATCTGCGTCCTGACGAGTGAAGTTCCACTCAATGGTTCGCTGTTCGGCATTTCGTGCTTGCTGCCACGCATCGACTTCGGATTGAAGTTGTTGGCGGCTGCCAATTCGCCGATCCAGGCACTGCCGGCTCAGTACGCCGATCTCAATTTCCGCCATGTTCAGCCAGCTCGCGTGCTTGGGCGTGTAGTGGAACTGCACGCGACGCAGCAGCTTCGTGGCCGCACGCTCGCCGAGCACATCGTCGAAGCACCTTCTGAAGTGGGTGTTCAGGTTGTCCAGCACCAAATGAATTCGGCGTGCCTTGGCGTATGCCCCAGTAAGCAACTCACCGACGAAGGCGACGAAATCAACTTTCCCACGCTGGGCCGTCACCGAGACGATTCGCCGTCCCGCCTTGGGCTCGACGGCCACGAACAGGTTGGTCGTGCCATTGCGCACGTATTCGTAGTCCTGCTTGGCGGGGCTGTGCGATGCCATGGGCAGAGGCTGGCGGCTGTGGCCGATGAGCTGCAGGCTCTTCTCATCGATGCAGATCACCGGCTCGGCTCGACTTGCTGGCTTGGCATAAAGTTCAAGCAGGGCATACATGCGACACCGGTACTCCTGCGTCAGCGCCCCGATGCACCACATCACCCGGCGCCAGGGCTTGAGATCGTTTTTTTGAGCATGCGCCGCACGGTCTCCCGGCTTACGGTGCCCATGCCAGGCTCCTGGCGGGCGGCACGTTCGAGTTCGACCATTGTCCAGCGCTGGCGTCCCTCGGGTGGCGTCGAGCACGCCAAGGCTGTAACGTGTGCCTCGTCGTTGGTGTCGTACTGGCGCGGTCGCCCCGAGCGCGCAACATCGAACACCGCCAGTTCCACGCCCCCTTGCAGATACGCCGAACGGGCGCGCCACACGGCTGTGCGGCCAATGCCCAGCACCGCCATGATCTGGGCCTCCGGGATGCCCCGGTCCAAGCTGGACAGCACATGTGCACGGTTGACTTCTCTGGCCTGATGCATTCCCTTGCTGCGAATTGCCTCGATGACCGAGCGATCTTCCTCGCTCAAGTTCAGTTCCGTCTGGCGCATGACCACTCCTGTGTATGCCGGATGGCGATAACAACAGTGTAATCATGTTTCGTTATTTACGTGTCAATGTACTAGTTAATACCATCCGACGCTGGGATAAGGCCAATTTTGCTTAATTTTTCACCTAAAAGGCATCGCACAGCGTCCCCGTCCGAATCAGCCCCGCCCCCCACCTGGTTCTCAATGGAAATCCCGGCTCCCCGTCATCAGATCGCCCAGCAGCGGCGTGAGGTCGCGCAGGTGGGTGGCGATCAGGTGGCGGACTTCGCCGCCGCTTTCCACGTCGGGCTCAACGTTGCACTGCACCAGCGCGCGTGCTCCGCAGCGGCAAGCTGGGAGCGCTCGCCTCGAGACGCTCGGCCAGCCAGATCTTGATGACCGACTGCCTGGTCACGCCCAGTTTGCTGGCCTCACGGTCCAGCGAGTCGACCATCCAAGCCGGGAAGTCGACATTCACCCGTTTCTGTGCTTGCAGCACCCGCTTTGCCTTGGACAAGTCCAGAGAAGCCGTCAGGTCAACGCCTTCGTCAAACCGTTGCTCGAATTGTTTAGCTTTCATAAAGTGCCACCTCTTCTGCGCGTGCGCGACGAACGGAAATCAATCGAATGTTGGCTTCGCGGTAAGTAATGACTGCTGACCAATGCCGCCCATCGATCAGCCCGACGACCAGGTAGCGCGGTTCATCGTCCGTCCTGGCCGGAATCTCCAGCAACATCGGATCGTCCCAGAGCGCCTGCGCGTCCACGAAGTCAATGCCATGTTTCAAGCGATTGGACTCACTCTTACTGGTGTCGAATTCAAAGGAAAACATGGTTTAAAAATTATACCTTTATTGGCATTATTTCAACAGCCGCACGACGACTATGGCGTACAAGGATCAGCGGCATATTCCGACCACCCGTCCCTGGAGGCGATGAAGACTCCGGTCGCGCCCTTCGTTCGATTCATCACCGCCCTTACTCTCCCCCTCACCGGAAATCCCGGCTCCCCGTCATCAGGTTGCCCAGCAGCGGCGTGAGATCACGCAGGCGCGTGGCAATCAGGTGGCGCACTTCGCCGCCGCTTTCGACGTCGCGCTGCCAGGTGCCCTGCACCGCCAGCAGGCGGGCGCGCACCAGCTCGCGGCGCTGGCGCTCGCGCAGGGCTTTCCAGACGATGACGTTGACGGTGCCGGTTTCGTCCTCCAGCGTCACGAAGGTCACGCCCTTGGCGGTGCCGGGCTGCTGGCGCACGGTGACGATGCCGCAGGCGCGCACGGCGCTGCCGTCGGGCAGGTCGCGCAGCTGGGCGGCGGTGCGCAGTTGCCAGCGGGCCAGTTCGGGGCGCAGCAGCGCCAGCGGGTGGCGGCGCAGGGTGAGGCCGGTGGCGGCGTAGTCGTGGGCGATGGCTTCGCCCTCCCCGGCTTC
>DATMWH010000052.1:0-10787 GCA_035562615.1 Pseudomonas sp. | reverse complement strand
GTCCTGGATGGTGCTGGCTGCCGAAGTCGACTGCGTGCGTGCCCTGCAGCACTTTCCGTTTATGCCGGCGTGAAGTGCGCTGAATGTCACTCGCCTGATCGGGCATGCAGAAGCTAGACCGTTCATTGTTGGTGGGGCGGTGTGTTGCATTATTGATTGGGCCTTTAAAAAGTTGCATCTGTTGGTGTCTGCGTACTCGTATTTGTAGGATGGGTTGAGCAAAGCGATACCCATGTGCTGCTGTACATCTCGACTTGATGGGTTTCGCTTTGCTCAACCCATCCTACGAGTTGGATTAATACTGTTTATAGGCCGGATCTATAGCTGAAATAAAAAACCGTTGCAGAGCTAGGCTCGGCAACGGTGCGGGTAGTGCGGTGAACTGCGATCAGGCGCGGCGGCTGCGCTCCAGGGTACGTTCGCTGCCGTTCTCGGCCAGCTCCAGAGCGCTGTCATGCTGCAGTTTGCGGCTGCGCTCCAGCGTCTGCTCGCTTCCATTTTCTGCCACGTAGAGGGTTTCTGTAGCCTGTGCCTGAGTGGCGCCAAAGGCGGCCAGCAGGAGCAGGGTGTGAGTCAGACGACGAGTGGTGTTGAGGTTTTTCATTTTTTCGCTTCCTTCAGGTGAGTGCCGTTTCCGGCGTGAAGTAAGCTTCTCAACAATCATTAAATTGAAGAATAGCCACATTGTGCATTGGCTAATTTCAATTTATGAAATTATAAGGCAGGCCTTCGCGGCTCTGATCGAGGCGTGCTGCCAAGCTGGGAAAAGGTTCTAGCGTGTTACCCAACCACCGCACACGGGGAAAACCTGCCCGACAAAGCAGTTGGCTGACTCACTGCACAGATAGGCGGCAAACTCGGCGTCTTCCTGCGCGCCCACCAGCCGGCCGAGGGGTACTTCGCGCTTGAGGCGTTCCTGAAAGCGCGGGTTGGCCTGCACCTCCGGCGGAAAGTAGGTGGGGTTCTCGACGAAATTCTGCGCAATGGCGTTGATCTGGATATTGTGTTCAGCCATTTCCACACCCACGGCCTGGATGTACGCCAGTTGCGCGCCGCGTGCGGCACTGTACGTGGAAGCGCGTTTCATGCCGCGCAGCGCCGAGGCGCTGCCCATCAGCAGAATCTTGCCGGCACGCCGTTCGACCATCTGCGGCAGAACTGCAGCGCACAGGCGCGGCAGGGGGCTGACCAGCGCGGCAAACACCGCCTGCCACTCCTCTTCGCTGACCTGTGCTGCCGGCGTTGACGGTGCGGGTATGGACAGGTTGGCCAGCAGCACATCAATTCTGCCGCTGTCGGCGACAACTTTTTCGGCTACTCCCGCCATACTCAGGTCCGAGTCATCGGCGATCACGGTCGCGCCCTTGGCACGCAGAACCTCGCATAGCATCGGCCCCATGAACTGGTCCGCCTGGGTGATGAGTATGCGTTTACCGGTGAGCAGTTCGGACATGATGACCTCGGGCTTAGTCAGGGTGAGGGTGGCGCGGTAAAGCCGCGGCACACGGCCGCCAGCTTGTGGCCATCCGGGTCACGTACGTAGGCGACATAGAAATCGGCGTTGTAGTGCGGGCGCAGCCCTGGCGAACCGTCGCAACGACCGCCATGGGCCAGCGCCGCGCGATGAAATTGCTGCACCTGTTCCCAGGAGCTGGCGTGCAGGGCAATCATGCTGCCGTTGGCCACTCCGGCCGGTTGGCCATCAAACGGCGAGCACAGCCAGAGGGCGACTTCCTGACGGCCGTCGTCCTCATAGGTGCCCCAGCCGATCCAGCCATCCCAGTCGCTTTCCGCTTCGGTGACACAGCGCGATAGGCCCAGAGCGCCCATGACGGCATCATAAAAGTGCGCAGCGCGGGGCAGGTTGTCAGTTCCCAGGCAGACATAGGTAAACATGCACGGCTGTCCTTGATCCTCAGCTCTGGCAGGGGTGTCAGGATTTTTTGGCAGGTTTCTTCGGCTCGGGTTTGGCCTGGTCACCCAGTACTCCCTTGAGCGGGCAGATGGAAAATGCGGGGCATTTCTGGCAGCCGGCAACCACAGCAATCGGGCATAGGGTCATGGTGTTTCTCCTGGGTTTTGCCATTTATCAGCGGGATGGGCCCTTCATGGCTTGCCTGCAGCCGCTTGGGCGATCAGTTACAGGGCACCAAAAACGGTTTTCGCCAGTTTGCTCGCCGCGTCCGCCGGATTCTGCCGGATGTTGCTTTCTTCCCGGGCGATCATTTCAAACAAGCCATCAAGGGTCTGTTCGGTCACGTAGTTCTCGATGTTGGCGTCCTTGCTCTGAATCACGCCCAGGCTGGCGGCCTGCCCGGCAAAGGCGTTGTATTGCTTGGCCAGTCCGACTTTGTCGGTGGCTTGCTTGACGATCGGCAGGAAGCTCTTGCGCAGTTGCTCGCGGCTGCTCTGGTCAAGGTATTGCGTGGCGGCATCCTCAGGCCCGGCAAGAATGCTCTTGGCGTCCTGTACGGTCATGTTCTTCACCGCATTGGTCAGCAGGGCCTTGGCTTGCGGTACGGCGAGTTCGGCTGCCTGGTTCATGCTGTCTTCCAGTTGCTCCACTTGCGTGCCCATACCCATCATTTTCATGCTGCTGGCGACTTTGGCCAGATTGCCCGGCAGTTCGATGCGTACCTCGGGGTTGTTGTTGAAACCGCCGGGTTTTCCCAGCTCCGCCACGGCCATGGCAATCCCCTGATCCAGGGCCTGTTTGAGGGCTGTGCCGGTGTCCTGCTGGCTCAGTTCAGCAATGGATACGGCCTGGGCGCTGACACTCAGCAACAGGCTGCAGATAAAAAGGCTTGAACGCATCATGGGAGGGCTCCTTGTCTGGTTGTGCGGGTGCTGGGTACTGCCTGTCAGCCTAGCCTATCGCTTGAGGGGCACAGATTTTCTGCCAGTGGCAGAGCCTGTTATGGCTGTTTTTTGCGCCAGCGCGGTGCAAACGCGCTGGACGACATCAGGCCGGCTCAGTCGGCGGCGCGGTAGTGACCTGGCGGATCGACAGGCGAATTTCCGCCGACAACAGGCGCAACGCTGCGCCTTCGACCATCTCGCCAAGCTGCGTGTGGTAACCCAGCTTGCCCGTCTCATCCAGCTGCAGCACTTGCTGTTCCAGCAGCGACTGGATGAAGTGGCGGAACAGGCTCTTGTCAAAAAACTCCGGGGCATTCAGGCCGTGCAGGATCGACAGCCGCTGTGCCATTACCGCGCAGAGATCTTCCAGCGCTTCCGGGCTCAGGGCGTTCTGTCCGGCGTTGAGCAGCAGGGCGATCGCCATGTAGAATCGTTGCAGCGTCTGCAGTACCGCGCGCGACAGCAAGGTCAGCATGACGAACTGCTGAGAGCTCGGTGGTGGCTGGATAAAGGTGGAACCCTCGCGTTGCAGCAGGCCTTGCCCGACAAACGCTTCCAGCCATTGGTCGATCACCGTACCGACTTCGTCCACCGACCAGCGAATGAACAACTCTGCTTGCAGGTAGGGATACAGCGCCTTGACGTACTGGTGAATGTCTTCCCGATCAATGCGGTCGTGGGTCTGGAAGAAACTCGCCAGCAGTGCCGGCAGGGCGAAGATATGCAGAATATTGTTGCGGTAATAGGTCATCAGTACCGCGTTCTGTTCCTTCAGGTAGAGGATCTGCCCCAGCGCATCCGACTGTACGGACAGCAAGTCCATGCTCACCACGTAATCGATCAGCGCCTGACCATCGCCTTCGGGCAGGGTCGCATGCGGTGAGTAGGGCACCTGCCGCTGCAGGCTCAGAAACAGATCCAGCACCTGTGCCAGTGTGGTCTGATCCAGCGCCAGCCGGCTGGTCGACAGCAGGGCCAGGGCGACCATGTTCACCGGGTTGATCGCCGCGGCGTCATTCAGATGCCGGGCAATCCGGTCGCCCAGCTTGCTGGTCACGCCGTTCAGCCAGTCAGGACGGAACTGCGGCGCCAGTTGCTGGCTTCGCCAGTCCGGCTGTTGCTGATCGAGGAATGCCTGCAGGCGGATGGGTTCGCCGAAGTTCACCGCCACCGAGCCGAAGCGCAGCTTGAGTGCGCCAATCACTTTGAAGATGTCGAAAATCGATTCTTTCTTCTTGCTCGCACCGCGCAGTTCACCCAGATAAGTGCGGCCTTCCAGCACGCGCTCGTAGCCGATGTAGACCGGGATGAACACAATCGGCAGCCGCGAGTTGCGCAGGTAGCTGCTCAGGGTCATGGCCAGCATGCCGACTTTGGGTTGCAACATGCGCCCGGTGCGTGAGCGTCCGCCTTCGACGAAGTATTCCACCGGAAAACCGCGGGTGAACAGGGTGTGCAGGTATTGGTTGAATACCGCGGTGTACAGCGGGTTACCCTTGAAGGTGCGGCGCATGAAGAAGGCGCCGCCGCGGCGCAGCAAGCCGCCAATCACCGGCATGTTCAGGTTGATGCCGGCCGCAATGTGCGGCGGGGTGAGGCCGTTGCGAAACAGCAGGTAGGACAGCAGCAGGTAATCGATATGGCTGCGGTGGCAGGGCACATAGATCACCTCATGCCCCTGGGCGGCCTCCTGAACCTGCTCGATATGGCTGACTTTGATGCCTTCGTAGAGTTTGTTCCAGAACCACGAGAGCACCACTTCAAGAAAGCGGATGGTGGTATAGCGGTAATCCGAAGCAATCTCGTTGGCGTACTTGAGCGCCTGCTGTCGGGCCTTTTCCTCGGACATGCCGTTGGTTTCGATCGCTTCCTCGATCGCCTGGCGCACTTGCGGTTCGTCGATAAGGCCTTGCACCAGCGTGCGGCGGTGCGACAAGTCGGGGCCCACCACGGCGGTTTTCAGATTGCGGAAGTGCATGCGCAATACACGCTGCACCATGCGCAGGGTGCGTTCCTGGCTTTTGCTCTGTTCTACCAGTTGGCGCAGCTGGATCGGCGCAGAAAACTGCACGCGGGTTTTACGGCCGAAAATCAGGATGTCGAGCAGTTTGCGCAAGCGTCCGGTCACCGCCCAGTTGTCGGCGAACAGAAGTTTCCAGGGGCTGGTTTCGCGGTCTGGCGACTGCCCCCAGAACACGCTGACCGGCACAATCTGCACATCACACTGGCTGTCATGGGTTATGGCCGCCAGCAACCGCACCAGCGCCGGGGCGCTGCCGGGTTTCTCCTGCCGGCCCAGCCAGTCTGCTTCAGGGCTGAGGTAGAAATAGGCTTTGTCTTCCAGCCGTGCGCCAACCTGAACCGGTAACACCGGCCTGGGCAGCCCGCTCTGGCTGCACTCATGGTCAACCACGGCGAGGTCACTGACCGACTCGCGTTGCAGGACGTAGACCACCGGTTTACCCGGTTCGAACTTTTGCGTGAAGGCCGGATGGTTGATGGTTTCGGAGCGGACCCAGACATACAGCAGTCGACGCAGGCTGCTGAACAGGAGGCGGCGGACAGGGGAACGGGTCATAGAGGCTCTTGGCTATCGGCAGGTAAACACTGGGGGCGTTAGTGTGACGCAATCCTGTGATGGCGGCAAAACACTGTAAAAAAGCCGCAATAAACCCCTGCGCTTTTGTCTTGCGCTGAGGCTGATGGGCTACCTATAGTCCGCCTGCATTTTTCACAGTCCCGGCAGTGGTTGGTCCGGGACTTGTCTGTCGGGTGAGAGTTCATGATCGAATTAACCAAGCTGACCAAGCGTTTTGCCCAGCACACGGCGGTGGATAACCTGTCTTTTCAGGTCGCACCCGGCGAAGTGCTGGGTTTTCTCGGGCCGAACGGTGCCGGCAAGTCCACCACCATGAAGATGCTGACCGGTTTTCTTGAGCCGACAGCGGGTACCGCCAGGGTGTTTGGCCGTGATATCCGCCGCGAGACCATCGCCGTGCAGCGGCAGATCGGCTACCTGCCCGAAGGCGCGCCCTGTTATGGCGACATGTCGGTGCGCGCCTTTCTGGATTTCATCGCGCAGGTACGTGGCTACCGCGGGGCCGAGCAGGTGCGCCGGGTGGATCGCGTGCTGAGCGAACTGGAGCTGGTGGCCGAGCAGCGGCAGAGCATCGAAACCCTGTCCAAGGGCTTCAAGCGCCGCGTCGGTCTGGCTCAAGCCATTCTGCATGATCCGCAGGTGCTGATTCTCGATGAGCCCACCGACGGGCTCGATCCGAACCAGAAGCATCAGGTGCGCCAGCTGATCAAGAGCCTCTCGCAGGACAAGATCGTCATCATCTCCACCCACATTCTGGAAGAAGTCAGCGCCGTCTGTAGCCGTGCTGTGGTGATTTCGCGCGGCCGGCTGGTGGCCGATGGCACGCCGTTCGAGCTGGAATGCCGCTCGCGCTATCACCAGGCCGTTTCGCTGGTCAGCGATGCACCGCTGGATCAGGCCGCTCTGGCCGCGCTGCCGGGTGTTGCCGGGATCGAAGTGAATGAGCGCGAGCACAGCCTGACGCTGCTGGCCAAGCCCGGGGAGGTGATCTTTGCGCAGGTCAATGAACTGGTACGCGCGCGCGGCTGGACGATCAAGGAGCTGGATGTGG
Organism: Pseudomonas sp.; assembly: GCA_035562615.1. Lineage (GTDB taxonomy): Bacteria > Pseudomonadota > Gammaproteobacteria > Pseudomonadales > Pseudomonadaceae > Aquipseudomonas. The sequence continues at coordinate 4,278 of DATMWH010000052.1, read as the reverse complement.
AGCGCGGCCGGCTGGATGAAGTGTTCCGTAGTCTGACCCGGGGGGAGGTGGCATGAGCCAGTTGCCGGTAGTCTTCAAACGCGAGCTGGCCAGCTATTTTGCTACCCCGCTGGCTTACGTCTTTATTGTGATGTTTCTCGTGCTGTCGAGTGTCTTTACCTTCTATCTCGGTGGCTTCTACGAGCGTGGTCAGGCCGATCTGGCGCCGTTTTTCGAGTTTCATATCTGGCTGTACCTGCTGCTGATGCCGGCGATTGCCATGCGTCTGTGGGCCGAGGAGCGCAAGTCAGGCACTCTGGAACTGCTGATGACGCTGCCGATCACCCGCTTCGAGGCAGTCACCGGCAAGTTCATGGCGGCCTGGGTATTTGCCGGTATGGCGCTGCTGCTGACCTTTCCGCTGGTGCTGACGGTCAACTACCTCGGTGAGCCGGATAACGGCGCCATCGCTACGGCCTATCTGGGTAGCTGGTTGCTGGCCGGTGCCTATCTGGCGATTGGCTCGTGCATGTCGGCACTGGCGAAGAATCAGGTGATTGCCTTCATTCTCGCCATGAGCCTGAGCTTCCTGTTCATTGTCAGCGGCTTACCGATGGTGCTCGACCTGTTCAGTGGCTGGGCACCCCAGTGGCTGGTCGACGTGGTTGCCTCGCTGAGCTTCCTGACGCGTTTCGGCGCCATCAGCAATGGCGTGATCGACCTGCGCGACCTGTTGTTCTTTATCACCCTGATTGCTGCCTGGCTGGCGGCTACCGCTGTGGTGATCGATATGAAGAAGGCTGACTGACAATGAAGAAGTTGATGTATTCCGGCGCTGGCCTGCTGGCCATTGCCCTGGTCTTTCTGGGCTTCAACCTGCTGTCCAGCCAGCTGATTACCCGCGCCCAACTCGATCTGACCGAACAGCAGCTGTACACCACCTCCGAGGGCACACGCCGGATCATCGACGGGCTCAAGGAACCGGTTGACCTGTATCTGTTCTTCTCCGACAAGGCGGCCAAGGATCTGATTGCCGTGCGCAATTATGCGCAACGGGTGGAGGAGATGCTGCGCGCCTACGAGCGGCAGGCCAACGGCAAGATCCGCCTGCACCTGATTGATCCGGAGCCGTTTTCCGAGGAAGAAGATCAGGCCGCAGAATACGGCCTGCAAGGCGTGCCGCTGAATCAGGGCGGAGATCAGCTGTATTTTGGTCTGGTCGGTAGCAGCGGGCCGGATAACCGCCAGGTCATTCCGTTTTTTGCCATCGATCAGGAAGCTTTTCTCGAATATGAATTGAGTCGTCTGCTGCAGGGGCTCTCTGCTGCGGAGCAGCCGGTGGTCGGGCTGCTCAGTGCACTGCCGATGAACGGCGGATTCGACCGGCAAACCCATCAGCCGGCCGCGCCGTGGATGGTGCTGGAAGAGATTCGCCAGCAGTTTCAGGTGGAAAGCCTTAAAGCCGGCATCGACAAGATTCCCGAGCAGGTGTCCGTGTTGATGCTGGTGCACCCCAAAGGTCTGCCGGATGCCACCCTGTTTGCCATTGACCAGTTTGTCCTGCGCGGCGGCAAGTTACTGGTGTTTGTGGATCCGATCAGTGAGGCCGATCATTCGGCGCCGATGCTGCCGGGCGAGCCGGCGCTGCGCGATTCCGACCTGCAACCGCTGTTCAAGGCCTGGGGCGTGCGTCTGCTGCCGGGCAAGGTGCTGGCGGATGCCTCCTACGCGCTGTCGGTACAAGCGGGGCCGGAACAGACCGCTGTCCGCCATCCGGGTTGGCTGAGCCTGCCTGCAACGGCGCTGGACCAGGATGATGTGGTCACTGCCGGGCTGGAAAGTCTGACCCTGGCCACCGCCGGCATTCTTGAACCGACTGCCGATGCCAGCACGCGCTTCATGCCGCTGCTGCAGAGTTCGGCCTATGCCATGCCGCTGGATGCGGCGCGCTTTGACAATCTGAGCAATCCGGAAACCCTGTTCCGCGAGCTCAAGCCCAGCGGTGATCGCTACACCCTCGCGGCCCGCCTGAGCGGGCCAGCCAGGACGGCCTATCCGCAGGGTATTGAAGGGATCAAGGATGGGCTGCAGGCCGCAGACAGCATCAATGTGATCGTGGTGGCCGACACCGACCTGCTCAGTGACCGCATGTGGGTGCAGGTGCAGGACTTCTTCGGTCAGCGTCTGCCGCAACCCTGGGCGGACAACGCCAGCTTCACCATCAATGCACTGGATAACCTCAGCGGCAGCGATGCGCTGATCAGCGTGCGTTCGCGCGGCCGCTTCAGCCGGCCGTTCGAGGTGGTGACTGCGCTGCAGCGCGAGGCGGAAAGCAGCTTCCGGATCAAGGAAGAGGAACTGCAGCAACGCCTGGCGGAAACCGATCAGAAGCTTGCCGAACTGCAGACCAACGAGGATCCGGAAAAGACCCTGGAACTGACCCCCGAGCAACAAGCCACGGTGCAGCAGTTCCTGCAGGAAAAGGTCCGTTTGCGTAAAGAGCTGCGCGATGTGCGCTTCCAGCTCAATGCCGATATCGATCAGCTGGGGCGTACCCTCAAGTTGCTCAATATAGTGCTGGTGCCGGCGTTGCTGACGGTGCTGGTGCTGGGTTTCTGGTGGTGGCGCCGGCGGCGGCAGTGATTTAAACCTGAAGACCGGGCCTGCTAAGGCGGCAATCAGTGTAGGAGCCAGCTTGCTGGCGATTCGCGGCGAAGAGCATCGCCAGCAAGCTGGCTCCTACACGGAATTACTCTAATTTGTGCCTAAGCGCTTGATCGGTGTAACAGGCCTCAGCCGGTGCGCCAGACGATGTTTTCTTCGCCGTCGGCGCTGATGCGAATCCAGTGATCCGCTTCCTCTTCGCTTTCCTCTTCGTCCCAGCCGCCGGGCGCGCAGCGGACTTCAACCCCCAGCGCCGCGAAGGCGGCGCGTGCGCATTCGAGGTCATCGGCCCAGGGTGTGTCGTCGCTGTCGAGCAGCAGGCTGTGCCATTTGCCGACGGCCTTGGGCAGCCAGATCACCGGGATCTGGCCGGCTGTGCACTGGAAGGTCTGGCCTTTTTGCTGCCAGTCCGTGCAGGGCCCAAGGGCCTGGCTCAACCAGGCGGCGATGGCCGGCTGTTCAGCGTCTTTCAGGTAAATCTCGATGTCAGGCTGGCGCATGTGGGGCTCTATGAGTGGGTAGTGGGTAGTGGACAGTGGGCAGTGGGCAGTGGGCAGTGGGAGGTGTTCTTGACGGACATCTGCGGGGCTTGGGGTTACAGCCACCCGACGGTGCATTTTCCACAGTCCACTCCCTACTTCTTGCTGCGTTGAATCCAATCGTAGCGTATCGATACGCTGACCTCTAAGTCCTGCTCGATGACGGCGGCGCGACGTTCGGCGCTGGCGCGCCAGCCGTGCGGGGTCATCGCCAGCAGGTCGGCGCGGGCCTGCGGGGTTTCCAGGCTAAGGGTGAACGTCAGCGTTTCACTGTGCGTCAGCTGCATACCTGGTGGAATCAGGGCCAGGTGCTTCTGGTCGTCGTAATCGCGCACCTCGTCGTAGAGTTTTTCGCGCAACTCGTAGAGGTGTTGCCGGGTCGGGCCCATGCGCAGCAAGCCGCCGCCGGGTGCCAGTACACGTAGTGCCTCCTGCCAGTCGAGCGGGCTGAACACACTGGCCAGCAACTGACAGCTGGCATCGGCCAAGGGGATGCGGGCCATGCTGGCGACCAGCCAGGTCAGTTGTTTGCTGCGACGGCAGGCTTGTCTGACCGCCTCGCGGGAGATGTCCAGCGCATAGCCATCGGCTGCGGGTAATGCCCGGGCGATCTGTTCGGTGTAATAGCCTTCGCCACAGCCGATATCCAGCCAGCGCTGCGGTGCATAACCGGCGGCCAGTTCAGCCAGTCTTGCGGCCAGCGGAGCGTAATGGCCGGCGTCGAGAAAGCGTCGGCGCGCTTCGACCATCGCAAGGTTGTCGCCCGGCTCCCGGCTGTTCTTGTGTTGCACCGGCAGCAGGTTCAGGTACCCCTGGCGCGCGCGGTCAAAACGGTGACCAGTCGGGCAGGCCACACCGTTGTCGAGCGCGCTCAGCGGCTGCTGACAGATCGGGCAGATCAGCATGCCAGCAGACGCACCATGGTCTGGTAATACACCTCGGTGAGCAGATCCAGATCGCTGGCCAGTATTCGCTCGTTGACCTGGTGAATGGTGGCATTCACCGGGCCCAGTTCGACCACCTGGGTGCCAAGGGTGGCGATGAACCGGCCATCGGAAGTGCCACCGGTGGTGCTGGGTTGGGTGGTGCGGCCGGT
>DATMWH010000051.1:0-12231 GCA_035562615.1 Pseudomonas sp. | reverse complement strand
GGTTCTTTGATCGGGGTCGCAATCGCAAATCCCAGAGGTCCCATCGCCGTAATCCAGGTCAGGCCAAAGCCGGTGGAGACGGCCAAATCACCCAGATCCGGAGAGTTGCAATCGACTTGGAACTGATCACAGTTGGTGCTGAACACGTTACCGACATCGACAAAAAAGGTGGTGCGCAGACTGCTCTGATCCTTGATAAAGGGCAACGGGAACAGGTAATCCACCCCGCCGGTGATCATTACGTTGCCACCAAATGGCTGGTCATCCTGATCAGGATCCGTGCATATGCCTTGAGGATTGCAGCTTGAAAAAGGATCATAATCTGGCAATAGAGGGTTGGGCTGATAATCGGGATTCGAAAAATCCGGTGGATTATTCGGATAGGCACGGCTGGCCACCGCCCGCGGCCCCAAAGAACCATTGCGGAAACCACGCACCGAACTGATACCGCCGGCAAAGTAGTTTTCATAAAACGGCAGGCCGTCGGTATCGCCGAAGCCATCACCATACCCCAGCTCGGTATGCAGGCGCAGCGCGGTCTGCTTGCTGACCGGCGTAAAGTGCTGACCGCGGTAGTCCAGCTTATAGAACTCCAGATCACTGGCCGCCGGCACCGTAGTTTGCAGGGTGACACTTTGTGAGTAGCCGCGGTTCGGCAATATGCCACGGTTCAGGGTGGATTCGCCCCAGCCGATGGAAGCCTTCAGATCGGTAAAGTCTGCCTCGGTGTAGTCACCACCGTTGTTGGCCATGAACTCGAGTATCGACGGCACGGTATAGGTGCCACTGCTCAGGTCATCTTGCGAAACGGTCAGACCATAATTCAGTGAAGATGTCTCGCTGATCGGATAACCGATACTGACACCGGCACCCAGGGTATCCACCGAATAGCTGGTGATGTCGTAATCCGCGTCGTCATAGTCGGTCTTGTTGTAGAACACGTTGTAGCCAAGACTGACGCCATCCATCGTCCAGTAAGGATCGACAAAACCGAAGTTGTAACTGCTCTGGTATTCGCTACGGGTCAAACCAAAGCTGACACGGTTACCGGTACCCAGGAAGTTATTCTGGGTAATGGCACCACCAAGAATCAGACCGGCGTCCTGGGCAAAACCAACGCTCGCCGTAATAGAACCTGAAGGCTGCTCTTCCACGCTGTAGTTCACATCGACCAGATCATCGCTGCCCGGAACCTGTGGCGTTTCTACCGTCACTTCCTTGAAAAAGCCCAGACGCTCCAGTCGCAGTTTGGATTGGTCGATCTGATAGGTCGATGCCCAGCCGCCCTCCATCTGACGCATCTCACGACGCAGAACTTCATCTTCGGTTTTGGTATTGCCACGGAAGCCGATACGGTTGACGTAGGCGCGCTTGCGCGGATCGACAACAAACGTCACCACAACCGTGTTGGTTTCTTCATCGGGCTGCGGAACGCCATTGACGTTGGCGAAGGTGTAACCATCATTGCCCAGCCGACGGGTAATCAGCTCGGAGGTGGTGGTCATGATCTTGCGCGAAAATACCTGACCGGGCTGAACCAGCAACAGTGCGCGAATCTCTTCTTCGGGCACCTTGATATCACCGCTGAGTTTGACTTCGCTGACAGTGAACCTGGCGCCCTCGTCAATATTCACAGTGATGTACACGCTTTCTTTGTCAGGCGTAATGGATACCTGAGTCGAGGTGATATCCATATTGATAAAGCCGCGATCCAGATAAAAGGAGCGCAATCTTTCGAGATCACCGGAAAGTTTTTCGCGGGAATACTTGTCGTCATTATTGAAAAACGAGAACCAGCCGGTAGTTTTCAGCTCAAACAGGGCTGAAAGATCTTCGTCGGGAAACATGGTGTTGCCCACCACGTTGACCTGCGTAATCGAAGCGACAGCACCTTCATTGATGGTGATCTTCACTGCTACGCGGTTACGCGGCTGTGGCAGGGCCTCGGTCTCAATCTCAGCGGAATAGCGGCCCTGGGAGACGTACTGACGCAGCAATTCATTACGCACACCTTCAAGGGTGGCGCGCTGGAAAATCTCACCTTCAGCCAGACCCGACTTTTCCAGACCCTTGAGCAGGTCCTCGGTGGAGATCGCCTTGTTACCCTCGATCTTGATGCTGGAAATCGACGGACGTTCAATGACCGTTACCACCAGCACGTCGCCATCACGGCCGAGCTGTATATCCTGGAAAAAGCCGGTCTTGAACAGTGTCCGGGTGGCATCGACCAGGCTCTGGTCGTCCACCTGATCGCCCACATTGAGCGGCAGAGCGCCGAAGACACTGCCAGCGGATACACGCTGCAGGCCATTAACCCGGATATCAGAAATTGTGAAGGACTCGGCATAAGCCGCTCCGACCATGAATATGGAGAGCAACGCAGTAAGCAGCAGGCGTTTCATGAAGTCCTTTTTACCAACAAGAAATTGAAAAAACAGATGAACCGGCATCAACAGAACCTACCTTTCAGAGGCGTCCCACGTCGTTTACCAGTGCCAGCACCATCAACGCAACGACCAACCCCATGCCCAACTGCATCCCCAGCGCTTGCAGACGCTCGGACAAAGGCCGACCACGAACCCATTCAGCCAGATAAAACATAAGATGCCCGCCATCCAGAACCGGAACAGGCAGCAAATTAAGGACACCCAGACTGATACTCAGATAGGCCAGGAAGCTCAGAAACTCCGCTAACCCGGACTCGGCCGAAGCGCCCGCCACTTTAGCAATGGTTATCGGGCCACTCAAGTTTTTTACCGAAAGCTCGCCGACCAGCATTTTTTTCAGCGAGTCCAGGGTCAGCACACTCATTGACCAGGTCTTTGCGACCGCCTCGCGAATCGCCGACTTCGGACCAAACCTGACTTCACGCAGCATATCGGCCGGCCACTGCGGCGCCGCAACGCCCGCTCCCAGATACCCAGCACGCTGATCACCTTCGCCCTTGGCCGCCAGCGGCACCTCAACCTGCTCCAGCCGACCGTCACGCTCGAAGGTCAATTCGACGGTTTTACCCGGCAGTTGCCTCACCCGCTTGACCAACGCTTGCCAGTCGGTCAATTCTTCGCCATCCAGCGCAACAATGCGGTCACCCGAACGCAATCCTGCGGCTGCCGCAGGCCCGTCAGGGTCGAGCTCGGCAAGCACACTGGCAATGGTCGGACGCCAGGGCACGATTCCCGCCGCAGAGATCGGATCAGGGTCTTCGACACCCTTCAACCACTGCGAAACAACCATCTTTCGAGTCAATACCATGGTGCTGCCCGCTTCGCGCAGGGTCACCAAAATCGTCGTACTTTCTCCCAAATGGCGTACCAGCTGGAGATTAACGTCGGTCCAGCCATTAGTAGCCACGCCATTTATGGCTACAAATTCTTGACCAGACTGCAAACCAGCCTCGGCCGCCAGACTCCCCGGCGTGACGTCACCAATCACCGGCCGCACCTGCTGGGTTCCCAACAGTGCAATGACCCAGAAAAACAGCAGGGCAAGAAAAAAGTTCGCCAACGGGCCGGCAGCAACTATAGAAGCGCGCCGACCCAATGACTTGCGATTGAACGACTGCTCAAGCAACTCGACCGGAACGTCACCCTCGCGCTCGTCCAGCATCTTCACGTAACCGCCCAGCGGAATGGCCGCAATCACAAACTCGGTATCGTGGCGATCGCGCCAACTGAACAATGGCGCGCCGAATCCCACCGAGAAGCGCAACACTTTGACGCCGCAACGTCTGGCCACCCAGAAATGACCAAACTCGTGAAAAGTAACCAGCACACCGAGGGCGATCAGCGTGCCGAACAACATATAAAGCGTGCTCATAACCCCATCCTCACCCTACCCCGCATACTGGCCAAGCCACGCCCGAGCCGCTTCACGCGCTCGCCGGTCTGCCGCCATGACATCATCCAGGCATTCGACCGGCCGGACCGGCTCACGGTTCAACACGGCCTCGATCAGTACAGGGATATCAATGAAGCGTATGCGGCGCTCCAGAAAGGCTGCCACGGCCACTTCGTTGGCCGCGTTGAGCATGGCCGGCGCATCACCGCCGGTTTGCGCTGCTTGCCGCGCCAGGCGCAGACAGGGAAAACGCAACTCATCCGGCGCCTGAAAATCCAGCCGGGCCAGCTTGAACAGATCGAGCGAAGCAACACCTGACTCGATTCGCTCAGGCCAGGCCAGGGCATGGGCAATCGGCGTGCGCATATCCGGGTTGCCCAGTTGCGCCAGAACCGAGCCATCAACATAGTCAACCAGCGAGTGGATGACACTTTGCGGATGAATTACCACTTCCACCTGAGAGGGTTGAACATCGAACAACCAGCAGGCCTCGATCAGCTCCAGCCCCTTGTTCATCATGCTGGCCGAGTCGACCGAAATCTTGCGCCCCATGGACCAGTTGGGATGGGCGCAGGCTTGCTCGGGGGTCACCTGCGCGAGGGCTTCGCCCGGCGTTTCACGAAAAGGTCCGCCAGAGGCCGTCAGCAGAATACGCCGTACACCCACTTCGCCCAGCCCCCGGGCGAAATCCACCGGCAGGCACTGGAAAATGGCGTTGTGCTCACTGTCGATGGGCAGCAAAACGCTGCCACTCTTGCGCACCGCCTGCATGAACAAGGCGCCGGACATAACCAGCGCTTCCTTGTTGGCCAGCAGAATCCGCTTGCCGGCAGCTACGGCGGCCAAAGTCGGCGCCAACCCGGCGGCACCGACAATAGCGGCCATCACCGTATCGACATCCGGATGCCCGGACACCTCACACAGGCCGGATTCACCAGCCAATACCCGGGTGCTCAGCCCTGCTGCCTGAAGCGCCGCCTGCAAATGGCGGGCGGACTCCGCGTCCGGGGTAACAGCAAAGCGCGGACGATGCTGCAGACATTGGGCCTCCAGCTGGTTCAGCCGGGAAAATCCGCTCAGCGCGAACACCTGGTAGCGCTGCGGGTGGCGTGCCAGCACATCAAGGGTGCTGCAGCCAATTGAACCGGTCGCGCCCAGCACGGTTACCTGTTGCAAATGACTCACCGGGCCAACCAGAGTAAAACCGCAAACACCGGAATGGCGGCAGTCAGGCTGTCGATACGGTCGAGAATACCGCCGTGCCCCGGCAGCAGGTTACTGCTGTCCTTTACGCCGGCATTGCGCTTGAACATGCTTTCGTTGAGATCACCCACCACTGAAACCATCACTACAATGACGGTAATCAGCAAACCCGTCAGCACTTGCGCGACCGCCCACTGCTGGTAGATACCCAACCCCAGGGTCAGCATCAAACAGAGCAAAAGTCCGCCATAGACGCCCTCCCAGCTCTTGCCCGGACTGACCTGTGGCGCGAGCTTGCGCTTGCCGAACGCCCGACCGGCGAAATAGGCACCGATATCCGCCCCCCACACCAGGATCATCACGGCCAGAATCAGTGCATTGCCTTGCGGCATCTGCTTGAGAATGACCAACCCCTGCCAGGCGGGTAAAAGCACGACCAGGCCGATCAGCAAACGCACCGACTGATCGGCCCAGAAGCGGCTGCTGCCAGGATAGGTGAGCACCAGAAGCGTGGCGATGAGCCACCAGACAATGGCCAGCATCAGCAGCGGCCAGGCCAGCGCAGGCAATAGATAAAGCCCAACAATCAGCCCAGCGACCAGCGCGGCATAGGCACAACGTTGCAGCTGAGCAGTAAAGCCCGCCAGCTGGGCCCACTCCCAGGCAGCCAAAGTGACAACTGCGCCAATGAACAGCGCAAACTGACCACCTTCAAGCAGAAAGAAACCACCCAGAGCAATCGGCAGCAGCAGCAGCGCGGTAATGATTCGTTGCTTCAGCATGTCTTGCCCTCTACCTGTTCACTGGTCATGCCAAAGCGGCGTTGCCGGCTGGCATAATCCGCCAGCGCCTCGCGCATGGCGGCATGTTTGAAGTCCGGCCAGAACAGGTCGGAAAAGTACAGCTCGGCATACGCCAGCTGCCAGAGCAGAAAATTACTGATGCGATGCTCGCCGCCAGTCCGAATACACAAATCCGGCAGTGGCAGATCCGCACCGGACAGGCAGCTTTGCAGGTCTTCCGCTGAAATGGCTTCTGGCTGCAACTCACCCTGCTGAACGCGAGCCGCCAGCTGCCGGGTAGCCTGCACGATATCCCACTGGCCACCGTAGTTGGCGGCCACCTGCAAGACAAAGCGATGATTGCCGGCCGTCAGCGCTTCAGCCTGCTGCATGGCGGCCTGCAGATCAGGATGAAAGCGGGAACGATCGCCAATGATGCGCAACTGTATGCCGTTCTCATTGAGCTTGCGCGCCTCCCGGCGCAGAGCGCCGAGAAACAGCTCCATCAGGGCACTGACCTCATCCGCCGGGCGCTGCCAGTTCTCGCTGGAAAAGGCAAACAGCGTCAGCACCTCCACGCCGGCTTCAGCACACACCTTGATAACGGCGCGCACCGCGCTGACACCGGCTTTGTGCCCGGCCACGCCGGGTAACAGACGCCGCTTGGCCCAGCGGTTGTTGCCATCCATGATGATGGCAACATGCCTGGGAGCGCCCGTCGCAGGGGACTGTTCAGTCTGTTCCATGGAGTGAATGCCCGTTAAACGGCCATCAGATCCGCTTCTTTCTGCTTCACAGCCACTTCGATCTCGGCAACGAACTTGTCCGTGATCTTCTGGATCTCATCCGCAGCACGACGATCTTCGTCCTCGCTGATTTCCTTTTCCTTGAGCAGGTCCTTGAGCTGACTGAGCGCATCACGGCGAATGTTGCGCACTGCCACCCGGCTGTCTTCGGCGGCATCGCGAGCTTGTTTGGTAAAGCCCTTGCGGGTTTCCTCGGTCAGCGCCGGCATCGAAATCAGCAGCAACTCGCCCAGATTGGTCGGATTGAAGCCGAGCCCGGAGCTCTGAATCGCCTTGTCTACGGCGGCCAGCATGTTGCGTTCGAAAGCCACAACCTGCAGCGTGCGCGAGTCCTTGACTGTCACACTGGCCACCTGATTGAGCGGGGTGTCCGCGCCGTAGTAGGGAACCATCACCCCGCCCAGAATGCTCGGATGGGCCTGCCCCGTGCGAATGCGGCTGAATGCATGAGCCAGTGACTCCAGGCTCTTCTTCATGCGTTCCTGGGTCTCTTTCTTGATCTCGTTGATCATTGCAGTTGCTCCTCGATCAGGGTTCCTTCGGCGCCACCCAGCACGATATTCAGCAGGGCACCGGGTTTGTTCATGTTGAAAACCCGCAGAGGCATGGCGTGGTCACGACACAGGCAGATAGCCGTGAGGTCCATGACGCCCAGCTTGCGGTCAAGCACTTCGTCGTAGGTCAGCCGCTCGAATTTTTCGGCATTGGGGTCCTTGAACGGGTCGGCAGTGTACACCCCGTCCACCTTGGTCGCCTTGAGCACCACATCGGCGTCGATTTCAATCGCGCGCAGACAGGCCGCCGAGTCGGTGGTGAAAAACGGATTGCCGGTTCCGGCAGCGAAAATCACCACTTCACCGGTTTTCAGATGGCGCATGGCCTTGCGCCGATCGTAATGATCGGTCACCCCCACCATGGAAATCGCCGACATCACCAGCGCCGGAATATTCGAGCGCTCCAGCGCATCGCGCATCGCCAGGGCATTCATCACGGTGGCCAGCATTCCCATATGGTCGCCAGTCACACGGTCCATGCCGGCAGCGCTGAGCGCTGAGCCGCGGAACAGGTTGCCACCGCCGATTACCAGTCCGACCTGAACACCGATACCGACCAGCTGACCGACTTCCAGCGCCATGCGATCGAGTACTTTCGGGTCAATACCGAAATCCTCGGCCCCCATCAGGGCTTCACCACTAAGTTTGAGCAAAATGCGGTTGTAGCGAGGTTTGCGGGCACTCACCTGCTGGGCCATTGCTTGTCTCTCCTTGTGGTGAACTTTAAAGATGAATTAACGCGTTACGGCAAAACTGTCAGTGCCAATGATGCACCGCCGGGAAAGATAAAACATCCTTCCCATTTTGACGAAAAGGCCGCGCGCGTGAGCGGGCAGCCTCTTCGAATAAGCAGTAAAAACGCTTACTGCTTGCTTGCAGCGACCTGGGCGGCTACTTCTTCAGCGAAGTTGTCGACCGGCTTCTCGATACCTTCGCCTACCTGGAAGCGTACGAAGGAAACGATTTCAGCACCGGCTTTCTTGGCCAGGGCGCCGACCTTGATTTCCGGATCCTTGACGAAGGCCTGCTCAACCAGACTGGCTTCAGCGAGGAACTTCTGGATGCGGCCGCCGACCATCTTCTCGACGATTTCAGCTGGCTTGCCCTTGATCTTGTCTTCGTTGAGGCTCATGAACACGGTTTTCTCGCGCTCGATGGCTTCAGCCGACACTTGCGAAGGCAGCAGGAACTCTGGGTTGCTGGCCGCAACGTGCATGGCGATCTCTTTGGCCAGCTCGGCGTCACCGCCTTTGAGCACAACCAGTACACCAATCTTGTTGCCGTGCAGATAGGCATTGACCACATCACCTTCAGCACGCGCCAGGCGACGAATGTTGACGTTTTCGCCACACTTGGCCACCAGCGCTTCACGCGCCGATTCCTGGGAAGCGATCAGCGGAGCAGCGTCAGTCAGCTTCTCGGCAAAGGCTTTTTCAATGCTGCTGTTTACGAAAGCCTTGAAGTCGTCCTGCAGGGCGAGGAAGTCAGTTTGCGAGTTGACTTCGATGATCACTGCCGATTTTCCGTCGTCAGCAACCTTGACCCCGATAGCGCCTTCAGCAGCGATGTTGCCCGCTTTCTTGGCAGCCTTGATGGCGCCGGAAGCGCGCATGTCATCAATGGCTTTTTCGATGTCGCCGCCAGCCTTGGTCAGGGCCTTCTTGCAATCCATCATGCCTTCGCCGGTGCGCTCACGCAGTTCTTTAACCAGGGCTGCAGTAATTTCTGCCATTTTGCTATTCCTCTCGAACAGGTCTTTAACCATCGTGCCGGCCACAGCCGACACACACAATTCTCAGGTGGCAAAAAGGGGGCCTAGCCCCCTTCTTGCGTACCGGGTAACGCTTGGCGTTCCGGCCTTAGCCTTCAGCTTGCTCAGGAGCAGCGGCTTCTTCGACGAACTCGTCGGTACCGCCGGCAACATTGCCGCGACCACGAATCACAGCGTCAGCCATCGCACCCATGTACAGCTGGATGGCGCGAATGGCGTCATCGTTGCCTGGGATGATGTAGTCAACGCCTTCCGGGCTGCTGTTGGTATCCACGATGCCGATAACCGGAATACCCAGCTTGTTGGCTTCGGTGATGGCAATGCGCTCGTGGTCAACGTCGATCACGAACAGTGCGTCAGGCAGACCGCCCATGTCCTTGATACCACCCAGGCTGCGATCCAGTTTTTCCAGATCACGGGTGCGCATCAGCGCTTCTTTCTTGGTCAGCTTGGCGAAAGTACCGTCCTGGGACTGGACTTCCAGATCACGCAGACGCTTTACCGAAGCACGAATGGTTTTGTAGTTGGTGAGCATGCCGCCCAACCAGCGATGATCCACGTACGGCGAACCGCAACGTGCGGCTTCTTCAGCCAGGATCTTGGCGGCGGAGCGCTTGGTGCCCACGAACATGATCTTGTTCTTCCCGGAAGCCAGCTTCTCAACAAAAGCCAGAGCTTCGTTGAACATCGGCAGGGTCTTTTCCAGGTTGATGATGTGAATCTTGTTGCGCGAACCGAAAATGTACTTGCCCATTTTCGGGTTCCAGTAACGGGTCTGGTGGCCGAAGTGCACACCGGCCTTCAGCATGTCGCGCATAGTGACTTGGGTCATGATTGATCCTTAAATAAGTCGGGTTAGGCCTCCACGCATCCCGCTTTCCAACCCTTGCGGGCACCCAGGAAAACGTGTCGATACGTGTGCGGATTAGTGCTTCACCGGCTCAGATGCCCGTAAAGCGGCGCGTTTTATACCACAGCCAGCCGGATAACGAAACCCAAAGGGATGATCGGTTATGGCTGATTGGCCTGCCGCAGTCTGCTAGAATCGCCCTCCCCCGCATCCAGCCAGCGCTTTCGAGCGCCTCAGAGAGTTCGTATGACTGTCACTATCAAGTCGCCCGAGGAAATCGAAAAAATGCGCGTCGCCGGCCGTCTGGCCGCAGAAGTGCTGGAAATGATCGGCGAACACGTCCGCCCGGGAGTGACCACCGATGAACTGGACCGCATCTGTCACGACTATATAGTCAACGTGCAGCAGGCCATTCCCGCCCCGCTCAACTACAAGGGCTACCCGAAATCGATCTGCACCTCGATCAACCACGTGGTTTGTCATGGCATTCCCAATGACAAGCCGCTCAAGGATGGCGATATCGTCAATATCGATATCACCGTGATCAAGGATGGCTACCACGGCGACACCAGCAAGATGTTCCCGGCCGGCAAGACCCCGGAATGGGCTGACAAACTCTGCCGTGTAACTCAGGAATGCTTGTACAAAGGCATCCAACTGGTGCGCCCGGGAACCCGTCTGGGCGATATCGGCGCCGTCATCCAGCAGCATGCCGAAAAGCAGGGCTACTCGGTGGTGCGTGAATATTGCGGGCACGGCATCGGTGCCGTATTCCACGAGGAGCCGCAGGTTCTGCACTACGGCAAGGCCGGCACCGGCATGGAACTGAAGGAAGGCATGACCTTCACCATCGAGCCGATGATCAACCAGGGGCGGGCGGAAACCCGTCTGCTGGGCGATGGCTGGACCGCCATCACCAAGGACCGCAAGCTCTCGGCGCAATGGGAGCACACCATCCTGGTGACCGCCGACGGCTACGAAGTGCTGACCCTGCGCAATGACGAAACCCTGGCGCGCACCTCTGCCTGACCTCATTAAGGAAGCCTCAGATGCCGCAGGTTGACCCCGAACTGTTCGACCGCGGCCAGTTCCAGGCGGAATTGGCACTCAAGAGTTCGCCCATTGGTGCATTCAAGAAAGCCATTCGCCAGGCCCGCGAAGTGCTCGACGAGCGGTTCAAATCCGGTCGTGACATTCGCCGCCTGATCGAAGACCGCGCCTGGTTTGTCGATCAACTGCTGCGTGCCGCCTGGAAGCAGTTCAGCTGGAGCGACGAAGCCGACATTGCCCTGCTCGCCGTCGGCGGCTACGGCCGTGGCGAATTGCACCCCTACTCCGACATCGACCTGCTGATCCTGCTCGACAATGCCGATCAGGAACTGTTCCGCGAACCGATTGAAGGCTTCCTTACCCTGCTCTGGGATATCGGCCTGGAAGTCGGCCAGAGCGTGCGCTCGGTGGCCCAGTGCGCCGAAGAAGCGGCCGCCGACCTGACGGTCATCACCAACCTGATGGAAAGCCGCACCATTGCCGGCCCCGAGCATTTGCGCCAACGCATGCAGGAAGTCACCTCGCCGGCGCACATGTGGCCCAGCCAGGAGTTCTATCTGGCCAAGCTCAAGGAGCGGCGCCAGCGGCATGCCAAATACAACGACACCGAGTACAACCTGGAACCCAACGTCAAGGGCTCACCCGGCGGCCTGCGCGACATCCAGACCATCCTCTGGATAGCCCGCCGCCAATTCGGCACGCTCAATCTTGAGGCCATGGCCGTGCAAGGCTTTCTGGTACCGGCGGAATACAGCTTGCTGGCTTCGGCCCAGGAATTTCTGTGGAAAGTCCGCTACGCCCTGCACATGCTCGCCGGGCGCGCCGAAGACCGGTTGCTGTTTGACTACCAGCGGCGCATCGCCCCGCTGCTCGGCTTCAGCGACGGCGAGGACAAACTGGCAGTCGAGCGGCTGATGCAGAAGTACTACCGTTCGGTCATGGCGGTGGCCGAACTCAATGACCTGATTACCCAGCACCTGGAAGAAGTCATTCTGCGTCCTACCGTGCAGGGCCCGGCAACCCCGCTGAACAATCGCTTCCTGCTGCGTGACAACTATATGGAAGCGGCGCATCCGAGTGTCTTTACACGCACCCCGTTTGCCATTCTTGAACTGTTCCTGCTGCTCGCCCAGCACCCGGAAATTCGTGGCGTACAGGCTGACACCATTCGCCTGCTGCGCGATGCGCGGCATCTGATCAATGACGATTTCCGCAGCGATATCCGCAACACCAGCCTGTTCATCGAGCTGTTCAAATGCCATGAAGGCATCCACCTCAACCTGCGCCGGATGAACCGTTACGGCATTCTGGGGCGCTATCTGCCCGAGTTCGGGCACATTGTCGGGCAGATGCAGCACGACCTGTTTCATATCTA
>DATMWH010000050.1:0-2861 GCA_035562615.1 Pseudomonas sp. | reverse complement strand
ATGCGTGTGCCGCCAGAATTCGGCGGGACCGGCGATATCCCACTCGTAGTTCCGGCCATTGAATTCCGGGTCATTCATCCAGTCGTACTGGCCGTGCAGCACGTTATGCCCCAGTTCCATGTTCTCGATGATCTTGCCCAGGCCCAGCAAGAACGTGCCAAGTAACCAGGTCGGCGGAAACCAGCCGAAGAACAGCAGCGCCCGCCCGCCCCAGCAACACACCCGGACGGCTGCGCGGACCCGGCGGATATAGCGGGCATCCTCTTCGCCCAGATCGGCCAGTGTTTGCCGGCGCAGGGCATCCAGTTCGGCGGCGAACTGCTCAAGCTCGGCCTCATTCAAGTGACGGTCATTGCGCATGGCTTGCTCCTTAAAGATCGAGTATCACATCGCCCAGTGGCACGCTGACGCACAGGCGTATGGCCTGTCCCGGCTCGCGGGTAACCAGACCACTGTGCAGATGCCGCACGCTGCCGCTGAGCAGCTGACAGCTGCAACTGGCGCAAATGCCTTGCCGGCAGCCATGTGCCGGACGCAAACCTTGCTCTTCGGCCTGTTCCAGCAGGCTTTGCTGGTTGTTGCCGGTGGCCTGTTGATGTGCCCTGGCAAAACCAATCTGCACCGCCGCTGCTACTCCGCCTGCCAGAGGCGCCGGTGCGGTGAAGGCTTCGTACTGCAGCGCATGACGGCGCGGCTGCGATTGCCACCAGTCACGCGCCTGTTCGACAAACCCGTGCGGGCCGCAGACCAGCAGATGCTGCACGGCGACATCCGCCAGATGCCCGGCGCTGAAGCGCCCAGCCAGCTCGCCGGCTGCCGGCGACTCGCCGCTCAGCGCCCAGCGCACCTGAAAGTTCGGGTAACGCTGCATCAGCTGTTGCAATTCCTGACTGAAAGCGCGCTGCCGGCGCTGTCGAACGTAATGCAGCAAGGTAATAGGTGCCTGATACCCGTTGACCAATGCCTCACGCAGCAAACCCAGCAACGGGGTAATGCCGCTGCCAGCAGCCAGCAGCAAAACTGCGGAAGCATCTGCACACCAGCTCAAGTCACCCCGTGCCTGCCCCAACTCCAGCCGTTCGCCGACTGCCAGCTTATCGAGCAGCGTGCCGGATACCTTGCCATTGGCCTGCCGCTTGATCGCCAGTTCGATGCGGCCATTGGCCTGCACACGGGTCAGGCTGTAGCTGCGACTCAGACGCACGCCGTCAATTTCCCGGAACAACTGGACATGTTGACCGGCTCTCCAGCCGCGCGCATTGCCATTGCAACGCAGGGTTAGCGCCAACATGTCACCGGCCACCCAGTGTCGCGCCTCCACCCGGGCATATACCCGCTGCAGACTGAGCAGCGGATGCACCCGCTGCAGCCACCAATCAGCATCCGCGTCACGCAGCCAGCCCCTGGCAACCAGCCAGCGCAAGGGGGCAAGACAGGGCGCAAGCAAGCGCACCAACCAAATCGGAATAATCGTCATGACAGACAATCTCAGTGAACAAGTGTTCACACAATTGCAGGCAAAACATTCTCAGTCAACACTTGTTCACTGAGCGTCGACGAACGGCACCGGTTCGACGCCCGCAAAGCGCATTTGCTAAAGTGGCCACACAGCTCAGGAACCCACCCATGTCATCTCCGCGCCTCGAACAGAAACAGCAAACCCGCAGGGCCCTGATGGAGGCTGCGCGCAACCTGATGGAAAGCGGCCGTGGTTTCGGCAGCCTGAGCCTGCGTGAAGTCACCCGCCTGGCGGGCATCGTGCCCACCGGCTTCTACCGGCACTTTCGCGACATGGACGAACTGGGCATGGCGCTGGTGGCTGAAGTCGGTGAAACTTTCCGCGCCACCTTGAGCGAAGTGCGCCGCAACGAATTTGAACTGGGCGGCATGATCGAGGCCAGCACGCACATCTTCATCGACGCCGTGGCTGCCAACCGTGGTCAGTTCCTGTTTCTGGCGCGCGAGCAATACGGCGGCTCGCAAGCCGTGCGACAGGCACTGGGAGAATTGCGCAAACGCATTACCGAAGACCTGAGCCGGGATCTGCAGCTGATGAACCGGATGCCCGGGCTGGGCAAACCTTCGCTCGACGTGCTCGCCGACCTGGTGATCAAAGCCGTATTCGCCACACTGCCAGAACTGATCGATCCACCTGCCAGTGACCAGCCACTGCATCTGCGACCGGAAGCCAAGATCATCGAGCAGTTACGCTTCATCATGATCGGCGGCAAGCACTGGAGGGGACTGGGCAAGCCCGACCGTTAACCAACCATTTGCGTCGACTTCACTGGAGCCAACATGGGCTTGTATGACCGTTACATCCTGCCGCACATGATCGACTACGCCTGCGGCATGGGCGCGGTGATGAAAACCCGCTCGCAGGTTGTACCGCTGGCCACGGGCCGGGTGCTGGAGATTGGTATCGGCACCGGACTCAACCTGAGCTTCTACGATCCGGCCAACGTGACCGAAATCGTCGGCGTCGACCCGGCAGCGCAGATGCAGGAAAAGGCCCGCGAACGGGCGTCGGGTATCGGTATTCCGGTGCAAACCATTGCGCTGGAACTGGGGCAGATACAGGCGCCGGATGCCAGCTTCGACAGCATTGTCTGCACCTTTACCCTGTGCACCATTCCCGATGCCGTAGCAGCACTACGGGAAATGCGCCGGGTACTCAAACCCGGCGGCAAACTACTGTTCAGTGAGCACGGTCTGGCACCGGATCTGCCGGTGGTGCGCTGGCAAAACCGCATCACCCCGCTATGGAAACCGCTGGCAGGGGGCTGCCATCTGAACCGTGACATTGCCGCGCTGATCACAGCCGGCGGCTTTCAGATACGGGACATTCAAAGCAGCTATCT
>DATMWH010000049.1:0-8219 GCA_035562615.1 Pseudomonas sp. | reverse complement strand
TAACCCCCAGAAACAAGGGACTGCGGATAAAGGGCACCGGCAAAACCTCAATTTTCCCGTCAAATACCGGGCTCTTGAGTTCAATATCCACTACAGACGCCTGACCGACACCCACTTGCCCACGGCCGAGCAAGAGCATCTGCATCATCCGGCGGATCAACACAGCACTCTCATCACCGGCCACGCCCAGCATGTTCAGGCGATCGGCCACCGCAACGAAACCGGCATTGAACAAGACCGGAGTATTCAGTCCAGTGAAGCGTTTGCCATTCCAGTCCACCGCCGTGCCAGTCTTGCGAAACACCACTATATGAAATTCACCCAGTGCCTGAGCGGCATTGGGTACGCCGTCCCTGAGCGGGAATCGCATGATGTCCTGATTGGCCGGAGTTGCGGTTGCGGTGCCAGCAGCCTGATAACGACCGCTCTCTACCCCCGCACGGCAGCGCCGCCAGGGCACCGGAACAAACCTGACCTGCATACCCTGCTCACGGGCAGCCTGGCGGATCAAATGCTGCGCCTGACCGTCATGATCGGGGAAACTCAGCGGCGGATTGTCATGGTCACCAATACAGACTTCGATAGTCTGCGCATAAGCAGTGCCGGAACCGCCTAACAAGCAGAGCCCCAGCACCGCTGCGGACACGGCCCTGAGTGCTGGGCACCGGTTGCTGCCAGCCATTGCCCACCCCATGCGTTTCACTCCAGCCCCCCACGTGCGCTATCACGCCAGCACAGCCATAGCCGCAGATCGAATTCCAGCTGATGGTAGCCCGGCAGCATGTGGTCGCATAACTGATAGAAGGCTTTGTTGTGCTCGAACTCGCGCAAATGTGCCAGCTCATGCACCACAATCATGTTGAGAAACGCTGCCGGCGCTTCACGAAAGACCGAGGCAATGCGAATTTCCTTCTTGGCCTTGAGCTTGCCGCCGTGTACACGCGACACCGCCGTGTGCAGCCCCAGTGCATGCCGGACTACGTCCAGTTTGCTGTCGTAAAGAACCTTGTCCAGCCCTGGAGCGTTACGCAGGAATTCCTGTTTGAGGCCGACCGCGTAATCGTACAAGGCCTTGTCGCTTTGCACCGGATGCCGCTCGGGATAGCGCTGTTGCAGATAGTCTCCCAGCCGCTGCTCGGCAAGCAGGGTGCGCACTTGCTGCAACAAGGGCTGCGGATAACCGCTCAGGTATTTCAGATCAGTCATCGGAGCACTGTTCCTGATTCCGTCCCGCCTGCACCCGCTGCCTGCAGGAGCCAGCTTGCTGGCGATGCCGTTCGAGCAAGAGCATCGCGAGCAAGCTCGCTCCTACACCGCACGCAGGGATCAGTTGACCTTGGCGGCCAACTCACCCTTGGCATAACGCTGGAACATGCCTTCCAGAGAGATCGGCTTGATCTTCGAAGCATTGCCGGCGGTGCCGAAGGCTTCGTAGCGGGCGATGCAGATATCGCGCATGGCAACGATGGTCTGGGCGAAGAACTTGCGCGGATCGAACTCGCTCGGATGCTCGGCCATCATGCGCCGGATCGCACCGGTCGAGGCCAGGCGCAGATCGGTGTCGATGTTGACCTTGCGCACGCCGTGCTTGATCCCTTCAACAATCTCTTCCACCGGCACACCGTAGGTTTCCTTGATGTCGCCGCCGTACTGATTGATGATCGCCAGCCATTCCTGCGGCACGCTCGAGGAGCCATGCATCACCAGATGGGTATTGGGGATGCGCGCATGGATCGCCTTGATGCGGTCGATGGCGAGGATGTCGCCGGTGGGTGGTTTGGTGAACTTGTACGCACCATGGCTGGTACCGATGGCGATCGCCAGGGCATCGACCTGGGTTTGCTTGACGAAGTCGGCAGCCTCTTCCGGATCGGTCAGCATCTGACTGTGATCCAGCGTACCTTCGGCGCCCACGCCATCCTCTTCGCCGGCCTGACCGGTTTCCAGACTGCCCAGACAACCCAGTTCACCTTCTACCGAAACGCCACAGGCGTGCGAGAAGGCCACGGTTTCCTTGGTCACGCGGACGTTGTAGTCATAGTCGGCCGGGGTCTTGCCATCGGCCTTCAGCGAGCCGTCCATCATCACCGAGGAAAAGCCCAGCTGGATCGAGCGCTGGCACACATCCGGACTGGTGCCGTGGTCCTGGTGCATGCACACCGGGATATGCGGGAATTCTTCAATCGCCGCCAGAATCAGGTGCCGCAGGAACGGCGCACCGGCGTATTTGCGTGCACCGGCCGAGGCCTGCACGATCACTGGCGAGTCGGTCTTGTCGGCCGCTTCCATGATGGCGCGCATCTGCTCGAGGTTGTTGACGTTGAACGCCGGCACGCCGTAGCCGAATTCGGCGGCGTGGTCGAGCATCTGACGCATGCTGATAAGTGCCATGGTGTTCTTTCTCCCGATGGGGTTAATCGTGCAAGCCTGCCGGTGCGGCAGGTGCTGTTCAGGTTATTCGAGACCCGGGGTCAGCCTGGTCTCTGGTTCAATCCGTAGCCCGGATAAAATCCGGGGTGACTTCAAACTATCCCGGATTGCATCCGGGCTACTGCGGCCCTTGAATCAGCCGTTGGCGCGCTGCTCCAGCACCTCGACTGCTGGCAAAACCTTGCCTTCGACGAATTCGAGGAACGCGCCACCGCCAGTGGAGATATAGGAAATCTGCGCGCCCACCCCGTATTTGTCGATGGCTGCCAGCGTATCGCCGCCACCGGCAATCGAGAAGGCCGGGCTCGCCGCGATGGCCTGCGCCAGAACCTTGGTGCCGTTGCCGAACTGGTCGAACTCGAACACGCCAACCGGGCCGTTCCACAGAATGGTCTTGCTCGCCTTGAGCAACTCGGCAAACTGCGCGGCGGTCTGCGGGCCGATATCCAGAATCATGTCGTCTTCGGCGACATCCGCCACCCGTTTGACCGTCGCAACAGCATCCTCGGCAAAGGCTTTGGCCACCACCACGTCGACCGGCAGCGGCACGCTGACCTTGGCCGCGATGGCCTTGGCGGTGTCCACCAGATCGGCTTCATACAGTGACTTGCCCACCGGGAAACCGGCGGCAGCCAGGAAAGTGTTGGCGATGCCGCCGCCGACGATCAGCTGGTCGCAGATCTGGCTCAGGCTGTTCAGCACATCGAGCTTGGTCGACACCTTGGAGCCGGCGACGATGGCCGCCATCGGCTTGGCCGGGTTACCCAGGGCCTTGCCCAGTGCGTCCAGCTCGGCAGCCAGCAAGGGACCTGCGCAAGCCACCTTGGCGAACTTGGCCACGCCGTGGGTCGAGCCCTCGGCGCGATGCGCGGTGCCGAAGGCGTCCATCACGAACACATCGCACAGCGCGGCGTATTGTTGCGCCAGTTCGTCGGCGTTCTTCTTTTCGCCCTTGTTGAAGCGCACGTTCTCGAACAAGACGATCTCGCCTGCCTTGACCTCGACACCGCCAAGGTAGTCGCTGACCAGCGGCACTTCACGACCCAATGCTTTGCTCAGGTAGGCGGCAACCGGCGCCAGGCTGTTCTCTTCGGAGAACTCGCCCTCGGTGGGACGCCCCAGGTGCGAGCAGACCATCACCGCCGCACCCTTCTCCAGCGCCAGTTTGATGGTAGGCAGGGATGCCACGATGCGCGCATCACTCTTCACCACACCGTCTTTAACCGGCACGTTGAGGTCTTCGCGGATCAGTACACGCTTACCGGCGAGGTCGAGGTTGGTCATCTTCAGAACGGTCATAACTAAGTCCTAACTCCTGGTCGTAGGTTGGGTTAGGCGCGTATCAGGTAAATTGGCTATGCCAGAGATTTCCACGCGCCGTAACCCAACATTGTTGCTGTATTTGCCGGCGCTGCGTTGGGTTACGCGGCACTCGGGTATGGTGTTGATTTTAAATTGCCTGCATCCGCCGCTAACCCAACCTACGATCGAACCGGCTGCGTGACGTCGAGCCAATGGCGCGACACGTCCAGCATACGGTTGGCAAAGCCCCATTCGTTATCGAACCAGGCCAGCAGATTGACCAGCCGGGGGCCGGAAACGCGGGTCTGGCTGCCATCGACAATGGCCGAATGCGGGTCATGGTTGAAGTCACAGCTGGCATGCGGCAACTCAGTGTAGGCCAGCAGATGGCGCAGGGGCCCCTGCTCGGTGGCTGTACGCAACAGCTGGTTGATCTCGGCCGCGCTGGTGTCACGCGAGGTCTGCAGGGTGATGTCGAGACAGGACACATTCACCGTCGGCACACGGATCGCCTTGGCCTGAATGCGCCCGGAAAGCTCCGGCAGCAGCCGCTCGATACCGCGCGCCAGCCCGGTGGAGACCGGGATCACCGACTGGAACGCCGAACGGGTGCGGCGCAGGTCTTCGTGGTGATAGGCGTCGATCACCGGCTGGTCATTCATCGCCGAGTGAATGGTGGTGATGGAAACATATTCCAGCCCGACCGCTTCGTTGAGCAGCTTGAGCAGCGGCACGCCACAATTGGTGGTGCAGGACGCATTGGAGATGAGCTTTTCCGCACCGCTCAGCTGCTGCTGATTGATGCCGTAAACGATGGTGGCATCAATGTCCGCCTCGCTGGCCATCGGCTGCGAGAACAGCACCCGCGGCGCGCCAGCGGCAAGAAAACGCTCAGCATCAGCACGGGTGTGATAAGCCCCGGAGCATTCCAGCAGCAAGTCGATATCCAGCGCTGCCCAATCTATTGCTTCCGGTGTGCCCTGGCGCAGCACTTTCACGCAGTCGCCGTTGATATGCAGGCAATCGCCATCGACGCTGACTTCGCCGGGGAAGCGTCCGTGGGTGGAATCAAAGCGGGTCAGGTATTCGATGCTGGCCTGATCGGCCAGGTCATTCAGCGCGACGATCTGCAATCCGGCTGCCGCGCCCCGCTCATGCAGCGCACGCAGCACGCAACGACCAATACGGCCGTAACCGTTGAGGGCGATGCGATAGGGGCGGGAGTCGGGCATGGTGATCTCGAAAGGCAACATTCGTAGGATGGGTTAGCCGTAAGCGGCGTAACCCATCGAGCCGCGTGCAAAGCACATCAGGCATCCAGCAATTCGGCAGCGGTTTCCAGCACGTTTTCGAGGGTGAAACCGAACTCCTCGAACAACGCCGGTGCCGGCGCCGACTCACCAAAGCTGGTCATGCCGATGATGCGCCCTTCCAGACCCACGTACTTGTACCAGTAATCCGCATGCGAGGCCTCGATGGCGATGCGCGCACCCACCTGCAACGGCAGCACGTCCTGCTTGTAGCCGGCATCCTGCGCATCGAACACGCTGGTGCACGGCATGGAGACCACGCGCACCTTGCGGCCCTGCTCGCTGAGTTTGTCGAATGCCTGCACGGCCAGACCGATCTCCGAACCGGTGGCGATCAGGATCAGTTCCGGCTCGCCGGCGCAGTCTTTCAGCACATAGGCACCGCGGTTGATATCTGCCACCTGCTGGGCATCGCGCGACTGGTGCGGCAGGTTCTGCCGGCTGAAGATCAGCGCACTCGGGCCGTCCTTGCGCTCGATGGCGAACTTCCAGGCAGCAGCCGATTCGACCGCATCACAGGGACGCCAGGTATCCAGATTCGGCGTGCCACGCAGGCTGGCCAGTTGTTCGATCGGCTGGTGCGTCGGGCCGTCTTCGCCCAGACCGATGGAGTCGTGGGTGAACACATAGAGCACCCGCTGTTTCATCAGCGCCGCCATGCGCACCGCGTTGCGCGCGTATTCCATGAAGATCAGGAAGGTCGCGCCGTAGGGCACGAAGCCGCCATGCAGGGCCACGCCATTCATGATCGCGCACATGCCGAACTCACGAACGCCGTAGTACATGTAATTGCCGCTGGCGTCGTCAGCCGATACGCCCTTGCAGCCCTTCCACAGGGTCAGGTTGGAGCCGGCCAGATCCGCCGAACCGCCGAGGAATTCCGGCAGCAACGGGCCGAACGCATTCAGGCTGTTCTGGCTGGCCTTGCGGCTGGCGATGGTTTCGCCCTTGGCGGCCACGTCGGCAATATAGGCAGCGGCCTTGGCACTGAAGTCCGCCGGCAACTCGCCCTTGCTGCGCCGGGTGAATTCACTGGCCAGTTCGGGGTGTGCCTTGGCATAGGCGGCAAAACGCTGGTTCCATTCGGCCTCAATGGTGGTGCCGGCTTTCTTGGCATCCCATTCGGCGTAGATATCAGCCGGAATTTCGAACGGCCCGTGGTTCCATTTCAGCGCAGCGCGGGTCAGGGCGATTTCCTCTGCGCCCAGTGGAGCGCCGTGACACTCTTCCTTGCCGCCCTTGTTCGGCGAGCCGAAGCCGATGGTGGTCTTGCAGCAGATCAGCGTCGGCCGCGCCTGCTCGGCCCGCGCGGTATCGATGGCGGTCTTGATTTCCTCGGCATCGTGGCCGTCGACATTGCGGATAACCTGCCAGCCATAGGCCTCGAAGCGTGCCGGGGTGTCGTCGGTGAACCAGCCGTGCACTTCGCCGTCGATGGAAATGCCGTTGTCATCGTAGAAGGCAATCAGCTTGCCCAGCCCCAAGGTGCCGGCCAGCGAGCAGACTTCATGGCTGATGCCTTCCATCATGCAACCGTCGCCGAGGAAGGCGTAGGTGTGGTGGTCGACAATGTTGTGGCCGGGACGGTTGAACTGCGCGCCCAGCACTTTCTCGGCCAGTGCAAAGCCGACCGCGTTGGCAATCCCCTGCCCCAGCGGGCCGGTGGTGGTCTCAACGCCCGGGGTGTAGCCGTACTCCGGATGGCCCGGGGTCTTGCTGTGCAGCTGACGGAAATTCTTCAGGTCGTCGATCGACAGGTCATAGCCGGTGAGATGCAGCAGCGAGTAGATCAGCATCGAGCCATGGCCGTTGGACAGCACGAAGCGGTCACGGTCGACCCACTGCGGATTCTGCGGGCTGTGGCGAAGGTAATCGCGCCAGAGCACTTCGGCGATATCCGCCATGCCCATCGGGGCACCGGGGTGACCGCTATTGGCTTTCTGCACGGCATCCATGCTGAGGGCACGAATGGCATTGGCACGCTCACGACGGCTGGGCATCGCTGATCTCCTGAGGGGCAACACAGAGGGAGGGAAAAGGCCGGCATTTTCGCCCAGCAGGACCCTGCGCGGCAATCACCGATGCGCGAACGGTGCGTTTATCTGTCGTTGCCTGCACCCTGCCCGCTACGCCAGGCACTGGGACTGCAGGCAAAACGCTGACTGAACCAGCGCGAAAAGGCGCTGAGGGCAGAAAATCCCAGCAATTCGGCGATATCACCCAGGGGCCGCTGGGCATTCTCCAGATGGCGCAACGCCAGCTCGCCGCGCACCTTGTCGAGCAGCGAGGAAAAGCTCTCGCCCTCGCGCTGCAACTGGCGGTGCAGGGTGCGGCGGTCACGACCGAGGTGGCTGGCCACCTGTTCCACCGAGCAACGCCCCCCCGGCAGCAGCATCCAGATCATCTGCCGCACCTGCTCGACCAGATTGGTTCTGGCCTCCTGACGGATACTTTGCAGGTATTGGTGGATATAGCGCGACATTTCAGGATCAGCACTGGGCAATGGCTGATCGAGGTCACTGCTGCGCAACACGATGCCGTCGACCACGCTGTTGAACTGCACCGGCGCGCCGAAGATGCGCCGGTAAATCGCCGCATCCTCCGGCGCCTTGTGACTGAAGCAGACGGCGCGCGGCTTCCACTGCGCGCCGAGCAGGCTTTTCAGCAGGCGGTAGGTGACCGCCACCGACAGCTCCATGGCCTGACGCACCGGCAGATGACCAACCGTCACCTGCTCCTCACGCAGCACCACCACACCGTTGTCTTCCTCGATCCGCAGCACCAGCCCCTCGTTGTGCAGGTACAGATAGTCGCGGAAGGCTTCCAGAGCCAGACGGATGCTCGGCTCATCACGCAGCAGCAACGCCAGCGGGCCGAGGTTGGACAGCTTGCGCTGTTCTGCCATGCGCAGGCCGAAATCCTCCACGCCGGCCGCCTGTGCCGAGTTCTCCAGCAGACGACCGACCGCCTCCACCGGGATCTTCAGGTCGAGCTGCTGCAGGCAGC
Organism: Pseudomonas sp.; assembly: GCA_035562615.1. Lineage (GTDB taxonomy): Bacteria > Pseudomonadota > Gammaproteobacteria > Pseudomonadales > Pseudomonadaceae > Aquipseudomonas. The sequence continues at coordinate 171 of DATMWH010000049.1, read as the reverse complement.
GCGGACTGAGCTCAACCGCGCGCAACTGCGGCAGAGGATCCAGCCCCAGGGAGCGGGCGACCTCGGCGTAGTGAGTCAGGCAGGCACTGCGGACCAGGCCGGTCATGGGTACACCTCATGCGCGTCGCGCAGGTTCAGAGTGAAGGTGAAAGTCTCGCCCCATGCCCCGAA
>DATMWH010000048.1:0-3309 GCA_035562615.1 Pseudomonas sp. | reverse complement strand
CGCTGACCCATGGCCGACAACCTCCAGGAACAGCTGTACCAGAACATCCGCGCCGCCTTGCTGGAGGGGCGCTTCCAGCCCGGCGAACGCCTGAAAATCCGCGATCTGGCCGCGCAATCGGGCACCAGCCCGATGCCGGTGCGTGCCGCCTTGCAGAGGTTGGTGGCGGAAGGGGCGCTGGAGGGCGAGGCGCAGCGTTCGGTGCGTGTGCCGGCGATGACCCGGGCGCGCTTCGAGCAATTGCTGCCGGTACGCATCAATCTCGAAGGTCTGGCGGTGGAGCTGGCTTGTGCGCGGCTTTCAGCCGCTGAGCTTGCGCAATTGCAGGGTTGCGTTGAGCGGATGGAGCAGGCCCTTGAAGCCCGCGATGTGGCGGCTTACCTGAGCGATAACAGCCAGTTTCACCTGACGCTGTATCAGGCCTGCGCCAACCCGGTGCTGTTGCGCCTGATCGAATCGCTGTGGCTGCAGGTCGGGCCGTTCTTCAACCGGCTGTTTACCGAGGCGGACTTGTCACTGCGACTGAATGACTTCCACGAGGACTGCCTGCGGGCGCTGCAAGCCGGCAATGCCAAGGCTGCGCGGCTGGCGATGGAGCAGGATCTGCAGTACTTCGGGCAGTTTCTGCTCAATCTGTTGAGTCTGGAGACGACGAGCCAGAGTGCGGGCTGAAGGATTGGAAATCCGCTGATGTTGTTATGCTCTTTGCCGGGCTGATTTTTGCGGTTGATTGCTAGCTTCTGTTGCGCCCCGCCGGGCGCCTCACTTTTCTTTGCTTGTGCAAAGCAAAGTAAGCAAAAGAAACACCCCCCTGCATCCGGGTCTCGCTGCGCGAGACTCCCCTCGCTCCGGCACTGTTCCGAGGGTCGTCGTGAAGGGCCATCCTTGGCCCATCGCGCCTCATTTGGCATCCATGCCAAATACCCCTCTGCACAGCACCTGCGCTCGGCCTCCTGACGGGGACGATCCGACTACCGAATCGTTTGCGTAGGGTGGAAAACGCCGCTTGCGGCTTTTCCACCGGGCAGATTTTGGTGGATAACGCTGCGCGGTTTTCCACCCTACGAATACGTTCAGGCATGCACGGACGCACAGTCCCGTCAGGAGGGTGAGCGGAATCGGTGTGGAAGGGGTTGAGCGGCATGGATGCCGCGACAGCTGCGATGGGCCAAGGACGGCCCTTCGCAGCGTGCCCCTGGAGCGCCGATGGAGCGAACGAACCCGGAACAAGCGCAGCGCAGGTTCGGGCCGTATGCCGGGCGCGCTTTCTCTTTGCTTACTTTCTCTTTGCGCGCGCAAAGAGAAAGTGAGGCGCCGTGCAAGGCGCAATCTGCAGTCCAGAGGCGAGGAAAGCGCTGCGTTTTGACTCGTTAATCAGGCTTGGAGAAAAAAGCACACGGATTTCCAATCCGCCGTAGTTCTCGCCCATACCGGGCATCCGGCCAATCAACTTCAACTCTCCAGCCACACATCCCGCACCCAGTGCCAGACGGTTTCCCAGCTTTCGTCGGCAAGCTCTTCGGTATCAGCTTCCCAGAGGAACACCTCACCCTCCGGATCAACCACATAGTAGTTGCGCCCATCCTGACAGATCGGCACCAGCCAGCGCGGCACGCCCAGGTCCCAGGCAGTGGCAGTGACCTCCGGCAGGTAAGTGTGGGCGTTCGGATCACTGGCGGTGACCGGCTCCAGATGGCCATAGACCACATCACTCACCGTCAGCAGAAATTCGCGCAAACCGAATGGCAGGTGAATCAGAATCTGTTCCTGAATATCCACCAGATCCTCTTCTTCGGGCAGCTCCAGCGGCACCGGAACCGTCTCGTTGAGCTCACGCAATTGTTCGATGATTTCTTCCACAACGTTTCTCCCCCGGCCAGAGCCGCACTTTATACAGCGCGCGTGCATTGCGGCCAACCACTGATGCCGGATCGCGCCCACGCTGGCAGAGTGCTATTGTCCACCCATAACAAGAATCATTGCTCAATCCCGGGGGGGATGGACGTCATGGCTGCCAAAGAAAAGAAAGAAGAAAAAACCGAAGAGGCTGTCGTGCTGACCGAGGCCGAGCGCCTGCAGCTGCTGGAAGGCAATAACAAGCTCAACCGGATTCTGTTGATCGTCATGCTGGTGATCGTCGGTTTTGCCCTGCCGATCACCCTGACCATCGCGCTGCTCGGCGGCTCCGGAGACGAAGAGGCCGGCGCGGCCAGCGCCAAGCAGACCGAGGCACTGCAAGAACAGGTGAAGATGCTCAAAGGCCAGTTGAGCGATCTGCAGACCGTGCTGAGCACCCAGAGCGACCAGATGAAAGTGCTGCAAACAACCGTCGTCGCGCAAGCCTCGGTCCCGCAATACGCGGCACCCGCGGAATCCAGCGAAATGCCCGCCGACAGCCCTGCAGCAGCCAGCCGGCCGGATCCGAAGATGATCGCGCAGATCACCAAGGTTCTGCTGGGGCAGGAAGTGGACATGCAGCAGATCCTGCTCAACCAGCAGAACAGCATGCGTGACCTGGCCAATATGGTGCCGGGCTCGCGCAGCTGGCTGGAAGACTACAAGGAGTCGACCAACAAGCTGATTGCCAACAGCAAGGCGCGGTCGGTCGAACTGCAACGCTGGGCCAAGCACGCCATGCAACCGCCGGCGCCAGCCGCACCCTGAGCCAAGAACATGTCATCACTCGAACTGAAAATTCCGCCACCACTGGTCATGCTCTGCTGTGCCGCACTCATGTGGTTGCTGGCCAGGGGGCTGCCAATGGCGAGCCTGAACCTGCCCTATGCGCAGCTGCTCAGCTTGCTGGCGGCCGGTACTGGCGCACTGCTGATTACGGTCAGCGTGGCACTGTTCATCCGCGCCAAAACCACCATAGAACCGACCCGACCCGGGCGGGCGGCGCATCTGGTAGTCAGCGGCTTCAATCGCCTCTCGCGCAACCCGATGTACCTGGGCATGCTCTTGCTGCTGCTGGCCTGGGCGCTGTGGCTGGGCAATCTGCCGGCCTTTGCCGGACTGCCGGCTTTCGTGCTGTACATCAATCGCTTCCAGATCACGCTGGAGGAACGTTTCCTGCGTGAAAAGTTCGGCGACCAGTATCAGGCCTACTGCGGCCGGGTACGCCGCTGGATCTGAGTGCAGCGCATAAAAAACCCGGGCAAGCCCGGGTCAGACTGCTGACAAAGACCCTGGCCCAAAGCCGGGGTCTTTTGTTTAATAGGCCATCGTTTCGACAGGAACAGGCCTGATGCTTAGAGACCCTTCCCCCAAGCAGCATGCGCTGGAAATGGTGACCATTGAAGAGCTGGT
>DATMWH010000047.1:0-1713 GCA_035562615.1 Pseudomonas sp. | reverse complement strand
GTTGATCGCCGCGGCGTCGTCTTCGCTGATCCAGGCCAGCAGGCCGGCACTGATGGCACTGGAGAGGGCCAGCACGGCAATCAGGATCACCGCGAGGCCTGCCCGGGCGGGTAATGAACTTCTCAGCCATTGCAGCATGGGTGAACTACCCCTAAAGAGTTTGATGCCCTTCGCAGCGCTTGCGCGATTGGCGATGCCATTACTTAACCTGTTGAAAATAATGAGGTTAATTTGATTTTTCAGCTCTACCTCTTTGGAGGTAGAACGGGCCCGTGGTGGCCCGGGCCAGGTGTTCCGGAATTGATATGGATCAAGTTTTGGCGGCGTTTCGGCCCTAGTGTGTCGCCATGACAACTGGAAAAGGAACCTGTCATGGCTAGCGTCAAACTGCAACAGGGGCTGGTGCTCGGTATGAGTACCTTTGCTTTCACCATCTGCTTCATGGTCTGGATGATGTTCGCCGTCCTCGGCGTGCCCGTCAAAGAACTGTTGCAACTCAACGAAACACAGTTCGGTCTGCTGGCCGCCACCCCGGTGCTCACCGGTTCGCTGATCCGCCTGCCGCTGGGCATGCTGACGGACAAGTTCGGCGGGCGCATTGTGTTCTTCGTGCTGATGCTGGTGTGCGTGCTGCCGATCTACCTGATCAGCATGGCCACCGAGTTCTGGCAATTTCTGCTGCTGGGGCTGTTTGTCGGTCTGGCCGGCGGTTCGTTTTCGGTCGGTATCGCCTACGTCGCCAAGTGGTTCAGCAAGGAAACCCAGGGCACCGCGATGGGCGTGTTTGGCGCAGGTAACGCCGGCGCCGCACTGACCAAGTTTGTCGCCCCGGCGATCATTGCCGCCGCCAGCTGGCAGATGGTGCCCAAGGTGTATTCGGCCATCATGTTCGTCACCGCGCTGCTGTTCTGGTTCTTCACCTATGAAGACAAGTCGCACCGGGTAGCGAGCAGCGTGTCGTTTTCCGATCAGCTCAAGTCACTGAAAGACCCGCGCGTGCTGCGCTACTGCCAGTACTACTCGATTGTCTTCGGCGGCTACGTGGCACTGGCATTGTGGATGACCAAGTACTACGTGCAGGAGTACGGCTTCAGCCTGCAAACCGCGGCCTTGCTGGCGGCCTGCTTCTCGCTGCCGGGCGGCGTGTTGCGCGCTATGGGCGGCTGGATGTCGGACAAGTGGGGCGCGCATAGCGTGACCTGGTGGGTGATGTGGGTGAGCTGGGTGTGCCTGTTCCTGCTGTCCTACCCGCAAACCGAAATGGTCGTGCAGACCGTTAACGGCCCGCAGACCTTCAGTATCGGGCTCAACGCGACCCTGTTCACCGTGCTGATCTTTATCGTCGGTATCGCCTTCGCCTTCGGCAAGGCCTCGGTATTCAAGTACATCTCCGATGAGTTCCCGAGCAACATCGGCGCAGTGTCCGGCATTGTCGGTCTGGCCGGCGGTCTGGGCGGCTTTGTCCTGCCGATCATGTTCGGCGCGCTGGTTGACCTAACCGGCGTGCGCTCGTCTTGTTTCATGCTGATGTACGGCGTGGTCTGGGTCTCCCTGATCTGGATGTACCTCAGCGAAGTTCGCAAAACCCCAATGATGGGCCAGGGCTCCAGCAGCCCGATGGCCAATGCTTCCGAAGCCTGAAGGAGAGTTGAACATGTCCGTAAGCAAGAGTGCCCCGGCAGCCGCGCTGCCAGACAAAGGGCCAGTGATCCA
>DATMWH010000046.1:0-1986 GCA_035562615.1 Pseudomonas sp. | reverse complement strand
ATGCAGGAAATGCTCTATCCGACCTCGTATCTGAAGTCCAAGGGGCTGGGCAAGGCCTGCGCCCTGCTCACCGACGGCCGCTTCTCCGGCGGTACCTCGGGCCTCTCGATCGGCCACGCCTCACCCGAAGCCGCCGCCGGTGGTGCAATTGGTCTGGTGCGCGAGGGTGACAAGGTGCTGATCAATATCCACGAACGCTCGATCAACCTGCTGGTCAGCGATGCGGAACTTGCCCTGCGCCGTGCCGAGCAGGATGCCAAAGGCTGGAAGCCGGTGGAAAAGCGTCCGCGCAAAGTCACCACCGCACTCAAAGCCTATGCTCTGCTGGCCACCAGCGCCGACAAGGGCGCGGTCAGGGACAAGGCCTTTCTGGACAAGGCCCTGCCGGACAGTTGATCGTCTTGGCCTCAGCCGGATGGCTGAGGCCTTGCCCCACCTAAAACAATAAGAATAGATGCCCATGACAGCTGATCTGCACGCGTTATCGAAACTGCCGCGCGACGAAGCGTTCCGGCAGTGGCTGGGACTTCCCGGCGAGTGGGTGGAAGAACCGAACGTGCGCCGCGGCGGTGAAAGCGGGGTCAAGCGGTTGCTGACCACCGATGGCAAAGTGCTCTACCGCAAACAGCAAATCGCCCACACCTACCGCTCACTGCGCCACCCGTTTGGCTATCCGACCTCCATGCGCGAAGCCAGCGTACTCAGGGACTTCGCCGCGCTGAAGGTGATTGTCCCGGTGGTGGTCTACTCGGACTGCCGCAAGGTCTCGGGAACCTGGCATTCGCTGCTGGTCACCCAGGCGCTGGACGGCTTCAGCAGCCTGGAAGACTGCTATGCGCGTGGCGATCACCAGCAATGGGGTGAGGCGCTGCATCGGCGCATCGTGCACGAAGTCGGCCGCACCCAGGCCCGCTTCAACCGGGCCCGCTGGCAACATGGCTGCCTGCGCATGAAGCACCTGTTTGTGCGCCTGCAGGACGATAACGTCGAGATTGCCACCCTGGATCTGGAAAAGACCCGCCAGCGCATCACCGCCCTCTACGCCGCGCGGCACGACATCAGCCAGCTGCGCCGGCATACCGACTGGAGCGACGAACTCTGGCAATGCTACCTGCAGGGTTATGCTGAAACCTTCGGGCCGGCGTTCAAGGATATCTGAGCACCGCCCTCCGGCAGGCGACGGGTAAATCTACCGGGCCAGTTCAGGCGCCATCTTTTGCCACTGGGGCGCTGCACGCATGCGCTCTATCGCCAGCCAGAGCGCATCCACTGCGGCACTATTGGCTGCATAAAATGCTTTGTTAACCCCCAGAAACAAGGGACTGCGGATAAAGGGCACCGGCAAAACCTCAATTTTCCCGTCAAATACCGGGCTCTTGAGTTCAATATCCACTACAGACGCCTGACCGACACCCACTTGCCCACGGCCGAGCAAGAGCATTTGCATCATCCGGTGGATCAACACAGCACTCTCATCACCGGCCACGCCGAGCATGTTCAGACGATCGGCCACCGCAACGAAACCGGCGTTGAACAAGACCGGCGTATGCAGCCCACTGAAGCGTTTGCCATCCCAGTCCACCGCTGTGCCCGCCTTGCGAAACACCACAATATGAAATTCACCCAGTGCCTGAGCGGCATTGGGTACGCCGTCCCGAAGCGGGAATCGCATGATTTCCTGATTGGCCGGAGTTGCGGTTGCCGTGCCTGCAGCCTGATAACGACCGCTCTCTACCCCTGCACGGCAACGCCGCCAGGGCACCGGAACAAACCTGACCTGTAGGCCCTGCTCGCGGGCAGCCTGGCGGATCAAATACTGTGCCTGACCATCATGATCGGGGAAGCTCAGCGGTGGATTGTCATGGTCACCAATACAGACTTCGATAGTCTGCGCATAAGCAGTGCCGGAACCGCCTAACAAGCAGAGCCCCAGCACCGCTGCGGACACGGCCCTGAGTGCTGGGCACCGGTTGCTGCCAGCCATTG
>DATMWH010000045.1:0-8653 GCA_035562615.1 Pseudomonas sp. | reverse complement strand
AGCTGTTCGAGGCGCAGCTCAAACTGGCGGCTGAATTCGAACTGCCGGTGCTGCTGCATGTACGCCGCGCCCACGCCGCAACCATTGCCATACTCAAGCGCCACAAGCTCAGGCGCGGCGGAATCGTGCATGCCTTTGCCGGCAGCCTGGAGGAGGCGCGGGAGTATCTGAAGCTGGGCTTCAAGCTGGGGCTCGGGGGCGCCCCCACCTGGCCGCAAGCCCATCGGCTGCGCAAAGTCGTGGCGCAACTGCCGCTGGAAGCCATTGTGCTGGAAACCGACGCCCCGGACATGGCTCCCGCCATGCACCCTCATCGGCGCAACAGCCCGGAATATCTGGCCGATATCTGCACTGAACTGGCGGCGCTGAAGAATATAAGCCAGGAACAACTGGCCCGTGCCAGCACGCGAAATACGCAGGAGCTGTTTGGCTGGACACCGCACGAGGCCAAAGCCTGTTGAGGCCACGCCCCGAACTTGCCGGGGCGCATACCTTTACAGCCGCCTGCTGCTGCGCTTAAACGCGGAACGCACTGATCAACACCTTGAGCTGCGAAACCAGTCCGGACAATTCACGACTGGCCTCGGCAGTGCGATCAGCCCCTTCGGCAGTCAATTCGCCTGCCTGATTGATCTCGACGATGTTCTGATCGATATCCTGCGCAACTGCCGTTTGTTCCTCGGCAGCCGTGGCAATCTGCTGATTCTGGTCAACGATCATGCCGACCGCCGCCAGAATATTCTCCAGCGCCTGCTGAACATGACCTGACTGACTGACGGTGACATCGGCCATGTGATGACTGGCACTCATGGCCTTGACCGCCGCACCGACTCCGCCTTGCAGCCGGCTGATCATCTGCTCGATTTCCTCGGTGGACTGCTGGGTGCGCTTGGCCAGGTTACGCACCTCGTCAGCCACCACGGCAAATCCGCGCCCCTGCTCGCCGGCACGCGCAGCCTCGATGGCGGCATTGAGCGCCAGCAGATTGGTTTGTTCAGCGATGCCCTTGATCACTTCCAGCACCTGGCTGATGGCCGCGCTGTCACCAGCCAACTGATTGATTACCGCTACCGACTGATCGATCTCGGCAGCCAGCTGGCGAATACTGCCCACCTGCGACTCCACCAGCGTTCGCCCGCTGACCGTTTCATCATTAACGCTTTGCGCGCTGCCCACGGCTGCAGCAGCGCTGCGCGCAACCTCTTGTGCCGTCGCGGACATCTCGTTCATGGCGGTTGCCACCAGTTCGATCTGACTGCGCTGGCCGGCCACGGCCTGATTGCTCTGCGCCGAAACCTGTTCCACCTGCATTGCGCGGGAATCCACCTCGACCACCGTCTGGCCAACGCGCTCGATCAATTGCCTGATTTGTGCCACCGAGCCATTGAATACCTCACCCAGCTCACCCAGCTCGTCCTGGCTTTTGGCGTCAAACCGGACGGTCATGTCGCCGCCAGCAACTTTATGCATGATAGTGCCCAGCCCTTTGAGGCTGCTGCGCGTCGAGACATAAAAGGCGCCATACAGATAAACGATAATCAGGAATACAGCACTCAGCGCCACCAGCAACAGGATCATCTGATTGCGCTTGCTGATCAGGCGCTCACTCAACTCGCTCTGCAACAGATCCATCACAGCAGCATCCAGTCGATAGCTTTTCTCTACGCCCTCGCCGATCAGCGCATAGATATCCTTCCACGGGGCAACCAGTTCGGCAGCCATGATGACCTGCCCATCCACCAGTTCAGGGATGCTTTTCAACGCCGCCAGACTGTCATTGGCCGAGGAGCCCAATACTTCGGCCAGTTTCGGCACCCGCTGCACGGCCTCATCCAGTGCCAGGCCATATTCGGCATGCATTTTTTCCATGTCGCCCATCAACATGTCCAACTTGCCGGCCATGCCCGAATCGAGCATTTTCTGGCCCATGGCGGCGGCGCTGGTGGCGCGGGCATCGGACAGCAAAGCCGCCACCCGCGGGGTATAAGCAATGATCAGCTCGGTGAGTTGGCGCAGCTCCACATCGGCATCCTGAGCCAGATAGGACTGGGTGGAAATCAGCTTGCTGAACAGCAGACTGCTGCTCTGCAGCTTCTCCACGAATTCGACCTTGCCCAAGGGCACTGCTTCGGCTTTGGCAGCTTTGAGCATGCTGAGCATTTCATCGCGCTTGGCGACGAAGATCTGGATCGCCTCGTCATCGTTACTGGCCGGTGAAAGCGCCTGCAGGGCTTGGCCAATGCTCGCTTCCAATGCCGCTATCTGCGAATCCAGCTCGGAGCTGCGTCCGCCAGTCGAGGAAATGATGATCGCGTTGATTTGCACCAGGTCGTAATAGCTCTGCACATCCTGCCGCAGCTTGAAGCTCTGACTCAGCAGATCAAGCCCTTGCAGCTCGATTCTGGTGACCTGAAACTCCTCATAGGCTTGCTTGAGCAGATAGAAGTTGGTTACGCCCATGGGTACGAAAAACAGCACGCTGATCAAGCTGAACTTCATGCCGAAGCTCAGGCGATTCATCAGGGCGATGGCCGGATAAAGCACGCTCTTCACAAGGCGCCTCCTGTTTGATTTATTGTCTGTACAACCTGCAACTGGCAAGAATCCCACAATCCAGCCGCTCAGTCTGCGGTTGGCCGCCGCAAAAGCATAAATGAACCATGCAGCGGGCCTGGCTAAAGCACGAGTGTTGCCCACTATTATCGACCCGCTGCGACTTAACTTAAGGAGATGAATGAATCGCTCGCCACAACTGGGAATTGATCTGGGCGGCAGCAAGATCGAAATCATCGCCCTGCACGGGGGGCGTGAACTGCTGCGCCACCGCATAGCCACTCCACAGGGCGACTATCGGGCGACGGTCGCAGCGATCTGCAACCTGATCACTCAGGCAGAACAACAACTCGGCAGGCATGGCTCCGTTGGAGTTGGTATCCCGGGCAGTCGCTCCCCTGATCACGGGCGCATCAAAAACGCCAACTCGGTGTGTCTGATCGGCGAAGACCTGCAGGGCGACTTGCAGCAAGCCCTGCAAAGACCTGTTGCACTGGCCAATGACGCCGACTGCTTCAGCCTGTCCGAAGCCACCGACGGGGCTGGGGAAAATGCCGCCACGGTGTTTGGCGTGATCCTAGGCACCGGCGTAGGCGGCGGCATCGTGGTCAACGGGCGACTCCTGCAGGGACCCAATGCCATCGCCGGCGAATGGGGACACAACCCGATGCCGTGGTCGCGCGCAGCCGCTGGAGTTGCCATCGATTGCTACTGCGGCAAACAGGACTGCATAGAAACCTTTCTTTCCGGCCCCGGCTGGGCTGCACGCAGTGGCCTGGGTATCAGCGCAGAGCAACTGGCGGCGTCAGTCAGGCAAGGGAACCCGCAAGCCATTCAGGCTCTGGAGCGTTACTGCGAAGATCTGGCGCGCGGGCTGGCGGCCGTCATCAACCTGCTGGACCCGCACGTCATCGTGCTGGGTGGAGGATTGTCCAACATGCCCGAACTGTATCAGCGGGTTCCACCGTTACTGCTCAGGCATGTGTTTTCCGATCAGCTCAACACCCGCCTGCTACCCGCGCGCCACGGCGACTCCAGCGGCGTGCGTGGCGCAGCGTGGCTGGGAAAGCCAAATCCCTAGCTATGCCAGAGCAAGGTTGCAATGGCCAGACAGCCATACCACAGCACCGCCGAGCGGATCAGCAATTGCCAGAGGGTATCGAGGCTGGCAACACCCGCCTCGCCGACCTCAGGCTCGGCAATGTCCGCCGCCGCCAACGCATTGTCTTCAAGCAGCCTGACGGCCGGAATGCTCCAGTTGAGCAGCTCGTGCAGCATGGTTTGCGTGACGGCAACAAAATTGCCCACCAGACCAAAACTGAGGCCCAACACGCGCACCGGTAACCAGTCGAGAATATGGCGCAGGCGGGCAGCCTGATCACGTAACGGGGCCTGAGTGCTGTGCGCCTCAACCATGGCCAACAAGCGATAGGCCAGTGCCGGCAAAGGCCCGAGCAAGGCATACCAGAAGATCACCGCAAAAAAACCCTGAAAGCCTTGCCACAGAAGATAGGCCTGAACGTTGCGCAACAAGCTGGCCTGCCCCTCACCGCCCACCCCCAGATCACGCTCCGCGACCAGATAGGCCGCCTCGACATCGCCACGCCGCCAGGCATCCCTGAACGGCCCCAGCGCCGCCATGACATCGCCACGACCCAGGCAATAAATCATCACCAGCAAATGCACCGGCAACGCCAGCCAGCCGTACATCAGCGGCTCAATTGCCACCAGCAGCAACCCCAGCAGAACCACAGGCAGCAACACCAGCAGGCTCAGCGCCAGCTCCGGAGCAGAAGAAAGCCGACTATTACCCTCGGCACTGGTCAGCCAGTGCAGCCAGAATCCATCTCGCTGAATGCGCTGACGCCAGCCGGAGAACTTCTCCAACAACAAGGCCAGCAACAGCACCAGAAAGCTCATCGCCGTATCTCCTTCAATCACGCATTCATTAATGCAGCGTGCAGTCGTGCCCAGTCAAAAGATGCGCCCGGGTCAGTTTTACGACCCGGTGCTATATCGCTATGCCCACAAATCCGCTGCCGATCAAGCTGTGGGTAATGATCGAGCAACTTCCTCACCAGCGCGATCAGTGCAGCATACTGGAGATCGGTATAGGCCAACTCATCTGTTCCTTCGAGCTCGATACCGATGGAGAAATCGTTGCATTGCTCACGCCCGGCATAACTCGACAAGCCGGCGTGCCACGCCCGGTCCAGGCACGAGACGAACTGGATGAGGGTGCCATCACGCTCGATCAGAAAGTGCGCCGACACCTGCAAACCGGCGATTCCGGCAAAGTAAGGATGTTCTTGCGGATCCAGCCGGTTACCGAACAAGGCCTGCACTTTACCGGTGCCAAACTGCCCTGGCGGCAAACTGATGTTATGAATCACCAGCAGGGAAATCTCGCCCAGCGGGCGGGCATTGAAGTTTGGCGAAGGGCAGTGGTTGATACCGGAAAACCAGCCTGTCAGAGGGTCCAGCTGCATAGTGACTCCTTGGATTGCCGGATACTCTAGAACAGCCCACTGCCGGGGCCAAGCTGCACAAACAACAAGGCCCGGAACGTTACCGGGCCTTCATTGTGAACCACGCACCATCAAGTGCCCTTGAGCTTGCGCAAATTGCCGATGACCGACTCCAGCGCCCGGTCAAACAGCAACGCATCATCGAGCATGCGCACCGCGCCGCGACGAAACTCCACCGCCAGACCCATGCGGGTTTTTTCCAGCACCTTCATACCGGTGCGATTGACAAAAATGTACTTGCCCGTCTGTTTGAGAATCGCCGCCAGCTTGCAACGCAACTTGTGTTCTTCATTTTCCTGCAACTCGACCCAGCTGCCGACCCGCAGGTTATCCACCTGCAGCAGCGCTTCATCGTCATTGCTCAACATGACTTCAGGTTCACTGCTGCGCACTTCACCGGGCGCCAGCAAGACGATTTCCTCAATCACCTCGACCATCACCGGGGGTGTTGCATCGGCTTCAATCGCCATAAAGGCCTGAGCGGTGGCCGCCAGCTCTTGCGGCACATCCAGCAGCAACTCTGCCACCTGAATGACAGGCTCATCCGGCGCGCCAATGTCTGGCAGTGCGGCAGGAATATCGCGTTTGAAACTCTGAAATGCCTGCACATGCAGGGTTTCCAGCTGGGCAAAGTATTCACTGGTGGCAAACGGATCCAACGCAGCGCCAGCCAGCCCTTCGCGCAATGACCTGAGCAGATCGGGAACCAGTTGCAACAAGCGCAACCGGGCCTCCGGCTCGCCCTCGTGCGGCTCCACACTCCAGATCAGATCGTCCATCGTATCCAGAGCGCCCTGCCACTCGACAGACTCCACGCCATGCTTAAGGCACGCCAGCAACAGCACCTTGCTCCAGGCATCCTGCAGCAAAGAGACCACAACCTGTGGCAGGGTCTTGCCCATCAGGCGCTCGTTGAGCACCTGCTCAACATCCTGACGAGCCACTTCGGCTTTGGCCCGCCCTTCTTCTGCATCCCGGGTGCGCTGTTCAAGCAAGTCGGAGCGACGGCGCTCATCACCGGTAAAGGCAATAAAGTCCGCCAGCAATTCGGAGAAAATCGCCGGATCATCGACGAAGTCGGTGAGCAGCCGAAGTACGACCTGCTCGATTTTCAGGAACAGACTGTCACGTTTGGCGCTGTCCTGATCCGCCCAACCCAGTGCAGCCGATGCTATTTCATTCAGCAGGCGCCGGGCAGGATGACTGCCACGGCCAAAGAAAGTCTTGTCCAATACCGCCACTTTGAGCATTGGAATCTGCAGACGACTGATCAGCGCCTTGAGCGAATCCGGCAACGTGCGGTCATCCAGAATGAACTCGAACAGCATCGAAACCAGATTGATCACATCATCATCGACCTGCCCCACTACGCGCGACTTGCCACTTTTGGCGCTGGCTCGCACCAGCAACTGGTCCAGATGATTTCGCACATCCGCCTCAGTCGCCCCTTGCGGTAGGTTCTGTTGCAAATGCGAGAGCAGGCGCATCAGGTCATTACTGGTGATCGGCACGGCGTCAGCCGGTACATGGCGCTGCGGAAAGGCCGAACCACGCACCTGCGAAAGCAGGTCCTGCAGGGCCACAAAGGCGTGCTGTACTGCGGCCTCATCAACTTCACCAGCCGACTCGGCAACTGTTCGGGGCACACTGGCGGACCGTGACTGGGCGCTTCGCGGAGGTGCTGATTTCAGATCCGGCAGCACGCCGGCCGCGGCCAGCAGCTGGTTGGTCTCGGCATACAGCTCATCAAGCTGGCTCAGGACATATTTTTCAAATAGCTTGAAGATGATCAGCTTTACGCGGATTTCCACGCCCAGGCCACTGCAGGCGGAAAGAAAGCTTTCACACAGAACTGCAGGCCCCAGCGGATTGCTCTTGTCATCCAGTTTCTTGCTGATCAGCGCATTGATACGCGTAGTCAGATGCCCCAGCGCCAGGCCGTCATTGCACATGACCTTGGCCACCATGGCATCAACCGCCACGCTCTCTTCGAGAACGTCGGTGTTCATCAGCGACAAATTATCGAAGGAAATACTTTCAAGCACAGTCGGCTTACCGATCTCGACCTGAGTCAGAGCGGCAAAGATGCCAAGTATCTTTTCCAGAAATCCACGCTCGATGCCTTTACGCTTGAGACGCAAGTCGCGCATGGCCTCAAACAAGGCGTTCTGTTCACCATTGCTGGCAGCCCGATCAGCCATCTGAAACAGCGAGTCATCGGCGTTATCGAACAACGTCTGCATCGACTGCTTCAGCTGCAGAACAGCTTTGTCACGAACAGGAATTAGCGCCACAGGCAACCTACCCACCGGCGAGGTTTTCGAATGCTCAGGGGCAACACTGTTCAGTTGCACCACTTTCGCGTCAGTCTGCATTGCAGTCTCCCGCAAACTATAGCCGGCAACCGCAAGCCAAAGTCAGCAAAACATTCAAACTCAAAAAATTCGGGCCGGCAAAAAAATGACGTCAAAAATTGTCGGCAATTTCATTATAGAACCAGCCAATCCGCTACCAAGCGCTAACTGCCCCATCCATGCGCTGCATCACAGAACCGCCCGATAAACTTTCCCGGCCACGGCGCAGATTTTCCGCAACAGCTCCGCAAGCCATCTAACTCAACCGTATAATCGTCCGTTCACTTGCGCGGAGCCCAGCATGCCCAACCTCACCCTTGCCGAACTGACCAGCGAGATCCAGCACAATGTACGGATCGCCCTTGCGGAAGACATCGGCAGCGGCGACATCACCGCCCAACTGATTCCAGCCGACCGCCAGGCCAGCGCCACAGTGATCACCCGAGAAGACGCCGTCATGTGCGGCACCGCATGGGTCGACGAAGTGTTTCGCCAGCTTGATCCAGCTACCAAAGTCATCTGGCAGGTCAGTGACGGCGATAAAGTCAGCGCCAATCAGAGCCTGTTCAGCCTGAAAGGTTCCGCGCGCAGCCTGCTCAGCGGCGAACGCTGCGCCCTGAACTTCCTGCAGACGCTATCCGCCGTAGCCACTCACTGCCAGAGCTACGCCGACCTGGTTGCCGGCACCCCAGTCAAACTACTGGACACCCGCAAAACCATTCCCGGCCTGCGCCTGGCGCAAAAATACGCCGTAACCTGCGGCGGCTGTCACAACCACCGCATTGGTCTTTACGACGCCTTTCTGATCAAGGAAAACCACATCGCCGCCAGCGGCGGGATCGCGCAAGCCATTGCTGCCGCGCATCAAATAGCTCCCGGCAAACCGGTCGAAGTGGAAGTGGAGTGTCTGGATGAATTACACCAGGCGCTGAACGCTGGTGCAGACATCATCATGCTCGACGAACTCAGCCTGAAAGACATGCGCACCGCCGTCACCCTCAGCGCCGGCCGCGCCAAGCTGGAAGCCTCGGGTGGAATCAACCAAATAACCCTGCGCAGCATTGCTGAAACGGGGGTTGACTATATCTCCATGGGCACGCTGACCAAGGACGTCAAGGCAGTAGATTTATCGATGAGGCTAAATCATCCCAATCAATAGACATCACTCGACAACACACATCTCAACAACACCATTAGCGCAAGCCAATCGGAGCGCAT
>DATMWH010000044.1:0-3296 GCA_035562615.1 Pseudomonas sp. | reverse complement strand
CCATGCGCATCGACAGCAGCCTTTACACCACACTGATTGAACTGCTGGCCAATCTGGCTGAAAGCCACTGATGACCGCCTCCGCTGACCAGCAAGAGACTGGAGCAACTGAGGCCGTCAGGATCTAGCGCATCCACGGCGGTGTCGGGGGTTCGTCGCCGGGTGCATCTTCGGCATTGAGCAACGCTTCGCGGCGGGCCTGCTCGGCCAGTGCGGCCTGAATCTCGCGCAGCACGGCATCCACATCGGCGCTTTCTTCCGGCTCGGCAAACTCGCCAGTCAACTGGGTGTCCGGGGTCAGCTTGCCCGCCTCGAACAATGCCCACATTTCCTTGGCGTACTTGCTGTAGCGCAACTCCGGAGCAAACTGACCGAAGTACTCGGCCATGTTGCCGACATCACGTTCGAGCATGCTGAAGGCGTGGTTGTTTGCCACCGCATTGACCGCCTGCGGCAGATCGATGATCACCGGCCCCTCCGGCCCCAGCAGCACGTTGAACTCGGACAAGTCGCCATGCACCAGACCGGCACAGAGCATCTTGACGATCTCGCCGATCATGAAGGCATGAAACTCGCGGGCATCGGCCGGCTCCAGATCAACATCATTGAGCCTCGGCGCTACACCGCCCAGACCGTCGCCGACCAGCTCCATCAACAGCACACCCTCAAGGAAATCATAGGGTTTGGGCACGCGAACGCCTGCCGCTGCCAGCTGAAACAAGGCAGTCACTTCGGCATTCTGCCAGCTGTCTTCCTGCTCTTTGCGCCCGTGTTTGCTGCCCTTGGCCATGGCCCGGGCGTCACGGGTATTGCGGGTAGTACGACCCTCCTGATATTCGGATGCGTGACGGAAACTGCGCTTGTTGGCCTCCTTGTAGACCTTGGCGCAACGCAGTTCAGTGCCACAGCGCACCACATAAACCGAGGCTTCCTTGCCGCTCATGAGCGGGCGGATCACCTCATCAATCAATCCATCTTCCTGTAGTGACTCAAGGCGTTTCGGGGTTTTCATCGGAACTAAAAATGGCCTCTTCAGGTGGGGGTAGGGTCGTCATACGGCAGTCGCCGGCGCTCAGATTGCACCGCCGGCGCTGAATTTGAAAGTCAGAAGCGCATTGGCAGCCTTACGGCAACAGCAGACAATCGGCTGCAGATCACATCAGGAGTCGACCATGCTTGATTTTCAACAGTGCTGGCAAGCGGTCTGTGCTCGTGACCACACAAAGGACGGCCAGTTTGTCTTTGCCGTGCGCAGTACCGGAATCTTTTGCCGGCCCAGCTGCCCGGCACGCCGGCCACTGCAGAAGAATATCGAATTCTTCAAGGCCCCCGAAGCTGCCCTGGCGGCCGGATTCCGCCCTTGCCGGCGCTGCTCGCCGCAGGGTCAGAGTCCGGCCGAAGCCATCGACCGGCTGATCAGTCAGGTCTGCCAACTGCTGGAGCACAGTGAAAACAGCCCCACGCTTGCGCAACTGGCAGCGCACACCGGCTTTTCGGCTTCGCACCTGACGCGCGAATTCAAACGACGTACCGGGATGACACCCAAGGCATGGAGCAAGGCCCGGCGCGACAACGATCCGCTGACCGCAAAAAAAACCAGCGCACTGAGCTACGCCATCAGCCCCTGCCCACTGGGGTATGTGTTGCTCGCCCGCACGCACAAGGGCGTGTGTGCGCTGCTGTTTGCCGACACTCCCGAGCAACTCGAGGAGGAACTGGCCGAACGCTTTGCCAGCGCGCTGCGCGAGCAGGATCAGGTCGGCCTGGGCGAGTGGCTGCAACAGGTTCTGCAGCAACTGCAAACACCGCAACGTGCCGCCCAGCTGGCGCTGGATCTGCAAGGCACCGCCTTTCAACAAAGGGTATGGCAGGCCCTGCAGACGATTCCTGCCGGGCAGACCCGCAACTACGGTCAGTTGGCGTTGGAGTTGGGCAGTCATCCCCGCGCGATCGCCCGCGCCTGCGCCAGCAACCCGGTGGGGCTGCTGGTGCCCTGTCATCGGGTGATTGGCGTCAATGGCGCGCTCAGCGGGTATCGCTGGGGGCTGCAGCGCAAAGCCGCGTTGCTGGCGGCGGAGGCGCTATAAGGGTAGCGAGGATGAAGATGAACTTCTTCGGATTGGAACTCCGAAGTTCTTATCGAGTTTGGTTCCTGATCCTATATCGCGGCTGATTGATGGCTTTGATTTCGCCCCGCCGGGCGACCTACTTTCTTTGCTTGTGCAAAGAAAGCTAGGCAAAGAAACACCCCCCGACATCCGGGTCTCGCTGCGCGAGACTCCCCTCGCTCCGGTATTGCTCCGCAGGCACGTTCCGAAGGGCCATCCATGGCCCATCGGAACTTTCTCGGCGTCCTGCCTCGCAACCTGCTGCGCAATACCTGCACTCGGCCTCCTGACGGGGCTGGTCCGACTACCGAAGCCATGTTGTTCGACTTAACACCGAAATAGCTTGTGGTGTGCACGGACTATCATTCCCGTCAGGAGGCCGAGCATCGTAGCCCGGATGAAATCCGGGATAACGGCTTTCATCCGGGCTACGATTCAAAGCCATGCACGGACCAACAGTCCCGTCAGGAGGGTGAGCGGAATCGACGTGGAAGGGGTTGAGCGGCATGGATGCCGCGAGAGCTGTGCTGGGCCATGGAAGGCCCATCACAGCGGACCCCTGGAGCGGCGATGGAGCGAACGAACCCCAAGTGCGCAGCGCTTGGGGCCGGATGCCGGGCGCGCTTTCTCTTTGCTTACTTTCTCTTTGCGCGGCAAAGAGAAAGTAAGGCGCCGTGCAAGGCGCAACCTGTAGTTAAAGCCGAGGAAAGCGTTTGGGTCTGACGAAGAGCCAATGCCAGCCAAAAATCAGCATCGGATTTCCAATCCGTGCTGCCCACACATACACCAACCCAAAAAAAAGCCACGCAGAACGTGGCCCAAAATCACGGAGTTGCTGTAACCAGACGACTGGAAGTGCACCTTTCGGTCACTGGTTGGCTTTGGATAGCGGATTGCAGCGTCCCGTCACATCGCAATCTGCAAACCTTTTGCATGCAGCCCTTGCCTGTCATCCGCGCGGGCGGGAAGCTATGCAGATAGCGCAAGGAAACTGTCGATGAACCTCAAAGAATTGACCACTCGCCTGCACCGCATTCGCGACACCAATGACTGGCGCGGCTTTCACAGCCCGAAGAATCTGGCCATGGCCGCCAGCGTGGAGATGGCCGAGCTGGTGGAAATCTTCCAGTGGCTCACGGAGGAACAGTCACGTCAGCTGCCGGCGGCAGCGTTGCAGCATGCTGGCGAA
>DATMWH010000043.1:0-2190 GCA_035562615.1 Pseudomonas sp. | reverse complement strand
GATCGGCTCTGAGTGGGCCATAGAACAAAGTCTGGCCGACACGGCGCCACGACCCCCTCGTTAGGACCCAAATCAACTTGGGGCTCGATCCAGTAGCGTTGCTCGCCGACCTCAAGCAAATAGCCTGACTTTCCCTGGACAATGTCCTGAACCAGCTTTACAAACGGCAACCCACCAACGCCACTCAAACGGCGCAGACTCTCGATGAAGCGAGCCTCCAGCTCAGAGTCAAAATTGGGATTGATATAGATATTGGCAACCGAGGCAACACGTTCGAGCTGATCGAGGTTCTCGACCAGCTGCTCCAAGATGGATCTAGCCCGGTCGCGAGACACCAGTGCCATCGCACGCCCGAGCCGGTATTGATAGACACATCGGTAACAGCCATCTTTTTCTGAATCCGCATTACATGAGCAAGCAGCCAGATGCGTCAGCGCCAGGCGCAGTACCGCCACCAGGGTCGTGGCTTCGTTGGCCAGCAATTCATGCAGGTAGCCAGTTCCGCCCGGCACCGAGTCGTAGAGCATTACGTATTGCCGACTGGCCGCCCCCTCCTGCCCCTTTTCCTCTTGCGTCACCATGCGCAAATGATCAACCTTGCCCCCGAAGCGCTTCTTGAGGCCAATGCGCAAAGCTGCCATGAACGACTGCACCGAGGCCTCATCAACACCGGATTTGGTATAGGGAACAAGTATCCGCAGTGCTTCCGATGAAAATTCTCGATACAGGTACAAGCAGTCAATGATGCTTTCCGGATCGTCGCTGCCCCGCTTCTCACAATCGAACGCGTGGAACTGACCAAGCTCACGTTCGCGGGCATTCCGTGGCGGCCGTTGAATTTGTCCGCAATGCTTGCAAAGTTTGAATCCTGGTCGCGGCTTCTGTAACCCTGCTACAGCATAGGATTCACCAGGTTTAGTCGGTTCGCCAAAATTGACATCCCTGAAGACGACACGCTCGATGAACTCGAACCCGAAGGGCATATCCGGCGCCTTCAACCGATAGGCGACCGTTATGTCCTTGGCCTCAAAGTCAGCCAGCATCTGGCGCACATAAAACTTCGGCTCACGATCTTCCGCGCTGTCGTCGATCCGCACTTCCGTATCGTTGCTATTGGCGATCGCCTGCTTGAAGCGCAGCAATTGCCGCTGCTGAGAAATGTTGGCCCACATCGGGTCACCACAGCGTGGGCAAGATGCGTGGCTATCAGCATGGATTTCAAGATTTTCCATGTGCTGGCAGGTAGGGCACATGCGCCAAGTTTCGAGCGACGACAGACTGACGTTGATCTGATCTATCTCGACCCGCCGCTGGTTAGCGTAAAAAATGTTCTCCGGCGCAAACTCTGACAGTGCAGATTGTGCCGGACGTTCATAGCGTTCAGCTGGCAATGAAATGTAAGTGCTGGCGTTGTCAGGGTCGTCGCTGCCTTTTTTCCGCCACAGCAGGGACTTCAACTCGACCCCAGCCTCAGGGAAGGCGTAATTCGGGATCAAGCCCGCGTCGGTCAGGGTATTGAGCAAGTCACGCTGGTTGATTTCCTTGACCAGCTCAAGGGTTTTCTGGCGCTCACGCTCGAGGTGATCGATCTCATTTTTGGTCGCCTCATCCTGCGGGCGCGCCTTGAGCACCCTGATCTGTTTCTTGATCAGGTCGCCGCGGTCGCGATGCGACTTGCGCTCTTTGGCCAGCTCCTCGAGCAATTTGCTCAAGCGCAGACGCAGGGCATCATCTTCTTCGGTTCCCTCCATGAAGCCCCGAAGACGGCCCGCAATGCGATCATCCAGATCATCACCCAGCAGATCCATGAAACCGCCCAAGAGGCGCTCTTCATGTGCCAGGATGTATTCGAGAAATGTGTATGGAAAACGTGTCTGATCCAGGCTATCCCGCGCATTGAGGGCATCCTGAGTCTTGTCTGGCAGTGCCGTATCGGGAATACCGGAACCAACCCAATCATCGAGACAAAATGCGAACATCTGCCGACGCAACACTTCGGCAGCCTTCAGGAAGATGCCTGGCGGAACTACCTCGCCCTGCAACATCTCTTTGGTATCTTCAAAAAAGTAAAGGTCGTGCGGGCTCGCGCCATCTGCCAGCGTGGCGGTAAAGGCATTGCCATCCCGTCGCCCTGCCCGCCCGATACGCTGCAAATAGCTGGCCTGGTTTGGTGGTACTGAACAGAGCAAT
>DATMWH010000042.1:0-3898 GCA_035562615.1 Pseudomonas sp. | reverse complement strand
CGGCGCGGATGCCAAGGTGATCGCCAATTCGATGACCGGGACTTTCGAGTACGAGAAGGGCGACAAGCGCGAGGTGCATGACTTCAAAGTGTTCTTCCGGCACAAAGCGACCTACCCCTACTACTCGGATGCCATCTGGTACCTGACGCAGATGCGCCGCTGGGGCCAGATCGGTGAGAGCAAGCCAGACAGCTGGTACTTCGATACCGCCAAGCAGGTCTATCTGCCGGCCGTGTATCAGGAAGCGGCCAAGGAGCTGGTTGCCGAGGGTAAGGCCAGTGCCGCCGATTTCCCAGCGGCGGATGAACAAGGCTTCCGCGCCCCCAGCAATGAATTTATTGATGGTCTGACCTACGACGGGCGCCAGCCGAATGCCTACATCAATCAGTTCAAGATCGGCCTGAAAGCCGATTCGGTTCAGTAATCCGTCAATCGCCCAGGGCTGCAGAGTTGCTGCAGCCCGCTTGCTTCGAGGATCCGACGATGAGCAATCCTGCTGCTGTCGCCCAGCCCATAAGGGACACACTGAAGTCCGCGCGCAGCGCGGCGTTCAAACGTTGGTTGCCCAGTGTGCTGATGCCGCTGATCGGTTCACTGGTCTTTCTGCTGTTCTGGCAGCTGGCTGCGGGCAGTATCAATACCAGTCTCGGCGCCTTTCCCGGGCCCAGTCAGGTGGCTACGCAGTTTGTCGGTCTGGTCGATGAGCATCAGCGCGAGCAGGCCAAAGCCGATGCCTTCCATGAGCGGCAGGAGAAGCGCAATGCGGAAAAGCTCGCCAAGGATCCGGACGCTCAGGTGAGCATCCGGCCCTATACCGGCAAGCCGACCTTCTTCAAACAGATCTTCACCAGCCTCTACACGGTGATGACCGGCTTCATTCTCGCCTCGCTGGTGGCGATTCCGCTGGGAATCGTCTGCGGCCTGAGCAAGCCGATCTACAACGCGATCAATCCGCTGATCCAGGTGTTCAAGCCGGTCTCGCCGCTGGCCTGGCTGCCGCTGGTGACCATGGTGGTGAGCGCGGTGTACACCAGCAGCGATCCGCTGTTCGCCAAGTCGTTCGTGACCTCGGCGATCACCGTGGCGCTATGTTGCCTGTGGCCAACGGTGATCAATACCACCGTCGGCGTCGCCAGCCTGGACAAGGATCTGCAAAACGTCAGCCGCGTGCTCAGCCTGTCACCGCTCAGCCATGTGCGGCGCATCGTGCTGCCAGCGGCAATTCCGATGATCTTCACCGGGCTGCGCCTGTCGCTGGCCACCGGCTGGATGGTGCTGATTGCCGCGGAAATGCTGGCGCAGAACCCCGGGCTGGGCAAATTCATCTGGGATGAATTCCAGAACGGCAGCTCCAATTCGCTGGGCCGCATCATGGTCGCGGTGGTGGTGATCGGTCTTATCGGTTTTGCCCTCGACCGGCTGATGCTGATGCTGCAGCGCCGGGTTAGTTGGGACAAGAACGCCGACCTTCGCTAACAGATCGTTGAAAAACGATCTGCGTGACTACGTTTTTCAGCGGCCTGTAATTCACTATTTTCAAGGAGTCAGCCATGAGCCAAGCACACCTCGAACTGAGTGCCGTGGGCATCAGCTTCCCCACTGACAAGGGCCTCTACTGCGCCTTGCAGAACGTCAATCTGAAGATCGCCAAAGGCGAGTTTGTCTCGCTGATCGGCCATTCCGGATGCGGCAAATCCACCGTGCTGAACATTGTCGCCGGGCTGTACAAGGCAACCACCGGCGGGGTGATTCTGGATGGCCGCGAGGTCGACTCGCCCGGGCCGGAGCGCGCGGTGGTGTTTCAGAACCACAGCCTGCTGCCGTGGCTGAGTTGCTACCAGAACATCGAACTGGCGGTGCGCCAGGTATTCAGTGGGCGCAAGAGCAAGGCCGAGATGCGCGAGTGGATCGAGCACAACCTCGATCTGGTGCACATGAGCCACGCCCGCGACAAACGCCCCAGCGAAATTTCCGGCGGCATGAAACAGCGCATCGGCATTGCCCGTGCACTGGCCATGCAGCCCAAGGTGTTGCTGATGGACGAGCCGTTCGGTGCACTGGATGCACTGACCCGTGCGCACCTGCAGGATTCACTGATGGAGATCCATGCGGCGCTGGGTAACACGGTGATCATGATTACCCACGACGTCGACGAGGCAGTGCTGCTGTCTGATCGCATCGTGATGATGAGCAACGGCCCCTCGGCCACCGTCGGTGAAATTCTCGAAGTGGCGTTGCCGCGCCCGCGCGACCGCATGGTGCTGGCCCACGATGCGGCCTACCACGAATACCGCGCTGCCGTGCTGGAGTTCCTCTACCAGAAGCAGCACCGCCCGGCGGCCTGATGGCGGCGTCAGGCCATGCACCATCTTGGTTCGGCGGGGGAAATAATGCCCCCTGTTGTCGCATCTGTCGCTGGTAGTCAGGCGGCAAGCCCGTAAACACAGGCTGCCCGGAAGCTGGCCCGCATATTGCAAAATTGCTTGTGCGAACACCAATGACGGTCTCGCAACGACAACGACGTCACAGCACCTGCACCTCACCGTGCCAAGGTCCTGTGGCGTTTTTGTTTGCCCGCAATATTGCGGCACTTGAGTAGCCTGCGATCCAGCTGCTCATGGTTCTCCCTGCTATTGGCGATGCACTCGCCCAACCGGCGCCACAAGTACCGGTCTCTGGCAGGCGTGGCTGAAACAACAGATGCAGCGTGCAGTCACGCCTGCTGCCAACCGTTTGTGAGGTGTTGAATGTCAACGAGTTTCTGGAAATCCGGCCATACGCCAACCCTGTTTGCAGCCTTTCTCTATTTCGATCTGAGCTTTATGGTCTGGTATGTACTGGGCCCGCTCGGCGTGCAGATCGCCGCTGATCTTGGTTTGACCACCCAGCAACGGGCAATGATGGTCGCCACCCCCATACTCGCCGGTGCCATCTTGCGTTTCCTGATGGGCTTTTTGGCTGACCGCACTTCACCCAAGTTCGCCGGTGTGCTCGGTCAGGTCATCGTCATTGCCGCGCTCAGTTGTGCCTGGTTGTTTGGCATACACAGTTATGAACAGGCATTGCTGCTGGGTCTGGGTCTGGGGTTTGCCGGTGCATCGTTTGCCGTAGCCCTGCCACTGGCTTCGCAGTGGTACCCGGCCGAGCATCAGGGCAAAGCCATGGGCATCGCCGGCGCCGGCAACTCGGGCACCGTGCTCACCGCTTTGTTTGCGCCGGCCCTGGCCGCCGCTTATGGCTGGAATGCCGTGTTTGGTCTGGCCTTGATTCCGCTGGTACTGACCCTGGTGATCTTTGCCAGCGTGGCCCGCAACGCGCCTAACCGCCCTGCGCCCAAGACCACGGCCGACTACATCAAGGCGCTGGGCGACAAAGACAGCTGGTGGTTCATGTTTTTCTACAGCGTGACCTTCGGTGGTTTCCTCGGTCTGGCCAGTACCTTGCCCGGCTATTTCCACGACCAGTACGGCTTTGACCCGGTCAAGGCCGGTTACTACACCGCCGCCTGCGTCTTCGCCGGCAGCCTGATGCGCCCGCTGGGCGGTGCCCTGGCCGATCGGGTGGGTGGTATCCGTGCCCTGCTGGTGATGTACACGATCGCCTCCCTGAGCATTGCCGTCGTCGGCTTCAATCTGCAGAGCAGCACGCTGGCGTTGCTCTTTTTTGTCATCGCCATGCTCTGTCTGGGTGCCGGTAACGGCTCGGTCTTCCAGCTGGTTCCGCAGCGCTTTCATCGTGAAATCGGCGTCATGACCGGTTTGATCGGCATGGCCGGCGGGATCGGCGGCTTCTGTCTCACGGCGGGTCTGGGCGCGATCAAACAGGCCACGGGTGACTACCAGCTGGGTCTGTGGCTGTTCGCCAGCCTCGGCGTGCTGGCCTGGTTCGGCCTGCTCAG
>DATMWH010000041.1:0-3815 GCA_035562615.1 Pseudomonas sp. | reverse complement strand
TTTTTTTTGCTTATGGCACAAGGAAATTCAACATGCAGCTCAAATCCGCCACCCTCCTGTCCCTGGCCGTCGCCGCAGCGATTGCCGGTCCCGCTCAAGCCGCAGAAGAGTTCAGCAACCTGATCAACCACGGCAAGGCCACGCTGGAAGCCCGCTATCGCTATGAGCACGTCGATCAGGACAATCCCCTGAACAACGCCAACGCCCAGACCCTGCGCAGCCGCGTCAGCCTGCAAAGCGGCAAGGTGTATGGCTTTTCCGGGCTGGTCGAGGCCGACAACGTCAGCCGTATCGGCGATGCCTCCTACAACAGCACCCGCAACGGTCAGACCAACTACTCGGTGGTTGCCGACCCGGACGGCACGGAAATCAATCAGGCCCTGCTGCGCTATGACCATACCAAGGGCAACGCCGTGGTAGGTCGCCAGCGCATCAATCTGGACAACCAGCGTTTCATCGGCAGCGTCGCCTGGCGGCAGAACTAGCAGACCTTTGACGGCGGTCTGGCCCAGCTCAAGCCGATCACCGGCATGACCCTGACCTACAGCTACATCGACAACGTCAACACCATCTTCGGCCCGGATAACGGCAGATTCGACAACAAGACCAACCCGGCCAACATCGACGGCCACAGCCATCTGTTCAACGCCCAGTACATTGCCCTGCGCGACTTTCGCGGGGCGCCGCAACTGACTCTGACCGGCTACAGCTACCTGCTGGGCCTGGACAACATCGCCGTCAACCTGGCTGCACCACTGGGCAGCCTGTCCAGCCGGACCAACGGCGTGCGTGCGCTGGGCAACATCGGCGCTTTCAGCATCCTCGGCGAGTATGCCAAGCAGGATGACTACGGCGACAACCCGCTGCAACTGGACACCAACTACTACCTGGGCGAACTCGGTTACACCTGGGACGGCATACTGTTCAAGGCCGGCTATGAAGTGCTCGGCGGCGACGATAGCGCAGACAACCGCGCCTTCCAGACCCCGCTGGCGACCAAGCATGCGTTCCAGGGTTGGGCCGACGTGTTCCTCACCACCCCGGCTGACGGTATCGAGGATGCCTATGTCGGCGTCACCGCACCGCTGTGGGGCGGGCAGCTGCAAGCCTGGTACCACGACTTCGACGCCGAGCAGAACAGCACCAGCTATGGCAGCGAGGTCGACCTCTCCTACGGCCACCCGATCACGGCCGTGCCGGGTCTGGTCGGACTGGTCAAATACGCCACCTACGATGCTGACACCCCGGTGCTGCGCGGTAACGTAGCCAACGTCGACACCGACAAGTTCTGGCTGCAACTGCAATACACCTATTAATGACCCATCGCTGGTACGGGGCTGCCTGGCAGCCCCGTACCGCAAGGAGCGCGTCATGCGTCAACTGATTTCACGAAGCCTGCTGGCCCTGACTCTCAGTCTGGGCAGCCTGCCCGGCTGGGCAGCCATCAGCGATGCCGAAGCCATGAACCTGTCCGGTATGCAACGCATGCTCAGCCAGCGGCTGGCCAAGACCTACCTGATGATCGGCGCCGATGTTCGTGCCGAGGTCGCCAATCAGCAATTCGATCAGAGCCTGGCCAAGTTCGAGAGCAACTACCAGGCCCTCAATGAATATGCACCCACTGCAGCCATCCGCGAGGAGCTGAGCACTACCGGCGAGCTCTGGCAAACCTACCGCGAATTGCTGCTCAACAGCCCCAGTCGCGAAGCCGCACCCCAGGTGCTGCAGGTCAGCGACCAGTTGCTGGCGCAGTGCGAGAAGGTCGTGCAACTGATCCAGCAGCACACCGGCAGCAACTCGGCGGTGCTGGTCAATCGCAGTGGCCGCCAGCGCATGCTCAGCCAGCGGATTGCCAAACTGTACCTGGCACTGAGCTGGCATCTGCCGGTGGCCGGACTGGAGCAGCAATTCCAGCAGGCCGTCGAGGAGTTTGATCAGGCGCTGGGCAAGCTGCAAAGCGCCGAACAGAACACCCCGGCGATCACTCTGGCGCTGCAAAAAGCCCAGGCACAATGGAATTTCTCCCGCGCCGGCTTTCGCCTCTCCAGCGACTCGCGCTATGTGCCCACCCTGATCACCACCACCACCGAAACCCTGCTCAAACAGATGCAGGCACTGACCAGCGCCTATGAACAGGTGATGCAGGCCGACAGCTGAGGCCAGCCTGAGGCCCGGTGCGCATCAGCCTTCGCTGCGCACCCGCTTCACCGCATTCAGCCAGCCCTGATAGAGCGCCTCGCGATGGGCCTCATCCATGCGTGGCTCGAAGCGCTGTTCACGGTGCCAGTGGCTGGCGATTTCTTCCAGACTGGCGAACAGCCCCAGTTGCAAGCCGGCCAGATAGGCCACACCCAAGGCCGTGGTCTCAGTCACCACCGGACGCTCCACCGGCACGCCAAGAATATCGGCAAGAAACTGCATCACCCAGTTGTTGACCACCATGCCGCCGTCCACGCGCAAGGCGCTCGGCGCGCTGGCGCCATCGCGGCGCATGGCTTCGAGCAGATCGCGGGTCTGGTAGCAGACCGCCTGCAAGCCGGCGGTGACGATTTCCTTGATCCCGGTATCACGGGTCAGGCCGAAGATCGCGCCACGGGCTTTCGGGTCCCAATAGGGCGCACCCAGCCCGGTAAACGCTGGCACCAGATAGACGCCACAGGCATCGCCGGTCTGCTCGGCCATGGCCTCGCTCTCGCGCGCATGGCTGATCAGTTTGATGCCGTCGCGCAGCCACTGCACGGCCGCGCCGGCGACAAAAATGCTGCCTTCCACCGCGTAGCTGACCTTGCCGTTCAGGCGATAGCCCACCGTGGTGAGCAGACGGTTCTGCGAGGTCACCGGTTGCTCGCCGGTGTTCTGGATCATGAAACAGCCAGTGCCATAGGTGCTTTTGACCATGCCCCGGGAAAAGCACGCCTGCCCGACCAGCGCGGCCTGCTGGTCACCGGCCATGGCCAGCACCGGCACCGCAGCGCCAAACAGCGGCGCATCGGTGACCCCGAAATCGGCGGCGCAATCGAGCACCTCCGGCAGCAGACTGCGCGGGATATCAAACAGTGCCAGCAATGCGTCATCCCATTGCTGGGTATGGATGTTGAACAGCAAGGTGCGCGAGGCATTGGTCGCATCGGTCTTGTGCGAACGGCCGCCGGTCAGGCGCCAGAGCAGAAAACTGTCCACCGTGCCAAAGCGCAGTTCGCCGCGCTCGGCACGCTCCCGGGCACCGGGCACCTGCTGCAGAATCCAGCGGATCTTGGTGGCGGAAAAATACGGATCAATCAGCAGCCCGGTACGGGCAGCCACCTCGGCCTCGTGGCCGGCGGCTTTCAGCTCGGCGCAATAGTCGGCGGTGCGGCGGTCCTGCCAGACAATCGCCGGATGAATCGTCTCGCCGGTGCGCGCATCCCAGACCAGCGTGGTTTCGCGCTGATTGGTGATGCCGATTCCCGCCAGATCAGCGGCTGTCAGGTTGCGCTGACGCAGCGCCTGCTGGCAGACCTGCAAGGTGCTGCTCCAGATCTCTTCACCGTCATGTTCGACCCAGCCATCCTTGGGAAAGAACTGTTTGAACTCCTGTTGCGCGCTGGCCAGCGGCTCGCCCTGATCGCTGAAGACAATCGCCCGACTGCTGGTAGTGCCCTGGTCGATGGCGAGGATGAACTGGGTCATGGTGGTTCCTTGTTGTTGTAGTGTCAGAGCCTCTGTGAGCCCTGTGCTTGATCAATCGATCCTGCCCGGCAACTAGGGTGGGCTGAACGGTTAGGCAATGTCATGGTGGGCTGAAGCCCACCCTACGATCAACCAAAGCCCGCTTT
>DATMWH010000040.1:0-11900 GCA_035562615.1 Pseudomonas sp. | reverse complement strand
TCAAGCGAGCCGGTTTGTTCATCCAGCCCCAGCGCACGGGCGCCATTGAGGGTGGCCATGCGCAGGGCGCGATGGGCATCCAGCGCGGTGGCGTTGCCGGCGACCGCTTTGGCCAGCAGGGCTGCGGTGCGGACTTCTGCGAGCAGATCGAGGTCGTTGTTGCTGGCGGCGCCATCGGTGCCGATGGCCACGTTGACGCCGGCCTGCCAGAGCTTTTCCACCGGGCAGAAGCCGCAGGCCAGTTTGAGGTTGGACTCCGGGCAGTGAATCACGCTGCTGTTGCTTTCGACCAGCAGGGACAGGTCGTCGTCGCTGATCTGCGTCATGTGCACGGCTTGAAAGCGTGGGCCCAGCAAGCCGAGGCGCTTGAGTCTGGCCAGCGGCCGCTCGCCGTATTGTTCGAGGGATTGCTGGATCTCGCCGGCGGTTTCGTGCACGTGCATGTGAATGCCGGCATCCAGCTCTTCGGCCAGCATGCGCACGTTTTCCAGTTTGTCGTCGCTGACGGTGTAGGGTGCGTGGGGGCCAAAAGCGACGCTGATTCTCGGGTGCTGGCGCAGGTCGTCAAACAGACTCAGGCCTTTGCGCAGGGCTTCGCCGGCATCGCGGGCGCCGGGGATCGGGAAATCCAGCACCGGTATCGACAGCTGGGCACGGATGCCGCTACGGTGAATGACCTCACTGCTGGTTTCGGGAAAGAAATACATGTCGGCCATGCAGGTGATGCCGCCGAGAATCTGTTCGGCGATGGCCAATTCGCTGCCGTCGCGCACAAAGGCTTCATCTACCCAGCGGGCTTCTGCGGGCCAGATGTGATCCTGCAGCCAGTTGGTCAGGGGCAGGTCGTCGGCCAGACCGCGAAACAGGCTCATCGCCGCGTGTCCGTGAGCGTTGACCAGCCCCGGAGCAAGCAGGTAATTGGGCAGGTGACGGACTTCGCGTGCTTCCTGTCTGAGGGCCTGGTCGTGAGGGGCAATCAGTGCGATACGCCCATCGCGAATCCCTAGTGCATAGTCTTTCAACACCACGCCGGCCGGTTCGACGGGAACCAGCCAGGTCGGTAACAGCAGCAGGTCGAGTGGGGCGCAAGGGGCGGGCATGGGCGCTGTCCGGGGCGAAAAGTGGCAGAAGTATACTCGAGCGATTGCGCACGGGGCTCGCTATAATCCGCGACTTTTTGTGTGCGACAGTGGAAGGACAGGGTCATGCGTGAGCAGTTGCTGGCAGCCGAGAAGATCACGCCCCTTGAGTGGCGGGACGCTGCGCTGTATGTGCTGGATCAGCGCGTGTTGCCGCATTCGCAGGTCTGGGTTTGCTGTGATTCGGTCGCAGCAGTCGCCGATGCAATCCGCCAGATGCTGGTGCGCGGCGCACCGGCGATCGGCATTTGTGCGGCCTATGGTTTTGTTCTGGCGGCGCGGGCACGCCTGGCCGCCGGAGGTGACTGGCAGTCGGCGTTGCAAGAGGACTATCAGTTACTCGCCGCCTCGCGCCCGACCGCGGTGAATCTGCGCTGGGCGTTGAATCTTATGCAGGAACGTCTGCAGCGTGTGCGGGCGGATGAAGATCCGTTGGCAGCGCTTGAGTCGGAAGCGCTTGGCATTCATCAGAGCGACCGCGAGGCCAATCTGGTGATGGCGCAGTTGGGCGCCGAGCTGATCCGCAAGCATCAGGGTAGCGCGCAGAATCTGATGACCCACTGCAATGCCGGTGCGCTGGCCACCGGTGGCTTTGGCACGGCGCTGGGGGTGTTGCGGGCGGCGCATCTGGAAGGTCTGGTGGAGCGGGTATATGTCGATGAAACCCGTCCCTGGCTGCAGGGCTCCCGGCTCACGGCGTGGGAGCTGTCGGAGGACGGGATTCCGGTCACCCTGATTGCTGATTCGGCAGCGGCGCACCTGATGAAGGAGTGTGGCATCAGTTGGGTGATCGTCGGGGCCGACCGCATTACCGCCAACGGTGATGTGGTGAACAAGATCGGCACTTATCAGCTGGCGATCAATGCCATGCACCATGGTGTGCGCTTTATGGTGGTCGCGCCCAGTTCAACCATCGATATGGCAACCGAGACGGGGGATGACGTCGAACTGGAGGAGCGTTCGGCCAGTGAGTTGCTGGAGGTTGCCGGGCAGCGCGTTGCCGCGCAGGTGAGTGTCTATAACCCGGTTTTCGATGTCACTCCGGCTGATCTGGTTGATGCGATCGTCACCGAAAAGGGGGTTATCGAGCGGCCAGATGCAGACAAAATGACAAAGCTGATGAGTCGGCGGCGTTTGCACTGAAGTCTGTCGGCGCATTTCTCCCGACAAACCCTGGCGGGGTAGGTTCGTGGCGCCTGTTGTGGTAAGCTCCGGCGGCTTTCAAAGGGGCTGTAAATCGCCTGTTTCATGGCGCATTGGTTTGATTTAACTCTTTGATTTTCAATAAGTCGCTTTCAGTTTTGAAAATGACAGGCGCCGCTGTTGCATCCAGGCCGGCGGCGTCCAACCAGAATAAGGAAACAGGCTTCTCATGGGTGAACTGGCCAAAGAAATCATCCCGGTCAATATTGAAGACGAGATGAAACAGTCTTACCTCGATTACGCGATGAGCGTGATCGTCGGACGAGCGCTCCCTGATGCACGTGATGGCTTGAAGCCTGTGCACCGCCGTGTGCTGTTTGCCATGAGCGAGCTGGGCAACGACTGGAACAAGGCTTACAAGAAGTCAGCCCGTGTCGTCGGTGACGTGATCGGTAAGTATCACCCGCACGGTGATATGGCGGTGTACGACACCATCGTTCGGATGGCGCAGCCGTTCTCGTTGCGCTACATGCTGGTCGATGGTCAGGGTAACTTCGGCTCGGTCGACGGCGATAACGCGGCCGCCATGCGTTACACCGAAGTGCGCATGGCCAAGCTGGCCCATGAGCTGCTGGCTGATCTGGACAAGGAAACCGTTGACTGGGTGCCCAACTACGACGGCACCGAGATGATTCCGGCGGTCATGCCAACCAAGATCCCGAACTTGCTGGTCAATGGTTCCAGCGGTATCGCCGTGGGCATGGCGACCAATATTCCGCCGCACAATCTCACTGAGGTGATCAACGGCTGTCTGGCACTGATCGAGAATCCCGAGCTCACGGTTGATGAGCTGATGGTGCACATTCCCGGTCCGGATTTTCCGACGGCGGGCATCATCAATGGTCGCGCCGGCATCATCGAGGCTTACCGCACCGGGCGGGGCCGCATCTACATGCGTGCCCGCGCCACCATAGAAGACATGGACAAGGGCGGCAACCGCCAGCAGATCATCATCACCGAGCTGCCTTACCAGCTGAACAAGGCCCGCCTGATCGAGAAGATCGCCGAGCTGGTTAAAGAGAAGAAGATCGAAGGCATCACCGAG
Source organism: Pseudomonas sp. (assembly GCA_035562615.1). Lineage (GTDB taxonomy): Bacteria > Pseudomonadota > Gammaproteobacteria > Pseudomonadales > Pseudomonadaceae > Aquipseudomonas. The sequence goes on along the minus strand of DATMWH010000040.1, from coordinate 8,513 downwards.
CTGCGCGACGAGTCGGATAAGGACGGTATGCGCGTGGTCATCGAGCTGCGTCGTGGCGAGTCGGGCGAGGTTGTGCTGAACAATCTGTATGCCCAGACGCAGATGCAGGGTGTTTTCGGCATCAACGTGGTGGCGCTGGTTGACGGTCAGCCGCGCATTCTCAACCTCAAGGACATGCTTGAGGTGTTCATTCGCCATCGTCGCGAAGTGGTCACCCGTCGTACCGTATTTGAATTACGCAAAGCCCGTGAGCGCGGCCATATCCTTGAAGGTCAGGCGGTTGCCCTGTCCAACATCGATCCGGTGATTGCGCTGATCAAGGCCTCGCCAACGCCTGCTGATGCCAAGGAGCGTCTGATCGCGACCGCCTGGGAGTCCACCGCGGTAGAAACCATGGTCGAGCGCGCCGGTGCTGATGTCTGCCGTCCGGAAGACCTTGATCCGCAGTATGGTTTGCGCGATGGCAAATACTTCCTCTCGCCCGAACAGGCGCAGGCGATTCTCGATTTGCGCCTGCATCGCCTGACCGGTCTGGAGCATGAAAAGCTGCTGGCCGAGTATCAGGAAATTCTCACCCAGATCGGTGAGCTGCTGCGCATTCTCAACAGTTCCGTACGCCTGATGGAAGTCATCTGCGAAGAGCTGGAAAAGGTCAAAGCTGATTTCGGCGACGCGCGCCGCACTGAAATCGTGGCCTCGCAGATCGACCTCAAGCACGAAGACATGATTACCCGCGAAGGCCGCGTGGTGACCATTTCCCATGGCGGCTATGCCAAGACCCAGTCACTGGCCGAGTATCAGGCCCAGCGTCGCGGCGGCAAGGGCAAGTCGGCCACCGGCGTGAAGGACGAGGATTACATCGAACATCTGCTGGTCGCCAACAGTCACGACACGCTGTTGCTGTTCTCCAGCAAGGGCAAGGTTTATTGGCTGCGCACCTTTGAAATTCCGGAAGCATCGCGTGCCGCGCGTGGCCGGCCGCTGGTCAATCTGTTGCCGTTGGACGAGGGCGAACAGATTACCGCCATGCTGCCAATCGACCTGAAGGCGTTGCGCGAGCAAGCACCGGAAGGCGATGAGCTGGACGATATCGAAGGCGAGATTGTCGAGCGCGAAGAAGTCGAAGAGCTGGCAGAAGATGAAGAGGGTGATGAGGCAGACGGTCAGGATGAGCCGACCGGCGCCTACATCTTCATGGCTACCGCCAACGGCACCGTGAAAAAGACTCCGCTGGTGCAGTTCAGCAAGCCGCGCAGTGCCGGCCTGATTGCCTTGCGTCTGGAAGAGGGCGACACCCTGATCGCGGCGGCTGTAACTGACGGCGCGCGCGAGGTGATGATGTTCTCTGACGGCGGCAAGGTCATTCGCTTCAAGGAAAGCAAGGTGCGCACCATGGGCCGGACGGCGCGTGGCGTGCGTGGTATGCGCTTGCCGGAAGGTCAGCACATTATTTCCATGCTGATTCCCGAGGCAGACGCGCAGATTCTGACGGCTTCCGAGCGTGGCTACGGCAAGCGTACTGCCATGGCCGAGTTCCCACGTCGTGGGCGCGGCGGTCAGGGTGTGATCGCCATGGTCAGCAATGAGCGTAATGGCAAGCTGGTGGGTGCGGTACAGGTGCTCGATGGTGAGGAAATCATGCTGATTTCTGATCAAGGTACCTTGGTACGGACCCGCGTCGACGAAGTCTCATCGCTCTCGCGCAACACCCAAGGGGTCACCCTGATCAAGCTGGCCAGTGATGAAACGCTGGTCGGGCTGGAGCGTGTGCAGGAGCCTTCCGGTGTGGATGAGGTTGAAGTCGACGTCTTGGCTGCTGACGAGTACCCGGTTGACGATGCCGGTGAGCTTGAACAGCCCGTTGCCGATGATGCCCCTGCCGACAGCGACGAGTAACAGCAGCAAGGCGGATCAATCGGGCTGCGATTGATCCGTCGCTACAGGTCAGTCTGGTCGGTTACCTTGCCGGTGGCCGCCCCCATACAGTGAGAGTCGATGTGAGCAAACGAGCCCATAACTTCTGCGCCGGTCCTGCCGCGCTCCCCGAAGCCGTTCTGTTGCGTGCCCAGGCAGAACTCCTTGACTGGCAAGGCAAAGGTCTGTCGGTGATGGAGATGAGCCATCGCAGTGACGAGTATGTGGCGATTGCCGAGAAGGCCGAGCAGGATCTGCGCGACTTGCTGAGCATTCCCAATGACTACAAGGTGCTGTTCCTGCAGGGTGGCGCCAGTCAGCAGTTTGCCGAGATTGCCCTGAATCTGTTGCCCGAAGACGGCGTTGCGGATTACATCGATACCGGCATCTGGTCCAAGAAAAGCATTGAAGAGGCCAGTCGTTTTGGTCGGGTCAATGTGGCTGCCAGCGCCAAGGATCTCGATTATTTTGCGATTCCCGGGCAGAACGAATGGAAGCTCTCCAGGAATGCGGCCTACCTGCACTACGCCAGCAATGAAACCATCGGTGGGTTGCAGTTTGACTGGATTCCGGAGGTAGGCGATGTGCCGTTGGTTGCCGACATGTCCTCTGACATCCTCTCGCGCGAGCTGGATGTCTCCCGCTTCGGTCTGATCTACGCCGGCGCGCAGAAGAATATCGGCCCCAGCGGGCTGGTGGTGGTGATCGTGCGTGAAGACCTGCTGGGTCGCGCCCGTTCCAGCTGCCCGACCATGCTCAACTACAAGGTCGCGGCCGATAACGGCTCGATGTACAACACCCCGGCGACGTTCTCCTGGTATCTCTCCGGTCTGGTTTTCGAGTGGCTGAAGGAGCAGGGCGGTGTCGAGGCCATGGAGCGGATCAACCGCGCCAAGAAGGACCTGCTGTACAAGGCCATCGATACCAGCGAGTTCTACAGCAACCCGATCAGCCGTAATGCGCGTTCCTGGATGAATGTGCCGTTCCGTCTGGCCGACGAGAAGCTCGACAAGGCTTTCCTGGCGGGCGCGGATGCACGTGGTCTGCTCAATCTCAAAGGCCATCGCTCAGTCGGTGGCATGCGCGCCTCGATCTACAACGCGGTCGGTATGGATGCCGTGGAAGCGCTGGTGGCCTACATGGCGGAGTTCGAGAAGGAGCACGCCTGATGACGGATGTAATCTCCGACGCTGATCAGCTCAAGGCGTTGCGGGTGCAAATTGACAGCCTCGACGAGGAAATTCTCGGGCTGATCAGTGCGCGTGCGCGCTGCGCCCAGGAAGTCGCCCGCGTGAAGATGCTGTCCCTGCCTGACGGCGAGAAACCGGTGTTCTATCGCCCCGAGCGCGAAGCCTGGGTGCTCAAGCACATCATGGAGCTGAATCAGGGACCGTTGGATAACGAGGAAGTGGCGCGGCTGTTCCGCGAAATCATGTCCTCCTGTCTGGCCCTCGAACAGCCGCTCAAGGTGGCTTACCTCGGCCCGGAAGGGACGTTCTCCCAAGCTGCAGCACTCAAGCATTTCGGGCATGCGGTGATCAGTCAGCCGATGGCGGCTATCGATGAGGTGTTCCGCGAAGTGGCCGCCGGCGCGGTGAATTTCGGTGTGGTGCCGGTGGAGAACTCCACCGAAGGGGCGGTCAACCACACGCTGGACAGCTTTCTCGAGCACGACATGGTTATCTGTGGTGAGGTCGAGTTACGCATCCACCATCACCTGCTGGTCGGTGAAACCACCAAAACTGACCGTATTACCCGTATTTATTCCCATGCCCAGTCACTGGCGCAGTGTCGCAAGTGGCTGGATGCGCATTACCCGAACGTCGAGCGCGTGGCGGTTTCCAGTAATGCAGACGCGGCGCGCCGGGTAAAAACCGAGTGGAATTCGGCGGCGATTGCCGGCGACATGGCGGCTCAGTTGTACGGTCTGACCAAGCTGGCAGAGAAGATCGAAGATCGTCCGGACAACTCCACGCGCTTTCTGATCATCGGCAGCCAGGAAGTCCCCCCCACCGGCGACGACAAGACCTCGGTCATCGTCTCCATGCGCAACAAGCCCGGTGCATTGCATGAGCTGCTGGTGCCGTTCCACGCGGCCGGCATCGACCTGACCCGTATCGAAACGCGTCCGTCACGCAGCGGCAAATGGACCTATGTGTTCTTCATTGATTTCGTCGGCCATCATCAGGATTCGAAGGTCAAGGGTGTGCTGGAATCCATCAATCAGGAAGCGGTAGCCCTGAAAGTGCTGGGATCCTATCCAAAAGCCGTGCTCTGAGATGGCTGTTGAAAGCCTGTCGCCGGTTGAGCAGCACAGCCTGGTTGAAGATCTGCAAGCGCTGTTCAGTGCCAGCCTGATGATCGCGCTGGCGATCAACCTGTACAAGAGTTCCGGGCTGCTGACCGGCGGCACGGCCGGGCTGGGTTTTCTGTTGTCCTATGCGACGCCGGTGTCGTTCGGTGTCGGTTATTTCGTGATCAATCTGCCGTTCTATGTCCTGGCCTTCAAACGCATGGGTTGGGCGTTTACCCTGCGCACCCTGTGTGCGGTCAGTCTGGTCTCGCTGCTGGTTGAGTTGAGCCGCCACTGGATTCAGTTCTCGTTGCTGCAGCCGGCTTATGCGGCGGTTCTGGGAGGCATTCTGATGGGGGTGGGCATGCTGATGCTGTTTCGCCATCGTGCCAGTCTGGGCGGGGTGAACCTGCTGGTGCTGTATCTGCAGGACCGCTTCGGATGGCGTGCCGGGAAGCTGCAGATGCTCATCGATTGTCTGATTTTGCTGGGCGCCGCGGCGCTGATCGGATTGAAGGCCATCCTGTTCTCGGTGCTTGGGGCGGTGGTCCTGAATCTGGTGCTGGCCTTCAACCACAAGGCCGGTCGATACACCGCCATCAGCTGAGCTGTAGGCTAATTTCGCTGAATGGGGTCGCTGGCAACGGCGTCCTGCCTTAACATTGCCGACCTTGAACAGGTCGACCACCGTTACGGGATTTTTCATGAGCTGTGATTTTCTTGCCCTGGCCCTGCCGGGTGTGCAAAAACTTTCACCCTACGTACCAGGCAAGCCGGTCGACGAACTCGCCCGCGAGCTGAATCTGGACCCTGCGGGCATCGTCAAACTGGCCAGCAATGAAAATCCGTTAGGGCCGGGCAGCAAGGTGCTGGCGGCGGTGCAGGCCGCTCTGCCGGAGTTGACGCGCTACCCGGATGGCAATGGCTTTGCGCTGAAGCAGGCACTGGCCAGTCGCTACCAGGTGGATGCTGCGAAGGTCACGCTCGGTAACGGTTCAAACGATATTCTCGATCTGGTGGCCCGCGCCTGGCTGGCGCCGGGTTTGAACGCGGTGTTCAGCCAATACGCTTTTGCTGTCTATCCGATCGCCACTCAGGCAGTGGGTGCCGAGGGTCGGGCGGTTCCTGCGCGTGATTACGGCCATGACCTGGATGCCATGCTGGCGGCCATCGATGCCAACACCCGCGTGGTGTTTCTGGCCAACCCGAATAATCCGACCGGCACCTGGTTTGATGCGCAGGCGCTGGAGCGCTTCCTCGGCGCGGTGCCTGAGCAGGTACTGGTAGTGCTGGACGAGGCCTATATCGAATACGCCGAGGGTGCTGATTTACCGGACGGTCTGGACTATCTGGGGCGCTTTGCGAATTTGCTGGTGTCGCGCACCTTTTCCAAGGCCTATGGCCTGGCGGCGCTGCGCGTGGGCTATGCACTCTCGTCGCCGCAGATTGCTGATGTGCTGAACCGGGTACGGCAGCCGTTCAACGTCAACAGCCTGGCGCTTACGGCGGCAGTCGCTGCCTTGCAGGATGAGGATTACCTGATCGCCAGCCGCCAGTTGAATGATGCGGGCATGCAGCAACTCGAATCGGGTTTGCGCGATTTGGGGCTGCGCTGGATTCCCAGCAAGGGCAATTTCATCGCCGTGGACTTCGCCACCGATACAGCGGCGATCAATCAGGCGCTGCTGCGCGAAGGGGTGATTGTGCGCCCGATTGCCGGCTACGGCTTGCCGCACTTCCTGCGTGTCTCGATCGGTACCGAACGCGAGAATGCACGCTTTCTCGAGGCGTTGAGCAAGGTGCTTGGACGTGGCTGAGCGTATGCAGACCGCCGCTGCCGGCGACTCGCTGGGGCGTCTGGTGGTCATTGGTCTTGGCTTGATCGGCGGCTCCTTTGCAAAGGGCGTGCGTGAGGCACAACTCTTCAGCGAAGTGGTGGGTGTTGATCTGGACAGCGAGTCCTGCCGTCTGGCGGTGGAGTTGGGGGTTGTCGATCGCTGCGAAACGGATCTGGCTCGCGCCTGTCAGGGCGCTGCGGTGATTCAGTTGGCAGTGCCGATCCTGGCCATGGAGCGACTGCTTGAGCAACTTTCCGCGCTGGATTTGCACTCAACCATTCTGACCGATGTGGGCAGCGCCAAGGGCAGCATCCTGCGGGCCGCGCAGCGTTACCTGCCGCAGTGCCTGGCGAATTTCGTGCCGGGACATCCGATTGCCGGCTCCGAGCAGAGCGGGGTGGAGGCGGCTGATGCGGCGCTGTTCCGCCGGCACAAGGTCATCCTGACGCCGCATGCGGCGGTTGATGCTAATGCCTTGATGCTGGTTGAGCGCCTTTGGCGGGCACTGGGTGCGGATGTCGAACACATGGAAGTGGAGCATCACGACGAGGTGCTGGCAGCCACCAGCCATCTTCCCCATGTGCTGGCTTTTGGGCTGGTCGATTCGTTGGCCAAACGCAGTGAGAACCTGGAGATTTTCCGCTATGCCGCCGGCGGCTTCCGTGATTTCACCCGGATTGCCGGCAGTGATCCGTTGATGTGGCACGACATCTGTCTGGCCAACCGCGAAGCGGTACTCAGCGTTCTTGACGACTTTCGTGACGATCTCGATGCCTTGCGCAACGCGGTTGACACACAGGACGGGCATCATCTGCTGGGCGTGTTTACCCGCGCCCGGGTAGCCCGTGAACATTTCAGTAAAATTCTGGCCCGTCGGGCCTATGTGGACGCTATGCACGACAATAACGATCTTATCTTTCTGGCCCAGCCGGGCGGGCGTCTTTCCGGGCGCATTCGTGTACCGGGCGACAAGTCAATCTCCCACCGCTCGATCATGCTCGGCTCGCTGGCTGAAGGCACGACCGAGGTGGAGGGTTTTCTCGAAGGCGAGGATGCACTGGCCACCCTGCAGGCCTTTCGCGATATGGGCGTGGTTATCGAAGGCCCACAGCATGGCCGCGTGACCATTCACGGTGTCGGTCTGCACGGCTTGCAGCCTCCGCCAGGGCCGCTGTACCTGGGCAATTCGGGAACGTCCATGCGCCTGCTTTCCGGGTTGCTGGCGGCGCAGACCTTTGACACCACCCTCACTGGCGATGCTTCGTTGTCCAAGCGGCCGATGAATCGTGTGGCCAAGCCATTGCGCGAAATGGGTGCCGTAATCGAAACCGCCGCCGAGGGTCGCCCGCCGATGGTTATTCGCGGCGGGCAGCAACTGCGTGGGATGAGCTACGAGATGCCGATGGCCAGTGCGCAGGTCAAGTCCTGTCTGTTGCTGGCGGGCCTCTACGCCGTGGGTCAGACCTCCGTGACTGAGCCGGCGCCGACCCGTGACCACACCGAACGCATGCTGCGTGGTTTTGGTTATCCGGTAGCAGTGGATGGCAATGTCGCCACCGTTGAGTCGGGACACAAGCTGAGTGCGACGCACATCGAAGTACCGGCTGATATTTCCTCGGCAGCCTTTTTCCTGGTGGCCGGCAGCATCGCCGAAGGCTCCGAGTTGCTGCTTGAACACGTCGGGATCAACCCCACCCGTACCGGGGTGATCGATATTCTCAAGCTGATGGGCGGTGATCTCACCCTGGAGAATCAGCGCGAAGTGGGTGGCGAGCCGGTCGCGGATATTCGTGTGCGCAGTGCGAAATTGAAAGGCATCGAGATTCCCGAAGAGTTGGTGCCGCTGGCGATTGATGAATTCCCCGTGCTGTTTGTGGCAGCTGCCTGTGCCGAAGGGCGCACCATTCTGCGCGGTGCCGAGGAGTTGCGGGTCAAGGAGTCTGATCGCATCCAGGTCATGGCTGATGGTCTGGTTGCCTTGGGTGTAAAGGCCGAACCCACGCCCGATGGCATCATCATTGATGGCAGCCCGATTGGCGGTGGCGAGGTCAACAGCCATGGCGATCATCGCATCGCCATGTCCTTCAGCGTCGCTTCGTTGCGCGCCTCGGGGGCCATTCGCATTCATGACTGTGCCAATGTCGCCACTTCCTTCCCGAACTTCCTCGGCCTGGCTGCGCAGGTTGGCATTCGCGTCAGCGAAGAGGGCAAGGCATGACTATCCCGGTAATTACCATCGATGGTCCAGGCGGTTCGGGCAAGGGCACGGTGGCCGGTTTGCTCGCGCGGCAGTTGGGTTGGAAGCTGCTGGATTCCGGGGCTTTGTATCGCTTGCTGGCGTTTGCTGCACGCAATCATGCGATCGATCTGGCCAATGAGCCCGCATTGAAGGCGCTGGCGGCGCATCTGGACGTGCAGTTCATCGCGCAGGAGGGTGGTCAGCGCATCATTCTGGAGGGCGAGGAGGT
>DATMWH010000039.1:0-8887 GCA_035562615.1 Pseudomonas sp. | reverse complement strand
GACGTAGGGATGGCGTGGGTGCACCGGGATCTGGTTGCACTCCTCGACCACCTTGCGCACCGCGTCGATGTCGGAGAAGTCCAGCTGCGGGTCGACGCCCTGGGTGTAGAGGTTCAGCGCCACAGTGACCAAATCGACGTTGCCGGTGCGCTCGCCGTTGCCGAACAGACAGCCTTCCACGCGGTCGGCGCCGGCCATCAGGCCCAGCTCGGTGGCCGCCACGCCGGTGCCACGGTCGTTGTGGGTGTGCAGACTGATCAGCACGCTGTCGCGGCGGTCGACATGGCGGCAGAACCATTCGATCTGGTCGGCGTAGATGTTCGGCGTGGCGGCTTCAATGGTGGCCGGCAGGTTGAGGATCAGCTTGTTTGCCTGCGTCGGCTGGAACACGCCGATCACCGCGTTGCACACCTCGACGGCAAAGTCAGTCTCGGTGGAGCTGAACACTTCCGGCGAGTATTCGAAGCGCCAGTCAGTCTCCGGATTGGCTGCCGCCAGACGCTGGATGATCTGCGCCGCATTCACGGCGATCTCGATCACGCCGTTTTTGTCCTGATTGAAGACGATGCGGCGGAAGCTCGGCGCGGTGGCGTTGTAGTAGTGGACGATGGCCTTTTTCGCGCCCTTGAGCGACTCGAAGGTGCGGGTGATCAGGTCTTCACGGGCCTGGGTCAGTACCTGAATGGTCACGTCAGCGGGGATATGCCCACCCTCGATCAGCTCGCGGACGAAGTCGAAGTCGGTCTGCGAGGCGGACGGGAAGCCTACTTCGATTTCCTTCAGGCCCACGGCCACCAGGCACTGGAAGAAGCGCATCTTCTTCTGCGCATCCATCGGCTCGATCAGCGACTGGTTGCCGTCGCGCAGGTCGGACGACAGCCAGATTGGCGCCGTGCTGATGGTCTGGGATGGCCAGCGGCGGTCGGGAATGTTGATCGGGGTAAAGGCACGGTACTTGTTTGACGGGTCTTTGAGCATGCTCATGACAGCAATCCTGTGTGCGGCGCCGGGATGCGGCGGGCCGTTAAGTGGCGAGGTCTATGCTGGTAACCGTAAGTATTCAGGTTAAAGCATGCAAGCATTGCCTGAAAAATGGCAGAAATGGTCTTTTAGGTAGGGTTTGTGAAATTTAATTGCGCAGGGTTTGCGCTGGCTTGGCAGCAATTGCGGGGTGATGGGTATCGCTGCGCTCAACCCATCCTACATATCGCAATCTGCCACCCACCGTAGGATGGGTTGAGCGCAGCGATACCCATCAATGGCGAGAGCGCTTCAGTCCAGCAGGGAGCCGGTTGCAGGCGTCAGGTAATTGTCCTCGACACGCACCTGCAGCTCGCCGTCTGCCAGACGGGCGTGGAGCTTCTGTCCGGGCTGGGTCTGAGCTGCACTGCGAATGGCCTGGCCGCGTTGATCAAGCAGGATGCTGTAGCCGCGCCCCAGGGTCGCCAGCGGGCTGATCAGCTGCAGTCCGTGAACGGCCGCGCTGAATGCTTGCCGCTGGCGGGCTAGATGGCTGTGCATGGCGCGGGGCAAGCGTTCCGCCAGATTTTTCTGGCGCTGATTCAGCAGTGCCAGCTGCCGTCCCGGATGCTGTGCGGACAATTGCGCCGCTGCCCGTGCCAGCTTTTGCCGCTGGCCCTGCAGTTGCTGCTGCAAAGCCCGGCCCAGACGCATATCCAGATCATCCAGGCGCTGGGCCTGTTGGCGCAGACGTTCACCCGGATGGCGCATGCGCCGCGTCATGCCGTCCAGACTCAACTGTGCATGCAGCAGCCGGGTGCGCATCTGCAGCTGCAGGCGACGGCGCAGGCTGTCGATGCGCTGCAGCAGATCGCTATTATCGGGGGCCAGCAACTCGGCCGCTGCCGAGGGCGTTGGGGCACGGACATCGGCGACGAAATCGCTGATCGAGACATCGGTCTCATGCCCCACGGCGCTGACAATCGGCGTCTGGCACGCCGCTATGGCGCGCGCTACCGTCTCTTCGTTGAAGCACCAGAGGTCTTCCAGCGAACCGCCGCCGCGCGCCAGAATCAGCGCATCAAAGCCCTGGCGGTCGGCCAGTTGCAGGGCGCGGACGATCTGTACGGTGGCCTCGCGGCCTTGCACGGCGGTGGGAATCAGGCTGAGTTGTACCTGGGGAGCGCGACGGCGAAACACGCTGATGATGTCGCGGATCACCGCGCCGGTCGGTGAGCTGATGATGCCAATGCGTTGCGGGTGAGCGGGCAGGGCGACTTTGTGCCCGGCTGCAAACAAGCCTTCCGCGCTGAGTTTTTCCTTCAGCGCTTCATAGGCCAGGCGCAGGGCGCCGTCGCCGGCCGGCTCCACGTTGTCGAGAATCAGCTGATAGTCGCCGCGGCCCTCGAACAGTGAAACCCTGCCGCGCACCTTGACTGCCAAACCGTCGCGCAAGGCTTCGCGAATCCGTGCCGCGTTCTGCCGGAACAGCGCGCAGCGCACCTGCGCCTGACTGTCCTTCAAGGTGAAGTAGATGTGTCCGGAGGCTGGTTTGGCCAGATTGGAAATCTCCCCCTCCACCCAGATCTGCGCAAACACGTCTTCCAGCAGCAGCCGGGCGCGGTTGTTGAGTTGGCTGACGCTGAGAACTTCGCGGTCGAGGTTCAGGCGTTGAAAGGGATCTTTGTACATGGGTGCTGATGATAAGGAAGTCGTCGGGCGTTTGCGCGGACAACCTGCGGTGGATCGTGGCGCGTCGATATAAAAAAGCCGCAGCGGGAGGAGCGGGCTGCGGCTGCTCTCGGGGGAGGGTGTTTAAACGCTCGCGGCTTGTTGCTCGGCGAGGAAGTCTTCTTCCAGCAGGGCGTCCCGGCTTTCAATCGGGGTCTCGCCATCCAGTGTCTGGAGCGGTTGCGGGCGCTTCTGACGCAACTTTCCGTAGAGATGCTCAAGGGCGTGCTGAAGTTTTTCAAACGCGCCATCCACGGCGAAGTCCAGCGCTTCGGCTTTGTGGGTCACCGAGATGGGTTGATGCCCTTTGGGTCGTGCTTCGATCAGGCAGCGCTTGTCATCGGCGCCGGCCTTGCCGGCATTGTCATCGTGCAGGTGAACAACGATGCGGGTCAGATCCTCTTCAAAACGCTCCAGTTGGTTTCTGGCAGTGGCGCTGACCCAGTCTATGAGTCGGCTGCTGCCTTCGATGTGGTTATCGCTGTGAACTTGGATTTGCATAAGCGTTCCTTTTTCAACTAGGTGCGAATAGCGTCGCCTACCACTGCGACAGTTTCAGCCTAGGTGAATTTTCCCGGGTATGGCTATGCATTTATGGCGGATGTTGCAAACGGCAACACTCTTGTGGGTTCAGGCCGGTTAATGCTTTCGGTAAATGCCGGCCGTGGGTATAATGCCGCGCTTCTGAAATTTCCCGCTTGGGAGCCCTGCCATGCTGCGCATCAGCCAAGAAGCCCTGACCTTTGACGACGTTCTCCTGATCCCCGGATATTCCGAGGTTCTGCCCAAGGACGTCAGCCTGAAAACCCGCCTGACGCGTGGTATCGAGCTGAACATTCCGCTGGTGTCCGCGGCAATGGACACCGTGACCGAGGCCCGCCTGGCGATTGCCATGGCGCAGGAAGGTGGCATCGGCATCATCCACAAGAACATGACCATCGAGCAGCAGGCTGCAGAAGTGCGCAAGGTGAAGAAGTTCGAGGCCGGCGTGGTCAAGGATCCGATCAGTATCGAAGCGGACGCCAGCGTGCGCGATCTGCTCGAACTGACCCGGCAGAACAACATCTCCGGTGTGCCGGTGTTCTCCAAAGGCCAGCTGGTGGGCATCGTTACCTCCCGCGATGTGCGTTTCGAGAATCGTCTGGATGCGCTGGTGCGCGACGTGATGACGCCGAAAGAGCGGCTGGTCACCGTGCGCGAAGGCGCGGCCAAGGACACCGTGCGCGAATTGCTGCACAAGCACCGCATCGAGCGCGTGCTGATCGTCGATGGCGACTTCAACCTCAAAGGCATGATGACCGTCAACGACATCGAAAAAGCCAAGGCTTACCCGTTGGCCAGCAAGGATGATCAGGGTCGTCTGCGCGTCGGCGCGGCTGTCGGCACTGGTGCCGATACCGAAGAGCGGGTGGCGGCACTGGTTGCTGCAGGCGTCGACGTGGTGGTGGTGGATACTGCCCACGGCCACTCCAAAGGCGTGATCGATCGCGTACGCTGGGTCAAGCAGACCTTCCCCGAGGTACAGGTGATTGGCGGCAACATTGCTACCGGCGAAGCCGCCAAGGCGCTGGCCGAAGCCGGCGCCGATGCAGTCAAGGTAGGTATCGGTCCGGGCTCGATCTGCACCACCCGTATTGTGGCTGGCGTGGGTGTTCCACAGATTTCCGCTGTAGCCAACGTGGCTGCCGCGCTGGCTGGCACCGGTGTGCCGCTGATCGCCGATGGCGGTATCCGCTTCTCCGGCGACTTGTCCAAGGCCATCGTGGCTGGCGCTTCCGCGGTGATGATCGGCTCGATGCTGGCCGGTACCGAAGAGGCACCGGGTGAGGTCGAACTGTTCCAGGGCCGCTCCTACAAGGCTTATCGCGGCATGGGTTCGCTGGGCGCAATGGCGCAGAGCCAGGGCTCATCCGACCGCTACTTCCAGGACTCCTCTGCCGGTGCCGAGAAGCTGGTGCCGGAAGGTATCGAAGGTCGCGTGCCGTACAAAGGTGCCATGGCCGCCATCGTGCACCAGATGATGGGTGGCCTGCGTGCCTCCATGGGCTACACCGGCTGTGCCACGGTTGAGGAAATGCGCAGCAAACCGCAGTTCGTGCGTATTACCGGCGCCGGTATGGCCGAATCGCACGTGCACGATGTGCAGATCACCAAGGAAGCACCCAATTACCGGGTCAGTTAACACCGATCCGAGCCGTAGGGTGGGTTAGGCCGCAGGCCGTAACCCACCAAGCGCTCCGAAGGAGCGGCCAAGGGGATGTCTGGCGACATCCATGGTGGGTACGCCGTACCGGCTAACCCACCCTACGGGGTGCATTGCAGTTCCAGTCATTTGTGAATTCCGCCAAGAGAGATGGCCATGGCCCACCACGATATTCATGCCCACCGCATCCTGATTCTCGATTTCGGCTCCCAGTACACCCAGCTGATTGCCCGCCGCGTGCGTGAAATCGGCGTGTATTGTGAAATTCATCCATTCGACATGGACGATGCCGCCATTCGCGCCTTCGCGCCCAAAGGGGTGATTCTGGCCGGTGGCCCGGAGTCGGTGCATGAAGCCAACAGCCCGCGCGCGCCGCAGGCGGTGTTCGATCTGGGCATACCATTGTTCGGCATCTGTTACGGCATGCAGACCATGGCTGAGCAGCTGGGTGGCAAGGTCGAAGGCTCCAATCTGCGCGAATTCGGTTATGCGCGGGTGGACATTGTCGGCCGGGCGCGTCTGCTGGATGGCATCGAAGATCACGTGGACCCCGATGGCGTGTTTGGTCTCGACGTGTGGATGAGCCACGGTGACAAAGTCACCGCGATGCCAGCGGGCTTCCACATTCTGGCCAGTACCCCGAGCTGTCCGATTGCCGCCATGGCTGACGACACGCGCGCCTACTACGGCGTGCAATTCCACCCGGAGGTCACCCATACCAAACAGGGCGGGCGCATTCTGTCGCGTTTCGTGCTGGATATCTGTGGCTGCGAAGCGCTGTGGACCGCGGCCAATATCGTCGAAGACGCCATCGCCACCGTGCGTGCTCAGGTTGGCAGCTCCAGGGTGCTGCTTGGTCTGTCCGGCGGGGTGGATTCCTCGGTGGTTGCCGCACTGCTGCACAAGGCGATTGGCGAGCAGCTGACCTGCGTGTTCGTCGATAACGGCCTGCTGCGCCTGCATGAAGGCGATCAGGTGATGGCCATGTTCGCCGACAACATGGGCGTCAAGGTGATTCGCGCCAACGCCGAAGAGAAGTTCCTCGGGCGTCTGGTCGGCGTTGCCGATCCGGAAGAGAAGCGCAAGATCATCGGCCGTTCCTTTATCGAGGTGTTCGATGAGGAAGCCACCAAACTGCAAGGCATCAAGTTCCTCGCCCAGGGCACCATCTACCCGGACGTGATCGAGTCGGCCGGCGCCAAGACCGGCAAGGCCCATGTGATCAAGAGCCACCACAACGTCGGCGGCCTGCCGGAAGACATGCAGTTCAAACTGGTCGAACCGTTGCGCGAGCTGTTCAAGGACGAGGTGCGCAAGATCGGCCTGGAGCTGGGCCTGCCCTACGACATGGTTTACCGCCACCCATTCCCCGGCCCGGGGTTGGGCGTGCGCATCCTCGGCGAAGTGAAGAAGGAATACGCCGACCTGCTGCGTCAGGCTGACCATATCTTCATCGAGGAGCTGCGCAACTTCGACTGGTACCACAAGACCAGTCAGGCCTTCGTGGTGTTCCAGCCGGTGAAATCGGTCGGGGTGGTCGGTGATGGCCGCCGTTACGCCTGGGTTGTCGCGTTGCGCGCAGTGGAAACCATCGACTTCATGACGGCGCGCTGGGCGCACCTGCCGTATGAGCTGCTGGAGAAGGTCTCCAACCGCATCATCAATGAAATATCCGGAATTTCCCGGGTCACCTACGACGTGTCGAGCAAGCCGCCGGCGACCATTGAGTGGGAATGACGACCGACTTCAAGCGCCGGTCTTGATGCGCGGTTTGCGCGCTCTGGGTGGTGGGCGCGGGCGCGCGGGCTTGGCGGCCATTTCCTCGGCCCAGTGCAGGATGCGCAGCGTGCCGTCAGCGTCTTCGGCCAGTGCTGTCAGACTCTCCACCCAGTCGCCGTCATTGGCATAGAGAATGCCATCCACATCGCGCAATTCGGCATGGTGGATATGGCCGCAGACCACGCCCTGAGCGCCGCGCTTGCGCGCCTCGCGGGCCACGGCCAGCTCGAAGTCGTTGACGTAGCTGACCGCGCGCTTGACCTTCAGTTTCAGGTACTTCGACAGCGACCAGTAGGGCAGGCCGAGTCGGGCGCGTTGCGAGTTCAGATGGCGGTTCAGCTCCAGCGTCAGTCCGTACAGATTGTCGCCCAGATGGGCCAGCCAGCTGGCGACCTGGATCACCCCGTCGAACAGGTCACCGTGCACTATCCACAGGTAGCGTCCGTCGGCGGTCTGGTGCAGCCATTCCTCGGCCACTTCGATACCGCCGAACTCGTTGTTCAGGTACTTGCGCGCAAACTCGTCATGATTGCCCGGCACGTAGATGATGCGGGTGCCTTTGCGTGCCTTGCGCAGCAGTTTCTGCACCACATCATTGTGGCTTTGCGGCCAGAACCACTGGCGGCTCAGTTGCCAGCCGTCCACGATGTCACCGACCAGAAACAGCGTGTCACTCTCGGTGTGGCGCAGAAAATCCAGCAGGGCCTGCGCCTGACAACCCGGAGTGCCCAGGTGCAGGTCGGAAATCCACAGGGTGCGGTAATGCTGAATAGGCCGCAGCGGCCGGTCATCACCGCGCTCGTCGGTGCTGTCGCTGGGTTGGCGCAAGGCCTGCGCGAGGGCGTCTTGAGTAAGCATGGGCTTAGCCTGTTGGCCGGCCATGACGCCAAGACGACAATCCGGTGAATTGTCGGTGACAGCAGGGCATGCTTGGCCCCTGGCCTATGCTTCGCTCAGCGGCAGAGCAGGTGATTGATGCAGTGGCATATTGCCCATCGTCAATACTTTCTCTGGTAACCCGGCAGACACTGATCCTTGCTATCCCTATCCACTGCGGCGGCACTTTTGGCCGCCCTGGGCACCACTGAAATCAATCGATAAGGAACAATAACAATGACCGAGATTGTGAATGACGTTGAGCAGTGCGTTGATCGCGCCATCGCCAGGGTAGGCAAGCAGCTGGTGATTGGGGCGCCGTTGGGCCTGGGCAAGCCGGTGCAGCTGATCAACGCATTCTACCGCCGGGCTGTTGCCGATCCGGGCCTGTCCCTGCATATCTATACCGCACTGTGCCTGGAGGTGCCGACGCCGGCCAAGGGCATTGAAGGCAATCTGTCCGGGCCGATCATCCAGCGCCTGTTTGGTGATTACGAGGAGCTGGCTTTCATGGCGCCGCTGCGCAAAGGAACGCTGCCGGCCAATATCCAGATCAGTGAACTCTATTTCAAGGCCGGTTCAATGAAGAATGTGGCCAGCGCCCAACAGAACTATATCTCCAGTAATTACACCCATATTGCCCGGGACATGTTCAATGCCGGGGCCAATGTCATGGTGCAACTGGTCGCGGCCCGGCACACACCTGACGGGTTGTCGGTGAGCCTGTCGTGCAATCCGGATGTGGCCCTTGAAATGATGGACAAATTGCACGCTTCAGATCGCCGCCACATCACCATTGGCCAGGTGCATGATGATTTGCCTTTCATGCAGAACGATGCCGAAGTGGGGGTTGGCGCGTTTGATCTGCTGGTGAGCAACCCCCAATACAATAAAAGCCTGTTTGCGGTACCCAATGCCACGGTGCCGCTTCAGGACTACGCTACCGCCCTGCATGCCAGCACCCTGGTGGCGGATGGCGGCACGTTGCAGATCGGCATCGGTGCGCTGGGCGACGCGGTGGCCCACAGCCTGATTCTGCGGCAGCGGCACAATCGTCAATACCGCGAAGCGGTGCAGGCACTGAGCCGTGAGAAGACGGCGGTGGCCGAGGATGGCGGCCCCTTCGAGCAGGGGCTGTATGTCTCCACCGAAATGTTCGTCAACGGCATGCTGCACCTGATCGAGAACGCGGTGGTCAAGCGCAAGGTTTACGACCATCTGGCCCTGCAGCGTGGCATCAATGCCGGCCTGATCAGCAACCGGGTTGATGCGCAGCTCTACGATTTCTGCCGCTCACAGGGCGTCATGCCGGCCCGGTTGGATCAGACCAGCCTGCAG
>DATMWH010000038.1:0-5522 GCA_035562615.1 Pseudomonas sp. | reverse complement strand
ACGTCCAGCACGCCATGACCCAGCGGAAAACTCAGTGCCACCCGCACTTCGGGCATGCGCTCGAGAATCGGCCGGCTCCATTCCGGCGCCAGCACGTCGATGCTGCAGCCCGGATGACGTTGGCGCAGGCACTGAAACAGTGTCTGCGCCATCACCATGTCGCCAACCCAGCTGGGTCCAATGATCAGAATATTCATAGAAAAGTGCCCGTAGGGTGGGTTAGCTGCACCGCGGCGTAACCCACCATGGATGTCAACAGACATCCCTTTGACCGCCCCTGCGGGCCGGATGGTGGGTTACGACCTACGGTCCAGCCCACCCTACGTACCCACGGGTCACTTGACCAGCGTCAGCCAGTCGCCATGACCTGCAGCCTTGCCGGCTACCAGATCGAAGTAAGCCTTCTGCAATTTCTCGGTCACCGGACCACGACGCCCCGCGCCAATCTGCCGACCATCGACTTCGCGAATCGGTGTGACTTCGGCAGCGGTACCAGTGAAGAAGGCCTCATCGGCGATATACACCTCGTCACGGGTGATGCGCTTCTCGACCACCTTGATACCCAGTTCGTCAGCCAGCGTGAGGATGGTGTTGCGGGTGATCCCGTTCAGGCACGAGGTGACTTCCGGGGTATAGACCACGCCATTGCGCACCAGGAATATGTTCTCGCCCGAGCCTTCGGCCACATAGCCCTCGGTGTCCAGCAACATGGCTTCGTCAGCCCCGCCGGAGATGGCTTCCTGCAGCGCCAGCATCGAGTTGATGTAGTTGCCGTTGGCCTTGGCGCGGGTCATCGAGATATTCACGTGATGACGGGTAAAGGAGCTGGTGCGCACCTTGATGCCCTGCTCCAGCGCCTCGTCACCCATGTACGCGCCCCAGTGCCAGGCCGCCACGATCACATGCACTTTCAGGGTGCTGGCGCGCAGGCCCATGGCTTCGGATCCGTAAAACACCATCGGGCGCAGGTATGCGCTTTCCAGGTTGTTTTCACGCACCACGGCCCGATGCGCTTCGTTGAGCTCTTCTTTGCTGAACGGCATGGGCATGTTCATGATATGCGCCGAATCGAACAGCCGGTCGGTATGCGCCTGCAGACGGAAGATCGCCGTGCCTTCGGCGGTGTTGTAGGCGCGCACGCCCTCAAACACACCCATACCGTAATGCAGGGTATGGGTCAGGACGTGGGTGGTGGCATCGCGCCACGGCACCATTTTACCGTCATACCAGATCACGCCATCACGATCAGCCATCGACATATCGTTTGCTCCTCAAAATTCGGTTGTTCGTTGATTCAAACCGTAGGGTGGGCATCTCGCGCAGCGAATGTCCACCACACCCAGCCGGTGGACAAGACCTGTGGTCGTTGTCCACCCTACGCCAAGCCCAACTCCTGCCAGATGCGCATCACCGTGCGACGCTCCCCGACCAGTTGGTCTCCGGCCACCTTGCCCGGCTGTTTCTGCAACGCCAGACGGTGCGCCACCGAACGCAGCGCCTTGTAGGCTTCCTGCAGGGCCGCGACATCATCCGCCGGTAACAGGCGCTGCTCGCGCAGACCGTCCAGGATGCGGATATTGTCCGTATAGGTGAGCAATTGCGGATGGTCATGCGACCACGCCAAGGCCGCGTATTGCACCATAAATTCAATATCGACGATACCGCCGGCATCCTGCTTGAGGTCGAACGGCTGTCCGGCATCGAAGACATTGACCGCCCTGCCGGCTGAAGTCTCCTTGCTCCCGAGGTTGTCGCGCATCTTCGCGCGCATCTCCGACACTTCCTGACGCAAGGCGAGCAGCTCACGCTCACGACCCAACACCCGGGCTCGAATCGTCTCAAAGGCCGTGGCCACGCGCGGACAACCGACCAGCACGCGCGCGCGCACCAGCGCCTGATGTTCCCAGGTCCAGGCCTCGCTCTCCTGATAGCGCTCGAAAGCCCCAAGCGAACTGACCAACAGACCGGACGCCCCCGACGGACGCAGACGCATGTCGACCTCATACAGCTGGCCGGAGTTGGTCTGGGTGGTCAGCAGGTGAATGATGCGCTGCCCCAGCCGGGCAAAGAACTGCGCGCCATCGACCGGTTTGGCCCCATCGGTTTCGGCCTGTGAGTCGCCGTCATGGATAAACACCAGATCCAGATCCGAACCATGCCCCAGCTCGATGCCACCGACCTTGCCATAACCGACGATGATGAAATCCGGATCGCAGGTACTGCCATCGGCCCGGCGCGGCGCGCCATGCCGCGCCACTGTGTGACGCCAGGCCAGTGCCAGTACCTGCTCGAGAATCGCCTCAGCCAGCCAGGTCAGGTAATCACTGACTTTCATCAGCGGCAGGGTTCCGGCAATTTCCGAGGCTGCCACGCGCAGCCGGTGTGCCAGCTTGAAATGCCGCAGCGCCTCCATCTGCTGTTCCAGATCCTCTTCCGGAATGCGCATCAGGCGCTCGCGCAATTCCGCCGCCAGCTCCGGCGCCAACGGCGGACTGAACAGACGTCCCTCATTGAGCAGTTCATCGAGCAGCAACGGAAAGCGTGCGATCTGCTCGGAAATCCACGGACTGGCCGCACACAGGCTGATCAGGCGCTGCAGCGCGCCGGGATTTTCGCTGAGCAACACCAGATAGGCGGAGCGGCGCACCACCTTCTCCACCAGCGGCATCACCCGCTCCAGCACCCGATCCGGGTATTCGTGCTCGGCCGCCTGCGCCAACAGGCGCGGCATAAAGCCATCCAGCCGCTCGCGTCCCATACGCTGCATGGCCCGCACCTGCGGGCCGCGCTTGAGGTCGATAATCCGTTTGAACGCCGCTTGCGGATCGGTGAAGCCGGCCTCTTCGAGCTGACGTTCGGCGCTTTCCGGCTCCACCGCTTCTTCCCACAGCGGCAACCACTCGGCACCCACCGCCGTGGACTGTTCATCCTCTTCGTCAGGGTCGGCAATCACCTGACGGAAATGCCAGTCAATGCGCCCGCGCCACTGCATCAGTTGCTGATGAAACTCAGCCCATCCGGCGAAGCCCAGCATATTCGCGACCCGCGCCTGATCCAGCTCGGTGTGCGGCAGCATCTGCGTCTGCCGGTCGCCAATCGCCTGCAGCGCGTGTTCGGTGTAACGCAGGAATTCATAGCCGTGCAGCAACTCCCCGACCGCCGCGGCCGGCAGGTAACCCTGCCCCTCCAGCGTACGCAGCACACCCGGCAGGGAGCGCTGCTGCAGACTCAGGTCGCGACCACCGTGAATCAGCTGAAAGACCTGCGCAATGAACTCGACTTCGCGGATACCGCCCGCGCCGAGCTTGATGTTCTCCGCCATGCCCTTGCGCCGGACTTCCTGCTGGATCAGCTGTTTCATCCCGCGCAAGGCCTCGATGGCCGAGAAGTCCAGATAGCGCCGGTAAACAAACGGCCGCAGCATTTCCAGCAGCCGCGCCCCGGCCTGCTGGTCACCGGCCACCACGCGCGCCTTGATCATGGCGTAGCGTTCCCAGTCACGGCCCTGATCCTGATAGTACTGTTCCAGCGCATTGAAACTCAGCGCCAGCGCGCCGGCCGAACCATAGGGGCGCAAGCGCATGTCGGTGCGGAACACGAAGCCGTCGACGGTGATGGCATCCAGCGCCTTGATCAAACGCTGGCCAAGACGAATGAAAAACTCCTGATTATCCAGCGAGCGCTTGACCCCTTCGGTCTCGCCACCTTCGGGGTAACCGAAGATCAGATCGATATCCGACGACAGATTGAGCTCATGGGCACCCAGCTTGCCCATGCCGAGGATGACCATGTGCTGCGGCTCGCCGCTGCGCTGACCGATCGGCGTGCCGAACTGCGCGGCGTGCCGCTGATAGATCCATTGATAGGCCAGATCGATACAGGCATCGGCCATATCCGACAAGTCACGACAGGTCTCAAGCAACGCTGCCTGCCGCGTCACATCGCGCCAGATAATCCGCAACTGCTGCGCATTGCGAAAACCGCGCAAGCGCCGACCCAGCGCCTCCTCGTCGGCACAATCCAGCAGCGACGCCTGCAGCCGTGCGCGCAAGTCGCCAGGCTGCAGGGATTGCTGGAGCTCTCCGCTGCGGACCTGCTCAAGCAGTCTGAGTGGCTCACGCAATGCTTGCTCCGCCACAAAATCACTGACCGCCGCCACCCGCCCAAACGCCGCAAGAAAACCCTCCGGCAAAGCGCTGCTGGCGACACCTTGCGCTGCCAGTGCAGCAACCAGCGCCTGTTCAGCCTGAGCGGCGCAACTGCGCAAAAGGTCGGGGAGTGGCAGCAGCGAAGGCAAACTCATGGTCTATCCTTGGAAATCAATGAATAAGTGAAGGATGGATCGCACAGCAGAGCAATCCTTCATGTAGTTTTGCTACAAAAGATGTGCCTTTTCTGCCCGGACAGGCGTTAATATGTAGCAAAACTACAAATGCCCGCCTGATTGCCGGCGACCCAAGCACTCAATCGCGCCGTCTGATCCGACGGCCAAGCACCCTGGCGACCGATTCTGGAAGCCTTTCCGCCCTGGAGCAAGCCATGCAAGACCTCGATCCCGTCGAAACCCAGGAATGGCTGGACGCCCTCGAGTCGGTTCTCGACAAGGAAGGTGAAGACCGCGCCCACTACCTGCTGACCCGCATGGGTGAACTGGCGGCACGTACCGGTACCCAGCTGCCGTATGCGATCACCACACCGTACCGCAACAGCATTCCGGTTGGCCATGAGGCACGCATGCCCGGCGACCTGTTCATGGAGCGGCGGATTCGCTCATTGGTGCGCTGGAACGCACTGGCCATGGTGATGCGCGCCAACCTGAAAGACCCGGACCTGGGCGGCCATATCTCCAGCTTTGCCTCCAGCGCCACCTTGTATGACATCGGCTTCAACTACTTCTTCCAGGCGCCGACCGAAGAACACGGCGGCGACCTGATCTACTTCCAGGGCCATGCCTCCCCCGGCGTCTACGCCCGCGCCTTTATGGAAGGACGGATCAGCGAAGAGCAACTGAACAACTTCCGCCAGGAAGTCGATGGCAACGGCCTGTCGTCCTACCCGCACCCGTGGCTGATGCCGGACTTCTGGCAGTTCCCCACGGTATCCATGGGCCTGGGGCCGATTCAGGCGATCTATCAGGCTCGCTTCATGAAGTACCTGGAGCACCGCGGCTTCATCCCGGCCGGCAAGCAGAAGGTCTGGTGCTTTATGGGTGACGGCGAGTCAGACGAACCGGAATCCCTTGGCGCCATCGCGCTGGCCGGACGTGAGCAACTGGACAACCTGATCTTCGTGGTCAACTGCAACCTGCAGCGCCTCGACGGCCCGGTGCGCGGCAACGGCAAGATCATTCAGGAACTCGAAGGCGTATTCCGCGGCGCCGGCTGGAACGTCAACAAGGTAGTCTGGGGCCGTTACTGGGATCCGCTGTTTGCCAAGGACAAGGACGGCATCCTGCAACGGCGCATGGATGAAGTGGTCGACGGTGACTACCAGAACTACAAGGCCAAAGACGGCGCCTTTGT
>DATMWH010000037.1:0-8405 GCA_035562615.1 Pseudomonas sp. | reverse complement strand
AGCGCTCCCAGAGCAGCAAGCGGGTCTGACGCCAGTCGTTCAATTCAATCACCCGATCCGGTGAAACGCCCGGAATCTCAAAGCTGTTGCTGATCAGCCAGCTTCCCGGGCGCATTTCTTCAGCAGCCTTTTGCCAGACCTGCGGCATCGGCGCGGGAGAAAGAAAGCAGTAAACCACATCAAAATCAGCCAGATCGACCTTCCACAAACTGCGATAACGAATCGTGCAATTGGGCACCCATACGCAACGCAACCAGCCCAGCAGAAACACCAGCGGCGCGGTTTCCACGCCCTCAAAGCGGCTGTGTGGATAGGCCCTGGCTAAGCGGCAAAGGGCGCCGGAGAGACCGCTACCCAGATCAATAAAGGTAAAACCCGGCTGCCGCTGAGCCAGCAGGTCGATCAACTGCTCCTGCGTCTTGCGACCACTCAGGTAGAGCGGAACCCGTTCGCGAAAACTGTTCCAGTTGAGCAGCAGAACCAGTAGAAAAAGCCCCAACCACCAAGCGGATGGCAGCGCTTGTGAATGCAACAAAACCAGTCCCGGCACAAAAAACAGGTTGATCGGCAGCCACCACAACGACAACCCAAGTCGCTGCCCTAGCAACCCCGCCAGCACGCCCTGAGCCAGCGCCGCGGCCAGCTGCCCCGGGCGCCAGACCGACACCTGCGCCACAGCAAAGAGCAGCAGAGCCAACAGAGTGGCGGCCGCCAACTGCGCCAAAAAAGCCAAAACAGCGGGAAAGCGAACGCGACATTGCTCCAGCATGAACATCTCCAATTGCACTTTCGCCAGTGTAACCATCCGCAGCGCTGACGGGCAGGCGGCATAGCCATGCTAGACTCGGCGACGTTTCCAAAACCGGATAAAGCAATGAGCAAGCGCCAACTCACCCGCCGCCAAACCTGGCGTATTGACAAAGTACAGGGTGAACGCGCCGCCAGAGCGGCCAAACGTGAAGCCAAGGCACAGGAAGATCTGGAGGGCGGCGATCTGGGTCCGGAGCAAACCGGACTGGTCATCGCCCACTTTGGCGTTCAGGTCGAAGTCGAAGCGCTGGAGGGCGATAATGCCGGTCATGTGCTGCGCTGCCACCTGCGCGCCAACCTGCCGCAACTGGTCACCGGCGACCGCGTGGTGTGGCGCGCGGGCAACCAGGGCAGCGGCGTCATTGTTGCCCAGCTGCCACGCCACTCGGAACTCTGCCGCCCGGATACCCGCAACCAACTCAAGCCCGTTGCGGCAAATGTCGACCTGATCGTCATCGTGTTTGCGCCCCTGCCCCACCCCCACGCCAATCTGATCGACCGTTATCTGGTGGCCGCCGAGCACTCGGGCATTCAGCCCTTGCTGCTGCTGAACAAGGCTGATCTGGTCGACGCGGCAAATTCCGTATTCCTGAATCCGCTGCTGGATACCTACCGCCAGCTCGGTTACCCGCTGCTGGAGGTGTCAGCCCATGAGGGGGCGGGCATGGAAACGCTGCGCCAGCAACTCGATGGCCACATCAGCGTGTTTGTCGGGCAGTCTGGCGTGGGCAAATCCTCGCTGGTCAACAGCCTCTTGCCGGGTATCGACACCCGCGTTGGTCCGCTTTCCGAGCAGACCGGCAAGGGCACCCACACCACCACCACGGCTCGGTTGTTCCATTTTCCGGGGGGTGGCGAGCTGATCGACTCGCCGGGCATTCGCGAATTTGGTCTGGGCCACGTCAGCCGGGACGATGTGGAAGCCGGCTTTATCGAGTTTCGCGATCTGCTCGGGACGTGCCGCTTCCGTGACTGCAAACACGATCGCGAGCCCGGCTGCGCACTGCTCAAGGCGCTCGAAGACGGTCAGATACAACCGCAGCGCATGGCCAGCTACCGGCATATTCTCGCCAGCCTGCCACAACCCGAATACTGAGCAGAGACAACAAGGCCACGCATGGCGTGGCCCTGAAAACAGCAGCTTCACGGTTACTCTTGAACGGGCTGATCGAGCGTCAACGCACCATCATCAAATGCATTCAACTTGTCCCTGAGTTCCGCCGCCTGAACCGGATCTTCAGCCGAAGGCGTCGGTAACTCATCGCCGCCTGGCAAGGCCGGCAGCCAGTCCGGGGTAGCCGCGTCACCCTCGCTATCGCTCTCACCCTCAATAGCGCGTTGGGCTTTCTTGGTCAGCACCGTGATATCGATACGCCGGTTCACCGGATTGAACGGATCCTCCCGATCAAACAAGGCAGAAG
Source organism: Pseudomonas sp. (assembly GCA_035562615.1). Classification (GTDB taxonomy): domain Bacteria; phylum Pseudomonadota; class Gammaproteobacteria; order Pseudomonadales; family Pseudomonadaceae; genus Aquipseudomonas. Next base: position 6,174 of record DATMWH010000037.1, on the reverse strand, counting down.
AGGCATAACCCACCACGCGGGCAATCTGCTCTTCCGGATAGCTGCCAAATACCAGCGCACGGCGCGCGGCATTGGCACGGTTGGCCGACAATTCCCAGTTGCCGAAATCACCGCCGCCGGCAAACGGCGTGGCGTCGGTATGGCCGCTGACGCTGATCTTGTTCGGGACTTCCTTGATGGTCTCGGCCAGCGCCAGCAGGATGTCCTCGAAGTACGGTTGCAGATTGGCGCTGCCGGAGCTGAACATCGGCCGGTTGGCTGCATCCATGATCTGGATACGCAGACCGTCCTGGGTGATTTCGAAAAGAATCTGATCCTTGAAGTTCTTCAGTTGCAGGTTTTCATCAACCTTGGTCTGCAATTCCTGCAGCAGCATTTCCAGCCGCTCCTGCTCCGCCTGCTCGGCAATACTCTCGGCATTGGTTGGATCTGGCACCTGGGTCTGCGGTGGATTTTCTTCCGTTTCATCCTTGGGATTGACGCGTATTTCATCGTCATCAGGCTGCCCCTGACTCTCCGGATTGAGCGTGCGATCGGGTGCCGGAGTCGGTGTACCACCCAGGTCGATGACAAACGGGCTGGCACTTTCAGTAAAGCCGATCGGATCCTGGAAATAGCCGGAAATTTGCCGTTTCTGTTCGGGCGTTGCGGATGACATCAGCCAAAGCAGCATGAAGAAAGCCATCATCGCCGTCGCAAAGTCCGCAAAAGCAATCTTCCAGGCGCCACCGTGGTGGCCACCGGCGATCTTTTTGACCCTTTTTACGATAATCGGCTGATTATTTTCCATGTTGCTTAGCTGCCGCGCATGGCTTGTTCAAGCTCACTGAAGCTTGGTCGATGCCCAGGAAACAGTACCTTGCGACCGAACTCGACAGCCAGCGTCGGCGGCATGCCCGACGCGGAAGCAACCAACGTTGCCTTGATTGCCTCGTAAATATTCAGCTCCTCCTTGGCGTCGTGCTCCAACGAGGTCGCCAACGGACCAAAGAAACCGTACGAAGCCAGAATCCCGAGGAAGGTCCCCACCAGCGCGGCTGCTACGTGCATACCCAGCTCGCTCTGCTCAACAGCACCGAGCAAGCCCATAGTCACCACAATACCCAGCACCGCCGCCACAATACCCATCGCAGGCATGCCATCCGCAATCCGTGCAACAGCGTGCGACGGGTGCTCAAGCTCCTCTTTGAGACTGGTCAACTCCATATCAAACAAGCCTTCCAGCTCATGCGGGGCCATGTTGCCGGAGGACATGATACGTAAGTAATCACAGACAAACGCCGTCATACCCGGATCTTTGATTACAACCGGATACTTGCTGAAAATCGGACTACTGGCAGGGTCTTCCACATCGGCCTCGATGGACATCATTCCTTCGCGCCGGCTCTTGTTGAGGATTTCGTAGAGCAGCTTCAGGACATCAAGGTAAAAAGCGTGATTGAAGCGTGTACCGAACATTGCCAACGATTTCTTGAAAACGTGCATGAAGGTACTGGCACTGTTGGCCTGCAAGAATGCACCAAGCGAAGCTCCGCCTATGATCAGCACCTCAAATGGCTGAAACAGCGCACCCAGCTTACCGTGCGACAAAATGAAGCCGCTAATCACACAGGCGAAAACAACAATGATGCCGACGATTTTGATCATGGTATTTAGTACGTACTGGGAAGAAAGACAGGCATTGTTTGTGCAATGCCTTCTATTTATCGGAACTTATGCGCCAGACTATAGCCACTCAAGGCTAAATTCCAGTTCAGTCCCGTATTTATGGCCACAATAAAAACATCCTCGCGCGTGCTCGACACCTGGCTCAAGGAGCTGCTCGCCGTGCAGCCGCCAATACCCGCCGAACAGCGTGAGAGCCTGCTGCGCACGATCACGGACAGCCGCCGTTCACTGGGCGAGATCGCCGAAAAACTCTACGAATGCCCTTCGGCCACCCTTGCGGTTTTGCGCGCAGCCAATCGCAGCAACAACAGCCTGAGCGAGCCGGCCATGGGCCTGGAGCAGGCGCTGGGCAGGCTGGGCCTGGAGCAAATCGAAGACCTGCTGCGCACCATGCAGGGCAAAAGCACAGACAAGTTTCCGCATGGGCTGGCTCAACTCCAACTGATCAGCCAGCACGCCAGCCAGCAGGCCAGCGGCCTGTTTGCCTCCCGACTGGCCCGGCTGTGGCAGGAAATCCGCTGCAACAGCCTGCTGTTCCTGTCGCCGCTGTGGCTGCTGGTATGCGCACGCCCGGAATTATTCGAGGCCTGGGAGCAGCGCATCCTGATCAAGGGTGAGCCATCGGGAAAAGTCGAGAAGGAACTGCTAGGCCTGCCGCTACTGGAGATTTGCCTGGCGCTGAGTGAAAAACTCAAGCTGCCGGTCTGGATAGTCCAGGGTTATCAGTTGCTGCTGAATGACCGGCGCATGCTGGTCAAAGCCGTACACATCGCCCGCGACCACGAGCATCCGTTACATCAACAGCAGCAACTGGATGAGGATACCGCCCTGCGGCGCTGGCTGACCCGCACGGAAAACAGCGCCCTGCTGGCCAACTGTATCGCCATCGCCGCCCACCATGACTGGAACGGAGAGCACTGCCGGCGCTGGCAGCGCCTGACCGGGCTGTGCCTGAAAGTACCCGTTGACGACCTGCGCCAGGTGATTCACCAGCAAGCGGTGAACAGTGCGCGCCAACATGCCCGACCGGCGCTCTGGCACCCGGCTGAAGCGTTGCTCTGGCCATGGGAATGCCAGCGCTGGGTGCCGCTCAAGGCGCCGGAAGCTGCGCCCGTCAAAAGCGACAACCTTGCCCAGTGGCGTCAGCTCTGCGCCGACCTGCTGCGTGAACCCAGCGCCTTTGCCAATGTATTGCAGATCACCGGCACCGCACTCAACGCATTAAGGCTGTGCGGCCTGAGTCGGGTTATGCTGCTGCTCGCCGACCGCCAACACACCCGCCTGATCACCCAGCAATGCACCGGCCTGCCTGTAGAAACCGCCCGGCTGTCGCTCGATCCTGCGCAAAGCCAGCTATTGCGGCACTTGCTGAGCAAACCCGGACAACTGCATCTGACGCCCGCCAACATGGCGCAATACTCGGCGATGCTGCCCGGCAGCCTGAAAACCGCTTTCCCCAGCACCCATATGCTGTTCCGCTCGATTGCCAGCAACCAACGGGTGGTGATGCTGCTGATCGCCGATCAGGACGGCAATGAAATCAGTCCGTCGTGCCTGCAGGGATTTGGCAAAACCGTGCAATGCATCGAGCGCGCCATGCACACTTTCAGCAACCGACCGCGCTAGCGGCCGCAGTACACTCAGCCCAGTAACAGGACTTTGGAGACGCGCATGTCCCGCTTTGATGCTTTGCCACTGGTCATCGAGCCCGCCGACCTGGCAGAACGCCTCGATGCCGCCGAACTGATACTGGTCGACCTGACCAATCCCGCCCGCTATAGCGAAGGGCATATCCCCGGCGCGCGCTTTGTTGATCCCAAACGCACACAGCTGGGCCTGCCACCGGCGCCCGGTCTGGCGCCGCTCAAAGCCGACCTTGAAGCCCTGTTTGCCGAACTGGGGCATCAGCCAGATTCGGTGTACGTGGTCTACGACGACGAAGGCGGTGGCTGGGCGGGACGTTTTATCTGGTTGCTGGACGTGATCGGCCATCACCGCTACCACTTCCTCAATGGCGGCGTACTGGCCTGGCAGGAAGCAGGACTTGCCCTCGACCAGAACATTCCCCCAAGCCACAGCAAAAACCTCAGCCTGACCCTGCACGAAGCGCCAACCGCCACCCGCGAGTACCTGCAAAGCCGACTCGGCGCCAGCGACCTGGCGATCTGGGATGCGCGCAGTCCGGCCGAGTTTGACGGTAGCAAGGTACTGGCCGCCAAAGGCGGACACATCCCGGGGGCAGTGAATTTCGAATGGACGGCCGGGATGGATCCGGCCCGCGCGCTGCGTATCCGCGAGGACATGCCACACCTGCTGCAGGCGCTGGGCATTACACCCGACAAAGAAGTCATCACCCATTGCCAGACCCATCGCCGCTCGGGCTTCACCTATCTGGTGGCCAAGGCGCTGGGTTACCCGCGGGTCAAAGGCTATGCCGGATCATGGTCAGAGTGGGGCAACCATCCTGACACCCCGGTAGAGCAATGATCGGCCATTAAAAAACACGGCCGGCAGAGTGACGGGGTAAACTGCCGAAAACACCACGGACTTCGGAACACGCTCAAACGCTCTTCCGTCAGCAAGGAACACACATGAAAGATCGCCTGTTCATTCTCAGCCAGTACCTGTTGCCCCACCACCTGCTCTCGCGTCTGGCCGGCTGTATCGCTGAATGTCGCCTGCCCTGGTTCAAGAACGCCTTCACCGGCTGGTTTGCCCGTCGCTATCAGGTAGATATGCGCGAGGCATTGGTCGAAGACCTGACAGCTTACGAACACTTCAACGCCTTCTTCACCCGCGCGCTGAAAGAAGGCGCCCGGCCACTGGCTGAGGCGACCGATGCCGTGCTGTGCCCGGCTGACGGTGCCATCAGCCAGCTTGGCCCAATCGAGCATGGCCGGCTGTTTCAGGCCAAAGGCCATGATTTCAGCCTGACCGCCTTGCTCGGTGGCGATGCCGAGCGGGCCGCACCGTTCATGGGCGGCCAATTTGCCACGGTCTACCTGTCCCCCAAGGATTATCACCGGGTGCACATGCCGCTGACCGGCACCCTGCGCGAGATGGTCTACATTCCGGGCCGACTGTTCTCGGTGAATCAGACCACCGCCGAAAATGTGCCGGGGCTGTTTGCCCGCAACGAACGGGTGGCCTGTCTCTTTGACACCGAACGCGGACCGATGGCCGTGGTTCTGGTCGGCGCGATGATCGTCGCCAGCATCGAAACAGTCTGGGCCGGCCTCGTCACACCACCCAAGCGCGAACTCAAGAGCGTGCGTTACGACGCGGCAGCGCGTGAAGCGGTCGTCCTGGAAAAAGGCGCCGAAATGGGCCGCTTCAAGCTGGGCTCTACTGCCATTGTGCTGTTCGGTCCGGAGCAAGTGCAGTGGACTGCGGAGCTCGCAGCAGGCAGTGCGGTACGCATGGGCCAACAACTGGGTCAGTGATAAAAACCGGACGCTAACCGCTGAGGACTGGGCAGCAGGGCGTGACCGATGCTGCTAAAGTTCAGATCAGCCACAGGCCAGAGGAGCAACGCATCCACATGGATAATCCGAGTCCGTATCTGCAACTGCGCATTCCCAAACCGGACAAGCAAGCCTTGTCGTTCTGTGATGCCAGCTTGCACGGCTTGACCGAATGGGTTGCCGGACTGCCGAAGGCCAACCTCGGCGAAACCGCTCGTCTGCTCTATCAATGCCTGGTGGAACTCAATCAGCTGGAAACGCCCGCCAGCAACCGCATGAAACTGATGGAACTGCTGCGCCCGGAAGTGTTGTTTGTCTGCAAGCATCTGGAAAAGCACTTCCTCAACCAGTCCGTCGTACTGGACGAGCGTCCGCGCAAAGTGGCCAACCTGTGTCAGGCGCTGCAGAACCATCTGGCCATCGGTTACAAACTGATAGTGACTCAGGAAGCCAGCCAGTTCCGCAAGGAGCAGCCGCAACCACTGGCGATTGCCCTGCAGCGCAGCCTGCACAGCATGTTCGGCCCGCTGGTGCGTGCCTGTCAGCTCTACTGCCCGGTACCGGACGGATTGTGGCTGGAGATGCATCTGGTCTACCGCACTGCGGTTGCATTCAATCTGCAGCACATCGCCGTGACCGACCCACTGAGCCATTACGACGCCCCGCACAGTGTCGAAAATGCCTATCTGGCGGCCATGCTGCTGGGTTGCGCGCGTACCAACCAGATGCGCCAGAACGCTATCGCCAACCTGGCAGAAGCGATTGAGGGCTGGGCGCCATTGGTGCACCTGCAAACTGCCGACAGCCCCGCTTCGCTGTTCTGGATCGCGATTCGCCAGGATGCGCCACCACGCTTGAAGTCACTGTTCAAAGACAGCGAGAAGCAGTATCTGCTGGGCATCAATCCGACACCGCTGCTGGATGCCATTGAGGAATATCTGCAAGCTGACGCCAGCAAGCGCGCCTTTGCCAGACTGCCCGTGACCGAACGCCTGACTCCCGAACAGATCCAGCATCTGGGCGCCGCCTGGGGCGATACCGC
>DATMWH010000036.1:0-13996 GCA_035562615.1 Pseudomonas sp. | reverse complement strand
GTTGACGCGGTAATTGATGTTGCCGCAATGGCCGCCCAGCGGATAAACCGTGAGGCGATCGCCAAAGGTGCTGCGCAAGAAGGTCAGGTCGCCAGGGCCGAGAATCAGGTCGTCGGCGTTGGTCATGACGGCAATCTTCGGGCTGTTCTGCAGGTAGTCTTGCAATGCATAAAGGCTGATCTGCTGATTCAGCTCTTCCAGCGTGGCGTCGGGATTGCTTTCCTGCCACAGCGGCAGCAACTGCTGCTGTGCGTAGCAGAGAAAATCGCAGGTCGCGGCTTTCTCGAAGAACGGCACCAGCTTCGTACCGTAATTGAGCGTGGTGCCTGGCGGGGTGATCAGGCCACGCTGGTTGATCAGGTCTGAGGTATAGACGATGTCGGTTACCGAAAAGCGGAAGGCTGCGCCGATCAGTCCTGCCATTTGATCGGAATTAAGTCTTTGCGGGGAGTTCTGGAAGTCGAAGACCAAGGCGTCATCAATATCCATGCGGCCTCTTTCCCTGAAAAACTCGGCCAGGCGCTTGAACAGCGCGTCGAAAGAGGGGGGCTTGCCATCCTCTCTGACCTGTACCTCGGAAAGGCTGTCCAGATTGCCGACTGAGGTAAGCAGGCTGACCGGTGGATTGATCATCAGTACCCGGCTGAAGTTGAAAGTCTGGCGGGTTTCGTCGAGCTGGCTGATAAATGCCGAGTTGAGCGCACCCAGGCTGTAGCCGGTCAGGTGGTATTCAGTGACCGCCAGGTCGCTGTGTCTGGCCTTGATGGCTTCCATCACGGCGTACAGGTCTTCGGCGTCGGCCATCGAGTTGCCCGGTGTGGCGTTGCTGGAGGCGGCGGTGATGAAGTCAAAGCTGGTGGGTGATGAAAGCTGAACCACGTGGTAGCCGGCGCCGTAGAACAGCTGCTTGAGAAACTCCGGTTTACCGCTGGAGTAGTTCACGCCGGTGCCGGCGATAATGAATATCAGGGGTGCCGGACCATCCTGCCTGGCCAGCCGGTAGGGCAGTTGTTCGACATTCCAGAAGATATTCGGGATCCGCTTGGCGCGCTGGGGATTCAGATTCAGGCTGAAGTCGCGCTGATTGATCGCCGAGTTTGCAGGCAGTTGCGGACGAAGCTCAGGTGGCGTGCCGGCAATGGTCGCTTCAAAGGGATTGGTGATCGGGAAACCATAGGTGGCCGGATCAATTGTGGCTGCAAGAGCTGACAAGCTCAGGGATAATCCGCCGGCAATGGCGGCCAGACGTTGCAAGATGCGCATTGGACGTTCACTCGGGTTTTCAATCGTGCCGGAGTTAATCGGTTCTTGCGACGTTGTGCAATAGTTGACCCGTTCGGACGGCACGTTGCTCGGTGCCGGGCTGGGAGTTCTGCCGTCGTATTCATCGTTTTTCAGGAAATTCCGTATGTCACTTCGTTCGATCCTGCTTGTGCTGCTGCTTATCGCGCTGTCATTTGCCCTGAGCTACGGGCTGCGTTTTGGCCTGATGGAGGAGGGGCAGTGGGTCGGTATCTGCAGCGATCAGCCGCTGCGCTGGGAGTGCCAGTTGCGCGCGACGCTGGGCTTGTTGATTCACTGGCGGGTGATGGCCTGGCTGGCCCTCGGGTTGTCGCTGGTTGCGCTATGGCTGCCGCATGGAAAGGGTCGGATACTGGCGGCACTGGCGCTGTTTTGTGCTATTCCTGCCTTGATCCTGTACAGCGCCAGTCTGGCCGTGTTTGCGCTGGTACTGGCGGCATTGCGTCTGGTGCGCAGTCCCTCTGTAGAGGCCTAGGGACGCTCAGTATTATCCAGCCAGGGGGGCTTGAGAGTGGCAGACGCGCAAACCGATTATGCAATCTATCGTCAGGTCGTGACCCGTTTGCTTGGGGGTGAGGAAGAGCTGCCGAGTCTGCCGGCCATCACGCTGAGCATTCGTCGTGAGTTGATGCGCCCCGAAGTCAGTCTGCAACAGTTGAGCGCGCTCATCAGCCGGGACCCGGCACTGAGTGCGCTACTGATGAAATACGCCTCCAGTTCGCTGCTGCGCCAGCAGCGCCCACCCAAAACACTGCTGGATGTGCTGTCCATTCTGGGCATGGCCCAGGTTGAACGCATTACCATGCTGCACAGCGTGAAAAGCCTGTTCACCCTTTACAGCCCGGCACACAAGAAGCTGTTTGTCGAAGCCTGGGAGCGGCTGATCCTCAAGGCCAGCAGTGTCGCCGTACTGGCCAGGGTGGTCGGTCATGTTTCGGCCGATCACGCCTTGCTCGCCTGTCTGCTCAGCGAAGTCGGTACGCTGGCGGTGTTATCCGCCTTCAAGGATGGCCAGCAGATCCCGTCCCGCGACTTGTATTTCAGCCTTTGCCGCGAATACAGCAAGTCACTGGGGGTGATTCTGCTGAAGAAGTGGGCGGTGAGTGAGGATTACATCCAGATCATTCGCCATGCCGGCGACTGGAGCCATCGGGCACGCATCGAAGTCGAGTTGATTGATCTGGTCAATCTGGGGCTGTACCACGCGGTCAAGGAACTCAATCCGCAGGCAGACCTGCCGCCACTCAACGAACTGGCGGCCTACAACAAGTTGCAGGCGCCCCTGAATTTCATTGATGAGCAGGGCGAATTGACCCTGCTCAGCAGTCATCGCGACGAGATTTATGCGCTGGCGGCGACCTTGCGCTGAGCAAGGGAAATGCGCAGGGCACGCAGTAATGCCGCTGCCAACAACCCGCTGACCAGCGCCCAGCCCAGTGCCTGCAGGTTGCTCAGGCCTTCCTGATACAGCTGGGGCACAATCCCCAGGCCAATCAGCGCCGCCAGCAGAGCCGCCTCGCGTGGCTTGACCGGCACAGGGCGGCACAGATAAAACAGCGCAGGCAGCAGCAGTGCCGCAGTCGGAAAACTGCGATAGCGCGGATCAAACACCAGCCCCAGCATCAGCACCGCACCGGCAAAGCCGCTGGCCAGCAATAACCAGCCGGCATTGGCTTCGAGCCGGGCGAACAGCGACTGGCGCCAACCCTGGCGTGCGCTGAGGGTCAACGCGGCGTGCAGCAGTACCAGCAGATTGAGCAACAGCAGCAGACCGCTCCACAGCCATTCGCCGGCAAAGCGGCTGGTGATCAACGCCAGTTCAAGCCACAGCAAGCTGGCGGCCGAGCCCAGTCCGGCGACCAATGGCAGCAATAGCGCTGCGCGCACCGAGCCGGGACGGCCGGCCAGCAACAGGGCGGCGAGGGTCAGCAGCAATGTTGCAGCTAACCATTGCGGCCAGGCGGGAAGGTTGGAGACCTCACCGGCGAGCACGCCTTTGTCTTGCCGGTCAGCATCAAACAGGCCCCAGTAACCGCCCACAGCCCCTTCGCTTTCGCGCTTCCACGGCTGGTCAAAGGCTTCGATCAGGTTGTAGTCCCAACCCTTGTGCTCAGCCATCTGCACGAAACCACGGATGAATCTGGCTTCATTGATCCGGCTGGGCAGGGCGGTTTCACGCTGCCGCCCTTCGCTGGGCCAGCCGGTTTCACCGATCAGAATGCCTTTGGGCGCGTATTGCTCGCCGAATGCCTGACGAATCTTGCCCACATGCGCCAGCGCCTCATCAATGCCCATCGGCTGGTCTTCCCAGTAGGGCAACAGGTGAATCGTCAGGAAATCAACCGCCGGGGCGACTTCCGGGTACTGATGCCAGAACTCCCAGACATCGGCGTAGGTGACCGGTTGCCTGACCTGGCTTTTGACCGCTTCGATCAGCTTGACCAGCTGTGCGCCGGTCACTTCCTTGCGCAGTAATGCCTCGTTACCCACGATAACGGCTCTGACCACATCCGGGTTGGCATTGGCACTGCTGATCAGTCCGTCGATTTCAATCTGCGTATCCAGTGGATTGCTGCTGACCCAGGCACCGAGGATCAGCTTCAAACCATGCTTGCGGGCCAGCTCCGGCAAGGCTTCCAGGCCGGTTACCGAGTAGGTGCGAATACACTCAAAGCGCTGGGCGAGCAGGGCGAGGTCGGCGTCCATGCGCTCTTTGTGGATCACCAGGGGCTGGTCGAATGGCGACTGATGCTTGTCAAACGGTGTGTAGGACGCGCATTGCAGCTTGTGCGTTGCAGTCGCCGCATCCGGCAAGGTCAGCGGTTGGCCGATGGCGAACCAGAGTCCGGTGAGGGCAAACAGGCCCAGCAGGCAGGCAAACAGATACGGCAGGATCAGGGAGCGGTGACGGGCGGGCATGGCGATTGATCGCGAGTGATGGCAAGGCGCGCATCTTAGCGGAATCCCGCGTTTAACAGGAGTCGCCAGTGGCGCAGCGTGCAGGTTGCTGCAGCGGGCTCAAACGGCGGCCCGCTGCCAGAGTTTTTCGTGAAAGAAAAAGCCCACGGCGTTGCACAACGGTTCGATGATCGCCACCAGGCCGCCGGCGGTCAGGCTGCCGGTAATCAGGTAGGCCACAGCGAAGGCGATACAGAAGTGCATGGCGGTAAAGGTTGCTGTCTTGAGCATGATGGCTACTCCTGAAACTGGATGACAAGTTTCTCCAAGGCCTCTCAACGGCGCCAATCAGCGCTGCCAATGGCGGCGATAGGAATGCCTGATCAGGCGGCTGCCGGGCACTGTGGGCGCCGTAAGACTTTGGTCGAATCCTGCCTGATCTACGACTAAGGTCGTCTGTTGTCTGGGCCGTGCGGCACTAGAGTGGAATCACCACTCAACAGTCGCAGAAGGTCACAGCCATGAACGACGACATGTTTAACCGGGTTACTGCCAACCCGCACTACCAGGAGTTGAAGGCCAAGCGCAGCCGCTTTGCCTGGACGCTCACCCTCATCATGCTTGCGGTGTACTACGGCTACATCCTGCTGATTGCTTTCAAGAAAGAGCTGCTTGCCACCCCCATCGGTGATGGCGTGATGACGGTTGGTATACCTGTAGGGCTGGGGGTGATCGTCTTTACCATTCTGATCACCGGTTTCTATGTGCGTCGGGCGAACTCGGAATTTGACGAGCTGACCCGCAAGATCGTCGAGGAGTCCCGTCAATGAAACGGCATAATATTCAGGCCTTGCTGGCGCTGTTGCTCGCCGGCTTCTCCGCTACCGCGCTGGCAGCCGGTGGCGATCTCGGGCAGCTGGAAAAGCAGGCAACCAACTGGACTGCCATCGGCATGTTCTCGATCTTCGTGATTGCCACGCTGTTCATTACCAAGTGGGCAGCTTCAAAAACCAAGTCGGCTGCTGATTTCTATACCGCCGGCGGCGGTATCACCGGTTTCCAGAATGGCCTGGCGATTGCCGGTGACTACATGTCTGCCGCGTCCTTTCTGGGTATTTCCGCGGCGGTGATGGTCGGTGGTTACGACGGCCTGATCTACTCGATCGGCTTCCTCGTTGGCTGGCCGATCCTGACCTTCCTGATGGCCGAGCGCCTGCGCAACCTGGGCAAATTCACCTTTGCCGATGTGGCGGCCTATCGCTTCAAGCAAGGCCCGATCCGGGTGTTTGCGGCTTCCGGCACGCTGGTGGTAGTGGCGTTCTATCTGATCGCGCAGATGGTCGGTGCCGGGCAGCTGATCAAGCTGCTGTTTGGCCTTGAGTACTGGGTCGCGGTGGTCAGTGTCGGCGCGCTGATGATGGTCTATGTCCTGTTCGGTGGCATGACGGCCACCACCTGGGTACAGATCATCAAGGCCGGCTTGCTGCTGTCGGGTGCTTCGTTCATGGCCTTCATGGTGCTGATGCACTACGGCTTCTCGCCAGAGGCGCTGTTCGCGGCGGCGGTACAGGTCAAGGAAGCCGGAGCTGTGGCTGCCGGTCAGGATGCTGCTGCAGCGGCGACTACCGGTTTGTCGATCATGGCGCCGGGCAGCTTCGTCAAGGACCCGATTTCGGCCATTTCCTTTGGTATGGCGCTGATGTTCGGTACTGCCGGCCTGCCGCACATCCTGATGCGCTTCTTCACCGTTCCCGATGGCAAGGAAGCCCGCAAGTCGGTGTTCTGGGCAACCACCTGGATCGGCTACTTCTACCTGCTGACCTTCATCATTGGTTTCGGCGCGATCGTCCTGGTCTCGACCAATCCGCAGTTCCTCGATGTGGGTGGCGTGCTGCGCGGCGGTGGCAACATGGCGGCTATCCATCTGGCGGATGCGGTTGGCGGCAACCTGTTCCTGGGCTTCATTTCGGCAGTCGCTTTCGCCACCATTCTGGCCGTGGTTTCCGGGCTGACGCTGTCTGGAGCCTCAGCGGTGTCGCATGACCTGTACGCCACTGTGTTCAAAAAGGGCAAGGCTGATTCGGCTTCTGAGCTGAAAGTGTCGCGCCGCACCACCGTGGTGCTGGGTATCGTGGCAGTGATTCTGGGGATTGCCTTCGAGAAGCAGAACATCGCTTTCATGGTCTCGCTGGCGTTCGCCATCGCTGCATCGGCCAACTTCCCGGTGCTGTTCATGTCACTGATGTGGAAGAACTGCACCACCCGTGGTGCCACCATCGGCGGCTTCATGGGACTGGTCACCGCGGTAGTGCTGACCGCGCTGTCCAAGTCGATCTGGGTCGATATCTTCGGTAATGCCGAAGCGATCTTCCCGTACACCTCGCCAGCACTGTTTTCGATGATCGCCGGCTTCGGCGGGATCTGGCTGTTCTCCGTGCTGGACAACAGCGACCGTGGACGCATCGACCGTGCCGGCTATCCGTCCCAGGCCTTGCGTGGCGAGACTGGCATCGGCATCTCGGCAGCTTCGGCTCACTGATACGTTGGTAACACCGCTTCATTCAGGCAGCCTGCGGGCTGCCTTTTTTATTGGGGGGATTTGTCTGGTGCAGGCGCTTGCAGCGGTGCAGCGAACGGAATTTTGCTCAGTGCAAGCGTATGCGCCTGATTTTGCGGCGTATTGAGCTAAGATTCATTGAGCTTTACCAAGGCCCCACTAAGGATTTTTATTTGATATACGGACTGCCACAGTTTCTTCAGCGGATCCTGGCGCCAGCCTGTCTGGGCGTGCTGCTGACTGTCTGCTTGCCGTTACAGGTTGCCGCCCATCCTGAAGGGTCTTCGAAGCGCGTTTTGTTGCTGCACTCCTTTGCCCAGGAGGAGCTTTGGCCCAGTTCGATCAACAAGGGCGTCAAGCAGGCGCTGAGCACCTCCGGTCAACCGGTTGAGCTGTATGTTGAACACTTGAATCTGGTCAACCTGTCGGCCAGTGATGCGCAGGCACTGGCTGACTTTCTGACCGCCAAGTACCACACGCACAGGCCGGACTTGATCCTGTTGCCCGATGAGCCCGCCACCGCGTTCTTTCGTCGTTACCGGGAAATGATTTTCGCCGGTACACCCTTGGTGATGGCACCGCGCGAACCGACGAGCCCTGCGCAACTGCAAGTCCTGGGTGCGAATGCCTTTGAATTGCCCGACTTTCCTGACCCGATGGCGACGCTGGATCTGATCCATGCACTCATGCCCGAGGCGCGCACGCTGGTTCTGATCGGTAATGCGCCAGGCGCCGCGCTCAACAGCAGAGCCCCGCTGCTGGAGCATGCCCGGGAGCTGTTTCCGGATGTGCGTGATCTGTCTCTGGAACATTATGACGCGCTAAAGGCGCGCTTGAAGAATCTGCCACATGGCGCGGTTATCCATATGGAACCCTGGATATACGACCGCCAAGACAAGCTGATGCCACCCCTGCAAGTGCTTGATGGTTTTGTCGAGACCACAAGTGCACCGATTTTCGGTCAGTTCGAGCTGATGCTCGGGCGCGGTGCCGTCGGCGGAAAAATGATTTCCGGGGAGCGGCGTGGTCATGCACTTGGCATGGCGGCATTGCAATTCTTCAACGGCCAACTGACCCCGCAAGCCGGACTTGAGCCAGTCCGTCAGTCCATCGTGTTTGATTACCTGGCACTGCAACGCTTCGGGCTGCAAGAGCGGACACTTCCGCCGGACAGCACACTGATCAACGCGCCGGTTTCAATTTTTGAGAGCAATCCACAACCATTTTTGATGGGTGCGATCGTCTTGGTAGTGCTGCTGGGGTTGATTGTCTTGCTGGTCATGGGCTTGCGACTGCGCCGCCAGTCGAATCGTTTGCTGCAGGAAAACGAACAGCGCTATCGCCAGTTGTTTGATCACAATCCCTCGGCGATGTTGGTCTACGAACAGACCAAATTTACCGTGCGGGCTGCCAATCAGGCTTTCGTATCGCTGCTGGGAATACCCCAGGAGGCAATCAAAGGGCGCTGCATCGACACCATAGTGATACCCGAGCAGCGTCAGTCACTGATGGCCAGAGCGCGGGAGCTGAATGACGGTTCATTGTCAACCGCCTACTGGAAGGGGCTGACCCGTTCGGGCGAAGTCCGGGTGATGGAGGCGGTGGGGCAGGGCATCGAGTTTGAAGGGCGCCCGGCACGGGCAGTTCTGCTCAATGATGTGTCGCAGCGCATGGCTACTGAAGAGGCACTCAAGACCAGCGAGCTGCGTCTGGAGCAGATTATCGAGGGTAGCCCGTTACCCACAGTGGTAATGGATGCGGATCTGCATGTGACGCACTGGAACAAGGCGCTTGAATGGCTGACGCGGACCCCGGCCAGTGCCATGGTCGGTCGGCGGCATGATCTGGGCGCGCTGATGCGTGCCGGTCGTCCGATGCTGATCGAGGCACTCCTGCAGGGACAGACCATTGAACAGATGAACAGCGTCGAGGGTGTCAATGTGCGCGGTTCCTACTTTCTGCCCGAAGGGGTGGAAGAGGAAACCTACCACCCGGACCTGGGGCCGCGCTGGCTGCACAGCGTTGCGGTACCGCTGCGCGCCGCCGATGGCCGCTTGCTTGGCGGCATTCAGTCGATCATTGATATCACCGAGTTGAAACTGGCCAGCCAGTCCTTGCAGCAGCTCAACACAGACCTTGAACAACGTGTGGAGTTGCGCACGGCCGAGTTGTCTGCTGCCAATCAGGAGCTGCAACGGGCCATGCAACAACTGGTACAGAGCGAGAAACTGGCTGCTCTGGGCGGCCTGGTGGCGGGCGTGGCACATGAGCTGAACACACCGATCGGCAATGCCATGACCGTGGTCACGGCGCTGCATGAAAATCTCAGTGCCTTTCAGCAGGATGTGGATAACAACAATTTGCGGCGCAGCCAGATCAATGCGTTCATGAACGGTTGCAGCGATGCCTGCGCGATGCTCGAACGCAATACCAAGCGCGCGGCGGACCTGGTGGCCAGTTTTAAACAGGTGGCGGTGGATCAAACCACTGTGCGGCGCCGTCGCTTTCGTCTGGTAGAGGCGCTGGACGAAACCCTGCGCACCTTGTCGCCGCTGTTCAAGCGCCAGCCGGTCACAATCAACCTGCGTGTCTCCGAAGCGCTGGAAATGGACAGCTTTCCCGGCCCGCTTGAACAGGTGGTGACCAATCTGGTGAACAACGCCGTGGTACACGCGCGGGGCGACAAGCCGGCACTGGAAATCGGCATCACTGCCGAACCGGTGATCCTGCAGGGGGCCCTGGCAGTTGAGATCAGCGTTCAGGATGACGGAATCGGCATGTCCGAAGAAGTCTCACACAAAGTCTTTGATCCGTTTTTTACCACCCGGCTTGGGTTGGGTGGCTCAGGGCTTGGCCTGTATGTGGTGTACAACCTGGTAACCGGCATGCTGGGCGGGCAGATACGGCTGCATTCAACACCCGGTGAAGGCAGCTGTTTTATCGTCACCATCCCGTTGCAGGCACCGCAGGTAGAGGCTCAGGCATAAATGGTCAGATTTTTTCAGGCGCTTTCAGGCTCATAACGTTGGCTAACTGTTGAGAAGTGATGTGAACGCTATCCAGTCATACCCCGTGTCATCGCTCAGCCGGCGTCTTGTGCGCATCTGCTGGCTGGGCCTGTGGTTGTGCTGGCCGGGGTTTGTCGCGGCTCAGGAATTGCCGCCGGTTCGGGTGCTGGTCATTGAGTCGTTTGCCGCAGACTCGCCCCTGAGCGTGGCCTTCAATCACGAACTCTCACAGCAGCTGCAGCGTTCGCCGCGGCGGATCGAACTGGATATCCAAAGCATTGATACTTACCGTTTCAATGATGCGCCAGCCAAGGCTGCGCATGCCCGGTACATTGCCCACCGCTATTCCCAGGCTGCGCCTGACTTTCTGCTGGCAGCCGATCGTAATGCCTCGGCGTTCATACTGACCGAGCTGGCGGAATTTTATCCGGATACTCCGCTGATCAGTCTGGGGACTGCCGAAGGAGAACTGGAGCGTCCTGAAACGCGTCGTCAGATCCACAATGTCACGGACAAACCGGACTTTCTGGGCAATATGTGGCTGATTCGCCAGTTGCTGCCAAATGTCCGGCAACTGATCGTGGTGGGCGATACCGGGCTTTTGCGGCCTGACCTGCAGCAGGCGCTGGAGCGCGCACGCACGGAATTCCCTGTGGTTACTGACCTCTCAGAGGCCCGGGAGAAGCAGGTCCTGGAGGTGCTGGCGCAATTGCCTCCCGACAGTGCCGTGCTGATAACAGGTTATTTGCTGGACGATAATGGCCAGCGGATGGACCTCACCCAAACCAGCCACAAGGTCGTCGGAATCTCTCCGGTACCGACATTCGGTGTGGTGGATATGGGGCCCCACATAGGCCTGGCAGGCGGCAAGATGGTCAGCCCGGTCGGTCGTGCGCGGGCAGTTGCGGATAAGTTTTTGCAGTTGATCGGCGGCGAAAATCAGCCCGCGTCTGCGCAGCCGGGAAATTATCAGTCGCTTGTCTTTGATCATGCCGCACTGCAACGCTTCGGGCTTGAGCAGCTTGACCTGCCTGAAGGCAGCGTTGTGCGCAATCAACCCATGGGGATTTCCGATACCAATCCGCGTCTCACTCTTGCGGCCCTGTTTCTGGCGCTGATCCTGCTGTTGGTCGTGGTTTATCTGCTGATGCGCTTCTACCTGCGTCATGCGGCGGGTCGGCGTCTGGCGCAGCGCGCCAAGAGTTACCGTGTGTTGTTTGAAGAAAATCCGGCACCGATGCTGGTGTATGAGCCGGCAAGCCGGGCGATTCTGGCGATCAACCAGTCGTTTACGCGCATCTTCGGTTTCAGCCTTGACGAAATTGTCGGAGCGCCGTTTGCCAGCTTGCTGGTCGAGCAGCAGCGCAGTGCCATGACCGAGGCGATTTCCAGACTGCGCAATGAACAGGTGGGCTCTGCTAGCTCGCAATGGATGGTGAATACCCGCAGTGGTCAGCAGCGGCAGGTCGAGGTGCTTTCCCGCCCGCTGATCTTTGCTGGCAAGCAGGCGCGTGTGGTGCAAATGAGTGATATCACTGACCGACTGGCTGCTCAGGAGACGATTCGCCAGCGTGAGCAGTTGTTGCACCAGATCATCGAAAACAGCCCGCTGCCTACTGTGGTACTGGATGCCCGGCAACAGGTGACCGACTGGAACTTTGCCCTTGAATTGCTGAGCCGTTTGCCGGCCAGGAGCATGGTTGGCAAACGCCATAATCTGGGGGTGCTGATTGGCACTCCGGATGGCGGGCCAACCCTGGCGGAGTGCCTGTTGCAGGGACTTGATCCGGATGATCCTCTGGGTAAAGGCATCCGGCGCGGGGTATTTCGTTCCGCGACGCTGACCGAAGGGATTGAGCTTGAGGTGTTCAATGCGCGTCTGCAGCGCTGGACCCACAGTATTGCCGTGCCCCTGCGCAAGCCCGATGGCACCTTGCTTGGGGCGATTCAGTCAGCGCTGGATGTGACTCAGTTGCGCGAAACGGAAGCTGCCCTGCACCGGGCCAATGAGGAGCTGGAAAAGCGCGTCCAGTTGCGAACCGATGAACTGAACGCCGCCAGTGAAGAACTGCAACGGGCCATGCAGCAACTGGTGCAAAGCGAGAAGCTGGCTGCACTGGGCGGTCTGGTGGCCGGCGTGGCGCATGAGCTCAATACGCCGATCGGCAATGCCATGACCGTTGTAACGACGCTGATCGATCATCTGGCGGCATTTCGCGCAGAGGTCGATGCCAATACGCTGCGGCGCAACCAGATCAGCAGTTTTATCGAAACCTGCAGCCAGGCGTGCATCATGCTTGAGCGCAACACCCAGCGGGCTGCAGAGTTGGTCGCCAGCTTCAAGCAGGTGGCGGTTGACCAGACCAGTATGCGCCGGCGTCAATTCAGTCTGCGTGAGGCGGTGGAAGAAACGCTGCTGACTGTTGCTCCCGGCTACAAGCACCAGCCGGTTTCGGTCACCCATGACATCCCGCAAGTACTCGAACTGAACAGTTATCCCGGGGCACTGGAGCAGGCAATCAGCACACTGGTTGAGAATGCGGTGATCCACGCGCGAGGTGATCACCCGCAACTGAGCATCAAGATCAGTGCTGAGCCAGTCAACCTGAAAGACAGCCCGGCGGTGTCCATCAGCGTGCAGGACGATGGGATCGGCATGAGCGAGGAAATCGCGCGAAAGGTCTTCGATCCGTTTTTCACCACGCAACTGGGGCAGGGTGGTTCGGGGCTGGGGCTGTATGTGGTGTATAGCCTGGTCACCGGTGTACTGGGCGGAACCATCAGCCTGCGTACCCTGCCGGAGTTGGGCAGTTGTTTTACCGTGGTGGTGCCGCTGAGTGCGCCCGAAGCCGAGCCCGCAGGCGAACCTGTTGATCCGGCCGGTTAATCTCCTGATGTTCTAGGTTGGGTTAGGCCCACGGCCGTAACCCAACAAACGCCCGTGAGCCGGATAAGGGCGATGCCATTGGCCTCGATGGTGGATGACGCCGGGGGTCACCACGCAAGGCGACACTCCGCTGTTCGTTGCTAACCCACCCGTATAACCGCGCGTTGAGTGTTAAAACTTCAGCGGGCCGGATCAGCAAATAGTCTGGTTCTGTCGCGCCACCGCTGAACGGCTGGCTGACAGCGCTGAATAAAAAACGGCCTGCATCAGAGCAGGCCGTTGAGTGTGGGCAGATGACTAGCGAATGCCGACGCCTGCCAGTGACTCTGGCGTCCATTTTACCGGGCTCAGCGGCGGGACGAATTTGACACCACCGTAAGGGCCGGTCATGCCGGTGATGTTGTAACTGCCCTTGATCAGGTCGTAGATCATGTGCGCCGGTCCGACCGGAACCTTGACGTCGTAGCTGGGTGCCGGGAATGCCAGGGAACCACGATAGATTTCACCACGGGCATCGTATTCATCAGAGGCCAGCGCCTGCCAGGTATCTTCATCAAGGTAGAACACGCGCCGGTGATAAATGTGGCGCTTGCCGGGTTTCAACGTGGCCTCCACGACCCAGACGCGGTGCAGTTCCCAGCGCACAAAATCAGGATTCACCACGTTCGGCGTCAGCATGCCCTCGACGTCGGTGTCGTAAACGATCTTGTAGTTGTTATAGGGCACCAGCAGCTCTTTCTTGCCCAGCAGCTTCCAGTCAAAGCGGTCGATCGAACCTGAGAAGACAAAGGTGTCATCGTAGGTTGAAGCGCCGGCTGATCCGGGGTTTGGTGTGTCATAGGCAAGGTCCGGGGCCAGCTTGACCCGGCGCTGCCCTGGCAGGTACTGCCAGGCACGCCGCGGTTGCTCCAGGGGATTGAGCGCATCCTGAATCAGCGTGGCTTCTCCGGCACGGCGAGCCGGTGCGGTGTAATTGAGTTTGATCCGGTAGAAGGTTTCCTTGGGCTCACCGGTAGTGGTGCGTGCCTCGTTCTCATAGAACGGGAAGTTGACCGTGGCTTCCCCGGTGGTGGCCAGCGTCGCCACGCCGGCATTGTCCACATTCCAGTTGTCGAACTTGCTTTCGGCCGTGCCGCCCATGTAACGCAGCAAATGGTTCCAGATTGCCTGGGTGCCGTCTGCCGGAATCGGGAATGGCGTACCCGGCAGGGCATTGCTGACGCCCATGCCATCTTCACTGTTGGTCGCCTGGGCGGCGTTTTTCAGGGTGTTGTCCAGTACCCATTGCGGGTAGGCCGCCGAGCGATGGGTGGGATAGACGTCGAGGCGGAAATCCGGATAGCG
>DATMWH010000035.1:0-38165 GCA_035562615.1 Pseudomonas sp. | reverse complement strand
GCCCCGGCTGCGGTGACCTGAATGGCATCGGAAAACTGAAAAATCGCTGAATAGATCAGCAACGAACCAGCCACCGCGATCACCGCAAGGTCCTGGGTGTAAATCTCGGCGATATGCTCGCGCATCAACAACATCGAGCTTGAGGAAACGCAGGCGTACACCAGTGCCGCACCCATGCCCACGCCACTGGCAAAACGCGCTTCGCGGGGATTGTCCGCCCCCAGTGCATGACCGACGCGCACGGTAACAGCCATGCCCAGCGAGTAAGGGATCATGAACACCAGTGAGCTGAAATTCAGCGCGATCTGGTGACCGGCCACCATGGTCGCGCCCATGGAACCGATCAGCAGCGCAATCACGGCAAAGATGCTGGACTCGGCGAACACCGCGATGCCAATCGGCAGGCCGATATTCAGCAAGCGGCGAATGACCGCTAACTGTGGCCAGTGAAACGCTCGCAGCAGCCGGCTGTGGCGGTAATGCGCCGACACGCTGACCCAGACCAGCATGCCCAGCAGCGTCGCCAGCATCACCAACGAGGTTGCCCAGCCGCAGCCAACGCCGCCCATCGCCGGCAGACCGAGCTTGCCGTAGATAAAGATGTAGTTCAGCGGAATGTTCAGCAGCAGGCCGAGCACCGCCAGCACCATGGTCGGGCGCGTCAGTCCCAGGCCATCGCTGTAGCAGCGCAGCACATGAAACAGCGCAATAGCCGGGAAACCACAGGCAATGGCTTGCAGGTAGCCCATGGCCGGCTCGATCAGACTGGCATCGACCTGCATCAGATGCAGGATCGGTTCGGCATTCCACAAGGCGATCCCCGACAGACTGCCTACCAGCAGGGCCAGCCACAGCGCCTGATGCACCAGCGGCGCAATCTGCGCGTGCTGACCGGCGCCGTAACGTTGCGCGACCTTGGGGGTGGTGGCCAGCAGGATGCCGGTCATCAGCAGAAACACCGGCACCCACAGCGAGTTACCCAGGGCCACGGCGGCCAGATCGCGGGCGCTGACCTGTCCGGCCATCACCGTATCGACAAAGCCCATGGCGGCGTAGGACAGCTGGGCAATCATGATGGGCACCGCCAGCACCAGCAATCCTCTGAGTTCAGAGCGAATGCGGGCGAGGCGGGGAGCGAGGCTGGACAAGAGGGTGTACCTGGAGAAAGTCAGCGCCACAGTTTACGCGCTGAGACTCTTCCGGGCGAGGAATCAGCCGCTTGAAAGCCGTCATGCAGTAGAATGCCCGACCTGAGACAGGGGCCTGCCATGCTGATCGTTGCTGACGAAAATATTCCGCTGCTTGACGAGTTTTTTGCCGGATTCGGCGAGATCCGCCGCCTGCCCGGCCGCGCCATTGATGCCGCCGCGGTACGCAATGCCGACGCGCTGCTGGTGCGCTCGGTGACGCCGGTCAGCCGCGAACTGCTGGCGCAGAGCAAGGTGGGTTTTGTCGGCACCTGCACCATCGGCACTGATCATCTGGATATCGAGCATTTCAGCGCTGCCGGCATCACCTGGGCCAGTGCGCCCGGTTGTAACGCACGGGGTGTGGTGGATTACGTGCTGGGCAGCATTCTGGCGCTGGCCGAGCAGCAGGGCGTCGATCCGGCGAGCCGGTCTTATGGCGTGGTCGGCGCCGGTCAGGTCGGCAGCCGGCTGGTGGCAGTCTTGCGCGGGCTTGGCTGGCGCGTCAGGGTGTGCGATCCGCCACGTCAGACGGCGGAAGGCGGGGACTATGTCAGCCTCGCGCAGATCCTCGACGACTGTGATGTGATCAGCCTGCACACCCCGCTGGATCAGCAGACCCGGCACCTGATCGACCGCTCCGTGTTGGCGCGCTTGCGTACCGGCAGTTGGCTGATCAATGCCAGCCGCGGTGCAGTGGTGGATAACCCGGCTCTGCTGGAGGTCTTGCGTGAACGCGCTGACCTGCAGGTGGTGCTGGATGTCTGGGAAGGCGAGCCACTGGTGAATGTCGAGCTGGCCGCCTTGTGCCGTCTGGCCACCCCGCACATTGCCGGTTACAGCCTGGATGGCAAGTTGCGCGGCACGGCGCAGATCTATCAGGCCTTTTGCGCCTGGCAGCAGCTACAGCCAGCGGTTGAGTTGCAGGCACTGTTGCCGCGCCAGCTGCTGCGGGAAATCAGCCTTGATCCGGCGACCCCCGTGGCTCTGGCGTTACCGTTGCTGTGTCGCGCGGTTTACGATCCCCGGCGTGACGATGCGGACTTTCGCCGCAGTTTGCTCGCAGCACCTGAGCAGCGTCGCGCGGCGTTTGACCAGTTGCGCAAGGCCTATCCGCTGCGCCGTGAAATAGACGGCCTCAAGGTTCGCCTGCAGGCGGCTGATTCGGTACTGGATGCGGCAGTCAGGGCCTTGGGCTGTGAACGTGTCTGAGTCATTGTTCCGGCTGGGATTGATCATCAATCCGCTGGCGGGGCTGGGCGGTTCGGTCGGCCTCAAGGGCAGTGACGGCGTTGCCGCTGTGGCGCTCGAAATGGGCGCCACACCGCGTGCGACTGAGCGCACCCGGCAGGCGCTGGAGCTGTTGCTGCCGTTGGCGGGGCGACTCGAGTTTCTGACCTTTGCGGGCCTGATGGGTGCCGATCTGCTGGCGCAGATGGGCTTTGTGCATCGCGTGCTCGGGCAACCGCATGCCGGTCCGACCCGTGCCGAGGATACCCGCGAGGCCGTGCGCCAATTACAGGCGCAGGGTTGTGCACTGATTCTGTTCGCCGGCGGCGATGGCACCGCCCGCGACGTGTGCGCCGCCGTGCATGGGCAACAACCGGTGCTGGGCATTCCCGCCGGGGTGAAGATTCATTCGGGCGTATATGCCATCAGTCCACGGGCGGCCGGCGAGTTGGCACGGCAGTTGGTGGAGGGCGGACTGGTGCGGCTGACCTCGGGCGAGGTACGTGATCTGGATGAGAGCGCCCTGCGTGACGGGCGGGTGGCGGCGCGCTGGTATGGCGAGCTGACCGTGCCGGAGCCGGGCCACTACATGCAGCATGTGAAACAGGCCGGTATGGAGTCCGAAGAGCTGGTGCTCAGCGATCTGGCCGACTGGCTGAACGACAGCTGGGAGGAGGGTGTGCGCTATGTCCTCGGCCCCGGCTCCACCTTGCACGGCCTGGCCAGAAATCTTGCGCTGGACACGACCTTGCTGGGGGTCGACGTGATCGAGAACGGCCAGGTGCTGGCGCGGGATGTCAGCGAAGCGCAATTGTTCGAGCTGGTCGACGGGCATCCGGCTTACCTGCTGGTGACGGCGATCGGCGGGCAGGGGCATATTCTCGGTCGTGGCAACCAGCAGATCAGCCCGCGGGTGCTGCGTCGCATCGGCCTTGACCGGCTGCGGGTGGTCGCCACCAAGCGCAAGCTGCAAACCCTGGGCGGACGTCCTCTGCTGGTCGATAGCGGTGACCCGCAACTGGACGACAGTTTTCCCGACGTCGTGCGGGTCTGGGCCGGCTACAAAGAAGAATTACTCTATCCGCTGGGTTACCGCACCGGAGATTTATAACCTTGGCCACTTTGCTCTCGACACGCCATCGTCACGCCCTGCAACTTGCCGGGCGCTTTATTGCACCTTACCGCTGGAAGGTGCTCGGCGCGCTGGCGGCCTTGTTGTTTACCGCCATCATCACCCTGTCCATGGGGCAGGGCATTCGCCTGCTGGTCGATCAGGGCCTGGCCACCGAATCGACTGCTGCTTTGAATCAATCGATTGCACTGTTTTTCCTGCTGGTGCTGGCCATGGCGGTGGGCACTTACATTCGCTTCTATCTGGTTTCCTGGCTGGGTGAACGCTGTGTGGCGGATATTCGCAAGAAGGTGTTCAACCATCTGGTCGAACTGCATCCGGGCTTTTACGAAAGCAACCGTAGCTCCGAGATCCAGTCGCGACTGACGGCCGACACCACCTTGCTGCAGTCGGTGATCGGTTCATCGCTGTCGATGGCGCTGCGCAGCTGCATCATGCTGATTGGCGGGATCATTTTCCTGTTCATCACCAATATCAAACTGACGGCCATCGTGATTACTGCCTTGCCGCTGGTGGTGCTGCCGATTCTGTTGTTCGGGCGCCGGGTCCGCGCCTTGTCACGGCAGAGTCAGGACCGCGTGGCGGATGTCGGCAGCTACGTGGGGGAAACCCTCGGCCAGATCAAGACCGTTCAGGCCTACAACCACCAGCCGCAGGACAAGCTGCGCTTTGCCGAAACCGCCGAGGCTGCTTTCAACGCCGCGCGGCAACGCATCAAACAGCGTGCCGCCCTGATCAGTGTGGTGATCCTGCTGGTGCTTGGCGCGGTAGGGGTAATGCTCTGGGTCGGCGGCATGGATGTCATAGCCGGACGCATTTCCCCCGGTGATCTGGCAGCGTTCGTGTTCTACAGCCTGATCGTCGGTTCCTCCTTCGGCACCATCAGTGAGGTGATCGGCGAACTGCAAAGCGCGGCCGGAGCCGCCGAACGGATTGCCGAGCTGCTGCAGACCACTAACGCGATCAAAGCGCCGCTTGCCGGTGGGCAGCGTTTGCCGCAACGCGTCAGTGGTCGCGTGGAGTTTAAGTATCTGCGCTTCGCCTACCCGTCACGCCCGCAACACTTTGCCCTGGACGGGATCAATCTGACGGTCTCGGCCGGTGAGACGCTGGCGTTGGTTGGCCCTTCCGGCGCGGGAAAATCGACCCTGTTCGATCTGCTGCTGCGCTTCTTTGATCCGCAGGAAGGCGAGATCCGTATCGAGGGCGTGCCCATTCTTGAGCTTGATCCGGCGGATCTGCGCCGCTGTTTTGCCCTGGTATCGCAGAATCCGGCACTGTTTTTCGGCAGCGTGGAGGAGAACATCCGCTACGGCCGGCCCGACGCCTCGCAGGCCGAGGTCGAGTCCGCCGCCAAAGCCGCCTATGCCCATGATTTCATCATGAAGCTGCCACAGGGTTATCAGACGCGGCTGGGTGACGCCGGTCTGGGTTTATCGGGGGGGCAGCGTCAGCGACTGGCAATTGCCCGGGCGCTGTTGGTGGATGCGCCGATCCTGCTGCTCGATGAGGCCACCAGTGCGCTGGATGCCGAAAGTGAGCACCTGATACAACAGGCCTTGCCCGGCTTGATGGCGGGACGCACCACACTGGTTATCGCGCACCGCCTGGCCACGGTGAAAGACGCTGATCGGATTGCGGTGATCGATCACGGCCAGCTGGTGGCCTTGGGTACGCATCAGCAACTGGTGAATAACAATGCGTTGTATGCACGGCTGGCGGAGTTGCAGTTCAATCATTCCGATGAAACTGCTTCTGCCTGATTACTGATCGGGCCCGCTGAAGTTTGAACGTTCCGCCGGTGTTGGGCTGGTGGACATTCGCTTTGCGAGATGTCCACCCCACAGTCCGCTGCACGACGCAATCGGCATAAAAAAGCCGGCCAGTGCTTGCGCAAAGGCCGTCAGACTCAGCGGTATTCGCAGAGATAGGCGGTGTCCTGCGCGACCTTCAGCTGGAATTTGCTGTTGGCTGGGACGGTGAACTGGCTGCCACTGGCAAAGGCTTCCCAGGTGTCGCTGCCAGGCAGCTTGACGCTGAGGGCGCCGGCGATGACGTGCATGACTTCCAGTTGCGCGGTACCGAATTCGTAATCGCCGGCGGCCATCACACCGATGGTTGCCGGGCCTTCGCTCATGTCGAAGGCGATGGATTTGACGGTGCCGTCGAAGTACTCGTTGACTTTGAACATGCGATGTTCCTCTGGGAAGGGTGGAGAAAAGGGTCGCGCATTATGCCCAAGCGGCCCAGCGGCGTCACGCCAGCACCTTGCATTACCTGAGCTGCCTTTGGTGGGGCTGCGTGCTAGGCTCGCCAGAATTCTTTGTCTCGGGGTGATGTATGGCGAAAGTAGCGTTTATCGGACTGGGGGTCATGGGCTTTCCCATGGCCGGTCATCTGGCCTCTGAAGGGCATCAGGTGTGTGTCTACAACCGCACTCCGGCGAAAGCCGAGTCATGGTGCGCAACCTTCGCCGGCGAGTCTGCCGGAACCCCGCGTGAAGCCGCCCGGGGCGCCGAGTTTGTGATGACCTGCGTCGGCAATGATGACGATCTGCGTGCCGTGCTGCTCGGGCCGGATGGCGCTTTTGCCGGTATGGCGCCGGGCACGCTTCTGGTGGATCACACCACCGCATCGGCTAACGTGGCGCGGGAAATGGCGATGATCGCCGCTGAACGTGAGATCGGCTTCCTTGATGCGCCGGTTTCCGGTGGTCAGGCGGGTGCTGAAAACGGCATGTTGAGCATCATGCTGGGGGGTGAACAGGCTTTTTATCAGCGTGTCGCTCCGGTCATCGACAGTTACGCCAGGATGATGAAACTGATGGGGCCGGTGGGCAGCGGTCAGCTGACCAAGATGGTCAACCAGATCTGCATAGGCGGGCTGGTGCAAGGGCTCTCCGAAGCCCTGCATTTTGCCCAGTGTGCGGGGCTGGACGGGCACGCCGCCATGGAGGTGATCAGCAAGGGGGCAGCGCAGTCCTGGCAGCTGGAAAATCGCCACCAGAGCATGCTGGCCGGCCAGTTCGACTTCGGTTTTGCGGTTGACTGGATGCGCAAGGATTTGTCGATTGTGCTGGATGAGGCGCGTCGCAACGGCGCGCAGTTGCCGGTGACGGCCCTGGTGGATCAGTTCTATGCCGATGTGCAGGCCATGGGTGGCAATCGTTGGGACACTTCCAGTCTGATTGCCCGCCTCAAACCGGCAAACTGAACCTGACGCCATTGGCCAGTTGATCTGGCGTTACCCGAACCTGTGGAAGTCAGGTGCGAAAGATAAAATACACCGCACCCAGCAGGCACAGTCCTGCCCACAGGTAATCGAGTTTCAGCGGTTGCTGCATGTACAGCACGGCGAAGGGCACGAACACGCTGAGGGTGATGACTTCCTGCATGATCTTCAGCTGGCTGATAGACAGTTCGGTGTAGCCAATCCGGTTGGCGGGCACCATCAGCAGGTATTCGAACAGTGCGATGCCCCAGCTGATCAGGGCGGCAATGATCCACGGTTTGCTGTTCAGTGTTTTCAGATGCCCATACCAGGCAAAGGTCATGAAAATGTTGGACAGAGACAGCAGTACAGCAGTTTGCAACCAGACCGGCATGCGTAGGACTCCCAATAGTTGTGCCTGAGCAGGCTTGATTCTGACGCCGTATAGATAACCACAAAAGGATCCATGATGAAGCGTTGGCAGAAAGTTGTTCTGTTCGGACTGGGATTGATGGCGCTGGCGACGAGCCTCCAGTTCGCCCGTGAGGCCTGGAAGCAGCGCCCGGTGTGGGCTGAGTTGCAGGTCTCTGAGCCCCTGCAGAAGCCCGCGCAATTTGTCTTCGGTGCTTATGCGTTGCACTGGAGTGGTCAGACATTTGAGCTTG
The DNA here is from genome assembly GCA_035562615.1 of Pseudomonas sp. Classification (GTDB taxonomy): domain Bacteria; phylum Pseudomonadota; class Gammaproteobacteria; order Pseudomonadales; family Pseudomonadaceae; genus Aquipseudomonas. The sequence continues at coordinate 30,741 of DATMWH010000035.1, read as the reverse complement.
TCGCTTCTGCCAATCCGGACAAAAGTCTTTGGTCGACAACCGGTGGTTTTCTGGCTGCCGGCATCGGAGCTGCTGATGTGGAAGAGCACCGTGGGGCTTTCTTCGTTGATGAGCAGCGCAAATTGCTATGCACGCAGCAGCGTCTGGAGCGCATCGAAGTCAACGCAGACAAGGTCGCGCTGCGTGGACGCTTGAGCTGTGGATACGGGCGTAGCGTGGGTTATGCGTTGATCTTTCAGGCGGACGAAACCCGCGGCGTCCGGTTTGCGCTGGCACTGGATGATCCAGAGCTGAACAGGCTCTATCTGAGCTGGAGCCGCGATGAAGACGAGCATTTTTTCGGTTTTGGCGAGCAATTCAGCCGCTTTGATCTGGCAGGTGAGCGTTTGCCCATTCTGGTGATGGAGCAGGGCATTGGGCGCGGTCTGCAGCCGATCACGCTGGGTGCCGATATCAGTGCCCGCGCCGGTGGCAAGTGGTGGAGCAGCTATGCACCGGTGCCGTTTTATCTCACCTCCAAACTGCGCAGCTTTTTCAGTGACTCCAGTGCCTATCAGGTAGTGGACATGCGTGATTCACAACGGATCCAGCTGGAAGTCCATGACGGCTCTTTGCTCGGTCATATTTATCAGGGTAATTCTCCCGCCAGCCTGATTGAGGCGCATACCTCGGTGGTCGGACGGATGCCGCCGCTGCCAGCCTGGACGCAACAAGGCGCCATTGTTGGAGTGCAGGGCGGAACCGCGAAGGTCAAGGAAGCACTGGCGCAGCTGGATGCCGGACAGGTGCCGTTGGCCGGCGTGTGGCTGCAGGACTGGGTCGGTCAAAGAACCACATCGTTTGGCAAGCAACTGTGGTGGAACTGGACGCTCGACACCGCGCATTACCCGGACTGGAAAGCCTTTAATCAGCAGCTTGCCGAACGCAATATTCGCACGCTGGCCTACGTGAATCCGTTTCTGGTGGATGTCAGCAGAAAAGCCGGCGCGTCACGCAATCTGTATCAGGAGGCTTTGAGCAAGGGCTATCTGGTGGTTGATCGGCATCAGCAGCCGCTGGATTTACTCAATACCAGTTTCAGCGCCGGCCTGGTGGACATCACCCATCCACCAGCGCGTGCCTGGCTCAAGCAGGTGCTCAAGGATGAAATGCTGGCCGCCGGATTTTCCGGCTGGATGGCGGACTTCAGTGAGGCCTTGCCGTTTGACAGCCAGCTGGCCAATGGCGAACCGGCTGCCTTGGCGCATAACCGCTTTCCTGAGCAGTGGGCCGCGCTCAATCGTGAAGTGATTGATGAGGTGGGCGGGCAGGGCGAGCTGTTTTTCTTCACCCGTGCCGGCTTCAGTCGCAGCCCCGGCCTGACTACCAGCATGTGGCTGGGCGATCAGCTGGTCAGCTGGGATGCCCAGGATGGTTTGCACAGCGCCTTGCTCGGACTGCTCTCGGGTGGGCTCTCGGGGTTCAGCCTCAACCACAGCGATATTGGCGGCTACACCACGATCGCCAATCCGCTGAAAAACTATTTCCGCAGTGAGGAGTTGCTGCTGCGCTGGATGGAGTTCTCTGCCTTCACCAGTCTCTACCGCAGCCACGAGGGCAACCGGCCTGACGACAATCAGCAGGTGTACAGTTCAGTCGCAGCGACCCGGCATTTTGCCCGTTTTGCCAGGATCTTTGCCGCATTGGCGCCGTATCGCGCCGAGTTGATGGCTCAGGCCAGTCAGCAGGGATTGCCGCTGGTCAGGCCGTTGTGGATGCATTATCCGGATGATCTGGCGAATATCCGCGAGTTGCCGCGCAGTTTCCTGCTCGGTGAGCAAGTGCTGGTTGCGCCTGTACTGGAACCGGGTATTACTCAGCTGGATGTGCAATTACCGACCGGGCGCTGGACGCATCTCTGGTCAGGCAAGGTATATGACATGGGGCAGGGCGGCTCCGTTTCGGTGAATGCGCCACTCGGAGAGCCGGCGGTTTTCTATCAGGCTGACTCTCTGGTAGGCGGGCAGTTGCGTGAGGTGATTAAGGATTTTGCCGAGTGAGTTGTGCTGCGCAGGTCAGCCGCAGCGCTTAAACTCGGCCGGAAATATTCTCAGGGTTCAGCTCATATGCAATGTCGTGCGGGTTGTGGTGCTTGCTGCATAGCACCGTCCATAACGTCTTCGATCCCCGGCATGCCGGATGGCAAGGCTGCGGGCGAGCGCTGCGTGCAGTTGTCCGACGACTATCGGTGCAGGATTTTCGGTAGTCCGGAGCGTCCGGCAGTGTGCGGAAAATTCAATGCAGATCCCCATGTCTGCGGTGAAACCCGCGAGCAGGCTATGCAATTGATTGGTTGGCTGGAGGATCTGACCGTGCAGAAAAACTAAAGGCTGCCGAGGCAGCCTTTGGTCATAACAGCATGTTTACTTGCGATCTTTCAGTGGCGCGTAATCGCGTCGGTCATACCCGGTATACAGCTGGCGGGGGCGGCCTATTTTGTAGGGGCTGGAGAGCATTTCCTTCCAGTGTGAGATCCAGCCAACGGTGCGCGATACCGCAAAAATCACGGTAAACATGCTGGTTGGAATGCCGATGGCCTTGAGGATGATGCCGGAGTAGAAGTCCACGTTCGGGTACAGGTTACGCTCCACGAAGTAGGGGTCGCTGCGCGCGATTTCATCCAGGCGCATAGCCAGTTCGAGCTTAGGATCATTGATGCCCAGCTCTGCCAGCACTTCGTCGCAGGTCTTTTTCATGACCGTGGCGCGCGGGTCGAAGTTCTTGTAAACCCGGTGACCGAAGCCCATCAGCTTGAATGGGTCATTCTTGTCTTTGGCCTTGGCGATATATTTTTCGATGTTCGATACGTCACCGATTTCGTCCAGCATGCTCAGCACAGCCTCGTTGGCGCCGCCGTGAGCCGGGCCCCAGAGTGCGGCAATACCCGATGCAATACAGGCAAACGGGTTGGCACCGGAGGAGCCTGCCAGGCGAACGGTGGAGGTCGAAGCATTCTGCTCATGATCCGCATGCAGGATAAAAATCTTGTCCATCGCCCTGGCCAGTACCGGGCTGATCGGCTTGATCTCACAGGGGGTGTTGAACATCATGTGCAGGAAGTTTTCAGCGTAGGACAGGTCGTTGCGCGGATACATCATGGGCTGGCCCATGGAGTATTTGTATGCCATGGCTGCCAGAGTCGGCATCTTGGCAATCAGGCGCATGGCCGAAATCTCACGGTGTTGCGGGTTATTGATGTCCAGTGAGTCGTGATAAAAGGCAGACAATGCGCCTACCACGCCGCACATGACGGCCATCGGGTGGGCATCACGACGGAAGCCGTTGAAAAAGGTCTTGAGTTGCTCGTGCACCATGGTGTGGTTCTTGATGGTGCTGACGAACTTTTCCTTCTCTGCAGCAGTTGGCAATTCGCCATTGAGCAGAAGGAAGCAGGTTTCAAGGTAGTCAGAGTGCTGGGCCAGTTGCTCAATCGGGTAACCGCGGTGCAAAAGGATGCCTTGGTCGCCGTCGATGTAGGTGATCTTCGACTCGCAGGAAGCCGTTGACATGAAGCCGGGGTCAAAAGTGAAGCGGCCAGAGGCTGTAAGGCCGCGAACATCGATCACGTCCGGACCAACCGTGCCGTTCAAAATAGGCAGATCGACCGGGGCAGAGCCCTCGATGATCAACTGCGCTTTATTGTCAGCCATTGTGGCCTCCCTAATTGCTTGAAATCATCTGTCTGCCCCGACGCGGGGCCGGGACACTATAGAGTCAAAAAGTTGAAAGTCAATTTGACCAAGGCGGTTGCTGATGACTGTCAGTCATGCGGACTTTTACTGCTCTAGTACGCCATTTACGCGCTTTTTTTGCGAAGCGCAATACGCCAGTTGGAGGGTGCCGTTTGCATTGTAATGAGGGCTTTGGCTGTCCTATACTCCGCATCCGACTTCAGCAGGGGGCAAGCCCCGTGTGCTGATGCTCGACACTCCCGGGTTATGCGTCCCTGTAGTGCACTTCCCGACAACTTGCTCTGCTCCCTGGGGCTCTAAGTGTGATCAAGAAGCCATGAATAGCCAACGACCTGTCAATTTAGATCTTCGGACTATAAAACTCCCCATTACTGCCTACACCTCGATCCTGCACAGGATTTCCGGTGTGATCCTGTTTTTCGGGATTGCCATACTTCTTTATGGTTTGGACGTTTCGCTGTCTTCGGCTGAAGGCTTTGATCAGGTTAAGGCTTGTATGGCCCATCCTCTGGCGAAGCTGGTTGTCTGGGGTCTGTTGTCTGCCCTGCTGTATCACCTGGTCGCCGGTATCCGCCACCTGGTTATGGATATGGGCGTTGGTGAGACCCTTGAAGGTGGCAAGCTTGGCTCCAAGGTTGTCCTGGCTGTCTCTCTGGTTCTGATTCTGCTGGCAGGTGTCTGGATATGGTAACCAACGTAACTAACTTTTCGCGTTCCGGTCTGTATGACTGGATGGCCCAGCGGGTATCTGCCGTTGTTCTGGCTGCTTATTTTCTCTTTCTGCTGGGCTTTCTGGTGTCAAATCCAGGGCTTGCCTTTGATGACTGGAAGAGCCTGTTTACCCAGAGCTGGATGCGTATCTTCACTCTGCTAGCCCTTTTGTCCGGCAGCGTGCATGCCTGGGTGGGCATGTGGACAATCACCACGGATTACCTGACACCCATGGCCTTGGGCAAGTGGGCCACTGTTGTGCGGTTCCTGGTGCAGGCGTTCTGCGGCATGTTGATGTTCGTGCTCTTCGTTTGGGGCGTACAGATTCTCTGGGGTATCTGATTAATGGCTAACATTCCTACTCTTTCCTATGACGCCATCATCATCGGTGGTGGTGGTGCCGGCATGCGCGCGGCGCTGCAGTTGGCTCAGGGCGGTCACAAGACTGCTGTAGTCACCAAGGTTTTCCCAACCCGTTCGCATACCGTTTCTGCCCAGGGCGGAATTACCTGCGCAATCGCCTCGGCCGATCCGAATGATGATTGGCGCTGGCACATGTATGACACCGTTAAAGGATCTGACTACATCGGCGATCAGGACGCCATTGAGTACATGTGCTCGGTGGGTCCCGAGGCTGTATTCGAACTGGAGCACATGGGGCTGCCGTTTTCACGCACCGAGCAAGGGCGTATCTACCAGCGTCCTTTCGGTGGTCAGTCCAAGGGGCCGGATAATGCTACCCAGGCGGCACGTACCTGTGCTGCGGCAGACCGTACCGGTCATGCCTTGCTGCATACCTTGTATCAGGCCAACCTCAAGGCCGGCACCTCTTTCCTCAATGAGTGGTTCGCTGTTGATCTGGTGAAGAATCAGGATGGCGCCATTGTCGGCGTGATTGCCATTTGCATCGAAACCGGTGAAACCGTTTACATCCGCTCCAAGGCCGTTGTGCTCGCCACTGGCGGTGCAGGTCGGATCTATGCGTCGACCACCAATGCCCTGATCAATACCGGCGACGGTGTCGGTATGGCGCTGCGTGCCGGTGTGCCGGTGCAGGATATCGAGATGTGGCAGTTCCACCCGACAGGCATTGCCGGTGCCGGCGTTCTGGTTACCGAAGGGTGCCGTGGCGAAGGTGGTTACCTGATTAATGCCCATGGCGAACGCTTCATGGAGCGCTATGCACCCAACGCCAAGGATCTCGCCGGTCGTGACGTTGTTGCTCGCTCGATGGTCAAGGAAGTGATTGCCGGCAACGGTTGTGGTCCGAACAAGGATCACGTACTGCTCAAACTGGATCACCTGGGTGAAGAAGTGCTGCATAGCCGTCTGCCGGGTATCTGCGAATTGTCCAAGACCTTTGCCCATGTTGACCCGACGAAAAATCCGGTCCCGGTCATTCCGACCTGCCATTACATGATGGGCGGTGTTCCGACCAATATTCATGGTCAGGCTATTACTCAGGACGCCAACGGCAACGACAAGATCATCGAAGGTCTTTTTGCTGTGGGTGAAGTTGCCTGCGTGTCGGTGCATGGCGCCAACCGGCTTGGCGGCAACTCGTTGCTCGACCTGGTGGTGTTCGGTCGTGCGGCCGGGCTCCATCTGGAGAAGGCGCTCAAGGAAGGTATCGACCACCGCGGTGCCAGCGAGACGGATCTCGAGCAATCACTCAAGCGCCTGAATGGTGTAAACGAGCGCGCTTCCGGTGAAGACGTTGCTCCGCTGCGCAAGGAACTGCAGAGCTGCATGCAGAACTACTTTGGTGTTTTCCGCACAGGCGAATACATGCAGAAGGGTATTGCCCAGCTTGCTGACCTGCGTGAGCGGATTGCCGGTGTGAAGATTGCCGACAAGAGTCAGGCGTTCAACACCGCGCGCATCGAAGCGCTGGAATTGCAGAATCTGCTGGAAGTGGCGGAAGCGACGGCGATTGCCGCAGAGATCCGCAAGGAGTCGCGTGGTGCCCATGCCCGCGAAGACTTCGAAGAGCGTGATGATGCGAACTGGCTGTGTCACTCGCTGTACTTCCCGGGCGAGAAGCGCGTGTCCAAGCGCGCAGTGAATTTCGCACCGAAGACCGTTCCTGCTTTTGAACCGAAAGTACGTACTTATTGAGGGTGATAGCAATGTCACAAGCCAATATGCTGCAAGTCAGTGTTTATCGCTATAACCCGGAGCAGGATGCTGCTCCGTTCATGCAGGACTTTCAGGTAGACACCGACGGCAAGGACATCATGGTTCTCGATGTTCTGGCATTGATCAAAGAGCAGGATGTGACCTTCTCTTATCGTCGTTCCTGCCGTGAAGGCGTGTGTGGTTCGGACGGCATGAATATCAATGGCAAAAACGGCCTTGCCTGTGTCACTCCGCTTTCAGCAACGGTTGTGAACAACAAGCTGGTTGTTCGCCCGTTGCCGGGATTGCCGATCATTCGTGATCTGGTTGTAGACATGAGCATTTTCTACAAGCAATACGAGAAAGTGCAGCCTTACCTGCAAAACGATACTCCGGCACCGGCTATCGAACGTCTGCAGTCTCCCGAGCAGCGCGAGAAAATCGACGGCTTGTATGAGTGCATCCTGTGCGCCTGCTGCTCGACGTCCTGTCCGTCATTCTGGTGGAATCCGGACAAGTTCCTCGGTCCGGCGGCACTGTTGCAAGCCTATCGATTCCTGGCTGACAGTCGTGATACCAAGACAGCAGAGCGTCTGGCAGCGCTGGATGATCCGTTCAGCGTGTTTCGCTGCCGGGGCATCATGAACTGCGTGAATGTATGCCCGAAAGGTTTGAACCCGACCAAAGCTATTGGCCATGTGCGCAATATGCTGCTGCAAAGTGGTACCTGATACATCATCGCTCGATCCAACCGCGCCACTGTTAACAAGTCGGTGGCGTGTTACTGACATGAGTCGCAACCCACAAAGTCGCGTCTCCAATTGAATTAGACGACCAGCAGGGGATCCGGGCTGGTGCCCGGACTATCTGCGGGACCCGTAGTGGCTTATCAAGTCGCTGCATTGGACTGTATAAGCTGAATCGGACTCACGCCGGTAGTGTTCCCCTTTATGAGGGTGACCTAGCATGCAAGAAAGCGTAATGCAGCGCATGTGGAACAGCGCACATCTATCCGGTGGTAACGCTGCCTACGTGGAAGAGCTATACGAGCTCTATCTGCACGATCCAAATGCGGTGCCGGAAGAGTGGCGCAGCTATTTCCAGAAATTACCTGCCAGTGGCACAACTGCCAGTGACGTTTCCCATTCAACGATACGCGACCAGTTCGTTCAGCTGGCCAAGGTCAATCGCCGGGTGGCTCCTGTCGCCGGTGGCGTCAGTAATGAGCAGCAACGCAAACAGGTTGAAGTATTACGCCTGATCCAGGCCTATCGCATGCGCGGACATCAGGCCGCGCAGCTGGATCCTCTGGGGCTCTGGAAACGTCTTCCCCCATCTGATCTCTCGATCCATAACTATGGACTGACCGACGCTGATCTGGATAGCCGCTTCCACACCGGCGAGCTGTATATCGGCAAGAATGAAGCGACTTTGCGTGAAATTGAGCAGGCGCTCAAGCAGACATATTGCCGCACCATAGGTGCGGAATTCACCCACATTGTCGATTCTGAACAGCGCAAATGGTTCCAGCAGCGCCTGGAGATGGTTCATGGTCGGCCGGTTATTTCAGCAGAAGCACAGAGCCACCTGCTGGAGCGTCTGACCGCGGCCGAGGGTCTGGAGAAATACCTTGGCACCAAGTATCCGGGCACCAAGCGCTTTGGTCTTGAAGGCGGAGAAAGCCTGATTCCCTTGCTGGATGAGGTCATTCAGCGCAGCGGTTCATACGGTGTCAAAGAAATTGTGATCGGCATGGCCCATCGCGGACGACTGAATGTACTGGTTAACACGTTCGGTAAAAATCCACGCGAGCTGTTTGATGAGTTCGAAGGCAAGAAGACCGCCGGGCTCAACTCGGGCGATGTGAAGTATCACCAGGGATTCTCATCCAATGTGATGACGTCGGGCGGTGAAGTCCACTTGGCGCTCGCGTTTAACCCCTCTCACCTGGAGATTGTTTCTCCTGTGGTGGAGGGCTCGGTTCGCGCTCGTCAGGATCGCCGTGCGGACGCCGTTGGTGCAAAGGTTTTACCGATTTCCATTCACGGGGATGCTGCCTTCGCGGGTCAAGGCGTGGTCATGGAAACCTTCCAGATGTCACAGACCCGTGGCTACAAGACTGGCGGCACTATCCATATCGTGATCAACAATCAGGTGGGCTTTACTACCAGTCGTGCCGAAGATGCACGCTCCACTGAATACTGTACCGATGTCGCGAAGATGATTCAGGCGCCGATTTTCCACGTCAATGGCGATGATCCGGAAGCAGTGTTGTTTGTTACGCAGCTGGCGGTTGACTACCGCATGCAGTTCAAGCGTGACGTGGTCATTGACCTGGTTTGCTACCGTCGACGCGGACACAATGAGGCCGATGAGCCCAGTGGCACACAGCCATTGATGTATCAGCAGATCGCCAAACAGCCAACCACTCGTGAAATCTATGCCGATGCGCTGGTCAATAATGGCGTCCTTGACGCCGCGCGCGTGCAGCAGAAAGTAGATGAATACCGCAGTGCGCTGGACAACGGTCAGCACGTGGTCAAGAGTCTGGTCAAGGAACCCAATAAGGAACTCTTCGTCGACTGGCGACCCTATCTGGGACATGCGTGGACGGCTCACTTTGATACGCGTGTTGATCTTAAAACCTTGCAAAGGCTGGCTGACAAGTTGCTGGATTTGCCTGACGGGCTGGTTTTGCAGCGTCAGGTAGCCAAGATTCTTGAAGACCGTCAGAAGATGACCGCTGGCGCCTTGCCGATCAACTGGGGGTATGCGGAGAATCTGGCTTACGCCACGTTGCTCAATGACGGCCACCCGGTTCGTATCACGGGCCAGGATGTCGGCCGCGGCACGTTCTCACACCGGCATGCGGCTTTGCATAATCAGAAAGATGCCAGCACTTACATTCCCTTGCAGCACATGAGCGAGGGGCAGCCACGCTTCGATCTGTATGACTCTTACCTGTCGGAGGAAGCAGTACTGGCCTTCGAATATGGCTATGCCACCACGATGCCCAATGCGCTGGTTATCTGGGAGGCACAGTTTGGCGATTTTGCCAACGGCGCCCAGGTAGTCTTCGATCAGTTCATTTCCAGCGGTGAGCACAAGTGGGGCCGTCTTTGCGGGCTCACCATGCTGTTGCCACATGGCTATGAAGGGCAGGGGCCGGAGCACTCTTCGGCGCGTCTTGAGCGCTACCTGCAACTCTGTGCCGAGCACAACATGCAGGTGTGTGTTCCGACTACACCGGCTCAGGTTTATCACATGTTGCGTCGGCAAGTAGTCAGGCCTATACGCAAACCGCTGATCGCACTGACGCCCAAGTCCCTGCTGCGCCACAAACTGGCTGTCTCGACCCTGGAAGATCTCGCCGAAGGCACTTTCCAGACGGTGATTAATGAGATCGATCCGCTGGATCCGAAGAAGGTGGAACGTCTGATCCTGTGCAGTGGCAAGGTTTATTACGACCTGCTGGAAAAGCGCCGGGCAGAAGGGCGTGAGGATATTGCGATTGCTCGTATCGAACAGCTTTACCCCTTCCCGGTAGGTAGTCTGACGGCAGTCGTTTCCAGCTACAAAAATCTCAAGCACATCGTGTGGTGTCAGGAAGAGCCAATGAATCAGGGGGCTTGGTATTGCAGTCAGCACCATATGCGGCGCGTTGCGTCCGGGCACAAGAAATCGTTGTTCCTTGAGTATGCGGGAAGGGATGGTTCGGCGGCCCCGGCGTGTGGTTACGCTTCAATGCATGCCGAGCAGCAGGAAAAATTACTGCAAGACGCCTTTACTGTGTAACAACCAACTTGATTACGGTGCTGCGTTATCGCTTTCGATACGCAGCTGCGCAGAACAATACGAAAACAGACAGGAACACTAGAGCATGGCTATCGACATCAAAGCACCCGCATTCCCGGAATCGATTGCAGACGGCACCGTTGCAACCTGGCATAAGAAACCGGGTGAAGCAGTAAAGCGTGATGAGCTGCTGGTAGATATCGAAACCGACAAGGTCGTCATGGAAGTCCTTGCTGAGGCGGATGGGGTGCTTGCTGAAATCCTCAAGAATGAGGGCGATACAGTGCTCAGCGGAGAAGTGCTGGGGCATTTGGGCGAGGGCGGTGCGGTTGCCGCGCCAGCACCGGTTGCTGTGGCGGCGGCCAGCCCCGCGCCGGCGGCTGCAGCAGAGGCAGCCATTCTTTCTCCTGCCGCGCGCAAGCTGGCAGAGGAAGGCGGTATTGATCCGGCCAGTATTACCGGCACAGGTAAAGGCGGGCGGGTTACCAAAGAAGATGCAGTTGCTGCAGTGGAAGCCAAGAAGTCCGCGCCAGCGGCCGCGCCGAAGCCTGTAACGCCTGCTGCTGAGGCTCCGCTCTTCGCTGCAGGTGATCGTGTAGAGAAGCGCGTGCCGATGACCCGACTGCGCGCCAAGGTAGCCGAGCGCCTGGTTGAGGCTCAATCGTCCATGGCCATGCTGACTACCTTCAACGAAGTCGATATGACCGAAGTCATGGCATTGCGCTCGAAGTACAAAGACCTGTTCGAGAAGACCCATAACGGTGTTCGTCTGGGCTTCATGTCCTTTTTTGTCAAAGCCTCGGTTGAAGCACTGAAGCGCTTCCCGGCGGTCAATGCCTCAATTGACGGTGGTGATATCGTTTATCACGGTTATCAGGATATCGGTGTTGCCGTTTCCAGTGATCGGGGGCTTGTTGTACCGGTCTTGCGCAATGCTGAACTGATGAGTCTGGCGGATGTTGAAGACGGCATCGCGGTCTTTGGCAAAAAGGCCCGCGACGGCAAACTGTCGATCGAGGAGATGACTGGCGGCACCTTCACCATCACCAATGGCGGTACTTTCGGTTCGATGATGTCCACGCCGATTGTCAACCCGCCACAGGCAGCCATTCTTGGCATGCACAATATTCTGCAGCGTCCGATGGCCATCAACGGACAGGTGGTGATCCGTCCGATGATGTATCTGGCACTGTCCTACGATCATCGCCTGATCGATGGCAAAGAGGCCGTGAGCTTCCTGGTGACCATCAAGAATCTTCTGGAAGACCCGGCTCGTCTGTTGCTGGATATCTGAAGACACGCCAAGCACGGACGGCATTCGTGAGTGACGTCCGGTTTCACCCCATCAAGGAATTAGAGTTATGACGCAGAAATTTGACGTGGTAGTGATCGGTGCCGGCCCTGGTGGCTATGTGGCCGCCATCAAGGCTGCGCAACTTGGCTTGAAGACGGCCTGTATCGAGAAGTACCAGGACAAGCAGGGCAAAACTGCACTGGGTGGCACCTGCCTTAATGTCGGCTGCATCCCGTCCAAAGCCTTGCTGGACAGTTCCTGGAAATACCATGAAGCCGTTGACGGGTTCAAAATCCATGGCATCGAAGCCAAGGATGTCAGCATCGACGTGCCGGCGATGGTCGCTCGCAAGGACGGTATCGTTAAGAATCTCACTGGCGGTGTCAGTGGCTTGTTCAAGGGCAATGGCGTGACCTTGCTGGAAGGTCATGGCAAATTGCTGGCCAACAAGCAGGTTGAAGTGACCGCTGCCGATGGCACTGTCGAAATCGTTGAAGCCGAGAATGTCATCATTGCCTCCGGCTCCAAGCCAATTGATATCCCGCCTGCACCAGTTGATCAAACGGTCATTGTCGACTCCACCGGTGCGCTGGACTTCCAGTCCGTACCGAAAAAACTCTGCGTGATCGGTGCTGGTGTCATCGGGCTGGAGTTGGGGTCGGTATGGGCTCGTCTGGGGTCAGAGGTCACGGTGCTTGAAGCGCTCGACAAGTTTCTGCCGATGGCAGACGAGCAGGTTTCCAAAGAGGCGTTCAAGACCTTCACCAAGCAAGGTTTGAACATCCGCCTGGGTGCCCGCGTTACCGGCTCTGAGGTCAAGAAGAAGCAGGCGACGATTATCTTTACCGATGCTGCGGGTGAGCAGAAGCTGACGTTTGACAAGGTCATCGTGGCTGTCGGTCGCCGCCCGGTCACTGCCAATGTATTGGCAGCAGATTGCGCGGTTAAGCTCGACGAGCGCGGTTTCATCTTTGTCGATGATCAATGCAAAACCAGTGTTCCGGGTGTTTATGCCGTGGGCGATGTGGTGCGCGGGCCGATGCTGGCGCACAAGGCGTCGGAAGAGGGCGTCATGGTTGCCGAGCGCATCGCTGGGCACAAGGCGCAGATGAATTACGACCTGATCCCGTCAGTCATCTATACCCACCCCGAAATTGCCTGGGTGGGCAAGACTGAGCAAACGCTCAAAGCCGAAGGTGTGGCAGTCAATGTTGGTGTGTTCCCGTTTGCAGCCAGCGGGCGTGCCATGGCTGCCAATGACACCGGCGGGTTTGTCAAAGTCATTGCCGACGCCGCGACTGATCGGGTTCTTGGCGTGCACGTCATTGGTCCGGCCGCCGCTGAACTGGTTCAGCAGGGCGCCATTGGCATGGAGTTCGGTACCAGTGCCGAAGACTTGGGAATGATGGTTTTCTCCCATCCGACCCTTTCTGAGGCGCTGCATGAAGCAGCTCTGGCCGTAAATGGTCACGCTATTCACATCGCTAATCGCAAGAAGCGTTGATCGAGACTGGCCCCTACCGGGTAGGGGCCGCTTTACCAGGGTGATCACATTGACCGGTTGCTTAACCGTCATCACCTTCTCCTTTTCAGGAAGCTGTAACAGGTGGCGCAGTATCAAAAGTACAGCGCCGAAATGCGCAATACCCATTTTAAGACGGTAGAAAAGCATGAATCTCCACGAGTATCAGGGTAAGCAGTTGTTTGCTGAATATGGCCTGCCGGTGTCCCAGGGCTATGCAGTCGATAGTCCAGACGCGGCGGCAGAGGCCTGCGACAAGATTGGCGGAACCGAATGGGTGGTCAAGGCCCAGGTTCATGCCGGTGGTCGCGGCAAGGCTGGCGGCGTAAAACTGGTTCGCAACAAGGAAGACGCCAAGGCCTTTGCAGCCCATTGGCTGGGTAAGCGCTTGGTCACTTACCAGACCGATGCCAATGGTCAGCCTGTCACCAAGATTCTGGTGGAGTCCTGTACTGATATCGACAAAGAGCTGTATCTGGGTGCCGTTGTCGATCGCTCCAGCCGCCGTATCGTGTTCATGGCCTCTACCGAGGGCGGTGTGGATATCGAGAAGGTTGCCCATGAAACACCTGAGAAAATCATCAAGGCCACCGTTGATCCGCTGGTCGGCGCACAGCCTTACCAGGGCCGCGATCTGGCATTCCAGCTAGGTCTCAAAGGTGATCAGATCAAGCAGTTCACCAACATTTTTGTGGGCCTGGCCAAGCTGTTTCAGGATTACGATCTGGCCTTGCTGGAAGTCAATCCGCTGGTGATCACCAAGGCCGGCAACCTGCATTGCCTGGATGCCAAGATCAACATCGACAGCAATGCCATGTACCGTCAGCCAAAACTGCGCGCCATGCATGACCCGTCCCAGGACGATCCTCGTGAAGCCCATGCCGCCAAGTTTGAACTCAACTACGTGGCGCTGGACGGCAATATTGGCTGCATGGTCAATGGCGCCGGGCTGGCCATGGGAACCATGGATATCGTCAACCTGCATGGTGGCAAACCTGCCAACTTCCTGGATGTGGGTGGTGGTGCCACCAAAGAGCGCGTGACCGAAGCCTTCAAGATCATTCTGTCGGACAGCAATGTGGCGGCTGTACTGGTCAACATTTTTGGCGGCATTGTGCGTTGCGACATGATTGCCGAAGGCATCATCGGTGCGGTTAAGGAAGTCGGAGTGAAAATTCCGGTAGTGGTTCGTCTGGAAGGTAACAACGCCGAATTGGGCGCTAAAGTACTGGCTGAAAGTGGCTTGAATATCATTGCCGCCACCAGCCTGACCGACGCTGCGCAACAGGTTGTCAAAGCCGCGGAGGGCAAGTAATGAGCGTCCTGATCAATAAAGATACCAAAGTCATCTGCCAGGGTTTCACCGGAAGCCAGGGCACATTCCACAGTGAGCAGGCGATTGCCTATGGCACCAAGATGGTTGGCGGTGTCACGCCGGGCAAGGGCGGTACCACGCACCTCGGCCTGCCGGTTTTCAATACCGTCCGTGAAGCGGTTGAGAGCACTGGCGCTGACGCCAGCGTGATCTACGTTCCGGCGCCGTTCTGCAAGGACTCGATTCTTGAAGCGGCTTTCGGCGGCATCAAGCTGATCGTGTGCATCACTGAAGGCATTCCAACCATCGACATGCTTGAAGCCAAGGTCAAGTGTGACGAACTGGGCGTACGCCTGATCGGGCCAAACTGTCCGGGCGTGATCACTCCCGGCGAGTGCAAGATCGGCATCATGCCCGGCCACATTCACTTGCCAGGCAAGGTCGGTATCGTTTCGCGCTCCGGCACCCTGACATACGAAGCCGTGAAGCAGACGACCGATGCTGGCTTTGGCCAGTCCACCTGCGTGGGTATCGGTGGTGACCCGATTCCGGGTTCCAACTTTATCGATATTCTCAAGCTGTTCCAGGAAGATCCGAAGACAGAAGCCATTGTCATGATCGGTGAAATCGGTGGTTCGGCTGAAGAAGAAGCGGCCGCTTACATCAAGGCAAACGTCACTAAACCGGTGGTGTCCTACATTGCCGGCGTGACTGCGCCTCCCGGCAAGCGCATGGGCCATGCCGGGGCGATCATCTCCGGCGGCAAGGGTACAGCCGATGAGAAGTTTGCTGCGCTGCAGGATGCCGGTGTTAAAACCGTTCGCTCCCTGGCGGATATCGGCAAGGCGTTGGCAGAGCTAACAGGTTGGCCAATCAAAGGCTGATTCACACCGCTCTCAAAAAGCCACCTGCGGGTGGCTTTTTGTTGGGCGCTTGTCCAGGCGGACAGGCAAAAAAATGCCCGCACTGAGGCGGGCATTTTGGGCGGTATAGCTGCTTAGCCGCGCTGACGCGTAGGCAATACATCCTTGAGCTTTTCGTGCATGCCGCGCAGGGTTTTCTCGGTGGTCTCCCAGTCGATACAGGCATCGGTGATCGAGACACCGTACTTGAGCTGGCTCAGATCCTTGTTGATCGACTGGCTGCCCCAGCCCAGGTGACTCTCAACCATCAGCCCGACGATCGAAGTGTTGCCTTCAAGAATCTGATTGGCCACGTTATCCACCACCAGGGGCTGCAGTGCCGGATCCTTGTTGGAGTTGGCATGGCTGCAGTCGATCATGATATTGCGCGAGACCTTGCCTTTGGTCAGCTCCTGCTCGCAAATGGCGACACTCACCGAGTCGTAATTGGGTTTGCCATTACCACCACGCAGTACCACGTGGCCATAAGGGTTGCCCTTGGTGGTGACGATGGACACGCCACCTTCCTGATTGATGCCCAGGAAACGATGCGGACTGGAGACTGACTGCAAGGCGTTGATCGCAACCGTCAGGCTGCCATCGGTACCGTTCTTGAATCCAACCGAGGAAGACAGCCCGGACGCCATTTCGCGGTGGGTTTGTGATTCGGTGGTCCGCGCGCCGATTGCCGACCAGCTGATCAGGTCCTGCAGGTATTGCGGAGAGATCGGGTCCAGTGCTTCGGTGGCAGTAGGCAAACCCATTTCAGCCAGGTCGCGCAGCAACTGACGGCCGATATGCAAGCCGTCCTGGATCTTGAACGAGTCATCCAGATAGGGGTCATTGATCAGACCTTTCCAGCCAACCGTGGTGCGCGGTTTCTCGAAATACACACGCATCACCAGAAACAGGCTGTCGGAAACCTCAGCGGCCAGTGTTTTCAGGCGCTCAGCGTATTCATGGGCCGCCTTGATGTCATGAATGGAACAGGGGCCGACCACCACGAACAGACGGTGATCCTTGCCATCGAGAATATTGCGGATGACTTGGCGGCCATTGGCGACTGTCTGCAGTGCGCTTGCGGTCAGGGGGATTTCGCGTTTCAGTTGCTCCGGGGTAATCAGGGTCTCGTTCGAGGCAACGTTAAGGTCATCAATAGGTAAATCGGCCATCGTACTATTCATCAGCTAGGGGTCATTGGGGTACAGGACAAGTTGCAACGGGCAGCCATGCACGGATGCGGAACCTTATCGCGTTAGACGCCGTTCCGACAATGCCGCAGCCCGGTAAATAACGTGTTTATGCCAATTCCACTGGTTTTCAGGTTAAATCGCCCACAGTAATTTTTGCGGTTGTTGATTGTTGCCCGGTACGCGTGCAGGTAATTTGCCCAGCCGATCAATCAGTGGCCATCGGGTAGCAGTCAGAGGCTTTTGCTATGCAGTGTTCGGCAGTTTCTCCACGAATTGGTGTTATCGGTGCGGGCGCCATCGGCGGCTTTTATGGACTGATGCTGGCTCGGGCGGGCTATGACGTGCATTTTCTGTTGCGCAGTGACTACGCCGCCGTCAAAACCGGTGGTTTGCAGCTGGACAGTGCGGTGCATGGCTCGATCAAGCTGCAACCCGTGCAGGCCTACCTCGATGTGGCGCAGATGCCGGTCTGTGACTGGCTGCTGGTGGGCGCAAAAACCACCAGCAATGCTGACCTCGCCCCGCTGATCAATCAGGCGGCTGCGAGGGGAGCAAAGGTGCTGCTTCTGCAGAATGGACTGGGGGTTGAGCAGCAACTCAGACCACTGCTCGATGATTCGCTGCACCTGCTGGGCGGTTTGTGTTTTATCTGCGTGCATCGCGGCAGTCCTGGCGTGATCGTGCATCAATCGCAAGGCATGGTGAATCTGGGATATCACTCAGGTGCAGCGCCGGATCAGGCGGCGCAACAGCAGTTGCTCGAGGCGGGAGCCGCGATGTTTCAACGGGCCGGCCTGGAGGCGGCGGTGGTCAGTGATCTGGAGCAGGCGCGCTGGCAAAAGCTGGTCTGGAATGTGCCCTACAACGGGCTTTCCGTATTGTTCAACGCGGGCACCCGCGAACTGATGGCCAATACGCATTCACGCGAGTTGATCAGCGAATTGATGCAGGAAGTCATTTGCGCCGCCAGGGCCTGTGGTTATGAGTTGCCTGACGGGTATGCCGCACGCTTGCTCAAGGCTACCGATCGTATGCCGGATTACTGGCCCAGCATGTTCCATGATTTCACCCAGCGGCGACCGATGGAACTGCAGGTCATCTATGCGAACCCTATCGCCGCAGCCTTGGCGGCCGGTTGTTCCGTGCCACGCATGCAGATGCTGCATCAGGCGTTGTGCTTTCTCGATCAACGCAATGGTCTGGAGACTGCGCAATGAGCAAGGGGCTCGGAGGCAAGTTGGTACTGGCTATTTCATCAAGGGCGCTGTTTGACCTGAGTGACAGTCACCGTGTTTATGAAAGTCAGGGGGTAGAGGCTTACCGTCAGTATCAGATCGACCATGAGGAAGAGATTCTCGGACAAGGCGATGCCTTTCCTCTGGTGGAAAAACTGCTGTCACTCAACACCTCGCTGGGCCAAGAGCGGGTAGAGGTCATACTGGTTTCACGCAACAGTGCTGATACCGGTTTGCGGGTATTCAACTCGATCCAGCATTACGGGCTGGCCATCTCGCGGGCAGCCTTTGTCGGAGGTCGCAGCCCCTATCCGTATCTGGCGGCGTTTAATTGTCATCTGTTTCTTTCCACCCATGCTGACGACGTGCGCAGCGCACTGGAGGCTGGTTTTGCCGCCGCGACCATTCTGTCCGGCGGTTCGCGGCGGGCAGCCAGCAATGAATTGCGTATTGCCTTTGATGGGGATGCCGTGCTGTTCTCCGATGCTTCGGAGCGCGTCTATCAGACGGGTGGGCTTGCTGCTTTTCAGGCCCATGAGCGTGAGTCTGCGCGCGAGCCGCTGGGTGGTGGACCGTTCAAGCCGTTTCTTGCCGCACTTAACCAGTTACAGCGCGAGTTCGCTGAAGAACACTGCCCAATCCGCACGGCACTGGTGACGGCACGTTCTGCACCGGCCCATGAACGGGTTATTCGCACGCTGCGCGACTGGGATATCCGGCTCGATGAGTCACTGTTTCTCGGCGGCTTGGACAAGTCGGCCTTTCTTGAGGCGTTTGCAGCCGATGTGTTCTTTGATGATCAGGCCGGACACTGTGAAAAAGCCCGTGAAGTGGTTGCTACCGGCCACGTCCCGCATGGTGTGAGTAACGAAGCGCAACCCTGAAAGATCATTTCATCTGGCGTCTCGCTGATTTCTTTAACTGCTTCTAAGCTCTATTGGTGCTGTATTTGCGGTTATGAGGACGCGGTGTGATTCGCTCGATTCTGTATGCTTCCGATCTGGGGCTTTATTCATCCTATGTGTTGCAACACGCGCTGGCTTTAACCCGTGCATTCGACGCAAAACTGCATGTGGTGCATGCCGTGGAGCCGTTTGGCCTGTTTGCCGAGTCGGTTTTGCAGACCTATCTGGATGACGATTCCTTGCAGCAACTGCGGGACAAGGGATTGGCTACGGTCATGGCCAGCATCGAACAGCGTGTGTATGCCAGTTTTCGCGACGAGCTGGGTGACTCGCAGCAAGATTTGCAGCTGATTCGCACCGTTAATGTGGTGCAGGGCGACCCGCCGCAAGTCGTACTGGATGAAACCAGACGGCTGGGTGTCGATCTGCTGGTGATCGGCAGCCACAGTCATGGTTCGGCGCTGGATTCACCTCTGGGGCGCACGGCGGCACGTCTGATTCAGCTATCCGAGGTGCCCGTGCACCTGATACCGATGCTGCAGCATCGCGGACGGGTTGATTACTGATCAAAAAACGGGCAATTTTCAAAAAAAGCGACTAGATTCAACTAGCAGACCATTCATCTGGTTATAAACCAAAGCAATGCCAGAGACTGGGGTCATTCAATTCGAGGGGAATCTATGAAGCTTCAGCAACTGCGCTACATCTGGGAGGTAGCGCACCACGACCTGAACGTCTCCGCCACGGCACAAAGCCTCTATACCTCGCAACCGGGCATCAGCAAACAGATTCGCCTGCTTGAAGATGAGCTGGGGGTTGAAGTGTTTGCCCGCAGTGGCAAGCACCTCACGCGCATCACGCCGGCTGGCGAGCGGATCATTGGCACTGCCGGAGAAATTCTGCGCAAGGTCGAGAGCATCAAGCAGATTGCCCAAGAGTTCTCCAACGAAAAGAAAGGCACGCTGACCATTGCCACCACGCACACCCAGGCCCGTTATGCCCTGCCCAAGGTGATCAGTAATTTCATCAAACAGTACCCGGACGTCGCTCTGCATATGCATCAGGGCACGCCGATGCAGATTGCCGAGATGGCGGCTGACGGTACGGTTGATTTCGCCATCGCCACTGAAGCGCTGGAGTTGTTCAGCGACCTGATCATGATGCCTTGCTATCGCTGGAACCGTTGCGTGGTTGTGCCGCAGGGCCACCCGCTGGCCAAACTGCCGAAGCTCACGCTGGAGGCACTGGCTGAATACCCGATTGTGACTTATGTGTTCGGCTTTACCGGTCGCTCCAAACTGGATGATGCTTTCAGTCATCGAGGCCTGACACCCAAAGTGGTGTTTACCGCTGCGGATGCCGACGTTATCAAGACCTATGTAAGGTTAGGTCTGGGGGTGGGAATTGTGGCGCGAATGGCGGTCGATGAGACACTCGACAGCGACCTTGTAGCACTCGATGCCAGCGGGCTGTTCGAGTCCAGTGTGACCAAGATTGGTTTTCGCAAAGGGACCTTTCTGCGTGGTTACATGTGCGATTTCATCGGCAGGTTCGCTCCGCACCTGACCCGCGATGTCCTGACCAGAGCCATGCTCTGTCACAACAAGGCGGAGGTGGATGAGTTGTTCCAGGACGTCGATATCCCGACCCACTGATACCTCTGCAAACTGAAAAAGCCCGGGTTTTCCGGGCTTTTTGCTATCAGCTCTTGGTAATCAGATTGCCGGCGTGCAGGCCGCATTCCTTTTGGGTGGCTTCTTCCCACCACCAGCGACCCTCTCGCTCATGCTGGTTGGGTAGCACGGGGCGGGTGCAGGGTTCGCAGCCGATGCTGATAAAGCCGCGCTCATGCAGGCTGTTGTAAGGCAACTCGAGCATGCGGATATAGGCCCAGACTTCTTCACTGGTCATGCCCGACAGCGGGTTGAACTTGTACAGCGGGTGTTCGGGCGTGGAAAGCGCCGTATCCATCTCGATCACCGCCACCTGGCTGCGCGTGCCCGGACTCTGGTCGCGACGCTGGCCGCTGGCCCACGCAGTAACCGTCGCCAGCTTGCGCTTGAGTGGTGCAATCTTGCGGATGCCACAGCATTCACCATGGCCATCCTGATAAAAGCTGAACAGCCCCTTTTCCCTGACCAGTGGCTCAAGTGCTGCAGGCTCGGGTGACAAAAGCTCGATGGTTATGCCGTAGTGAGTGCGCACCTGATCGATAAAGCGGTAGGTTTCCGGGTGCAACCGGCCGGTATCAAGGCAGAAGACCCTGACGTTTTTATTGATCTTCCAGGCCATATCGACCAGTACAACGTCTTCAGCGCCACTGAAGGAAATCCACAGATCGTCACCGAAGTGCTCGAACGCGAGCTTGAGAACATCTTGTGGAGACTTGTTGGCGTAAGTGGCGGCCAGTTCGGCTACGTCGAAAGCTTGACTCATCGGGCGGGTTCCAGATTGGGCGGTCGCGGTGTGCGAAGTAACGCCGATGGTAGCAAATGATCGGGCGCAGGCTGAACACTTGTCTGCTTCTCCACCGATTGCAGCCCGCGCAGGGAGTGGTTAGAGTGCCGCCTTCATTTAATTAACCGAGGATGCTCTCGTGGAAATCGCCTGTCTCGACCTTGAAGGTGTGCTGGTTCCGGAAATCTGGATCGCCTTTGCCGAAAAAACCGGAATCGAATCGCTCAAGGCGACCACCCGGGATATTCCCGACTATGACGTGCTGATGAAGCAGCGTCTGCGCATTCTGGATGAGCACGGCCTCAAGCTGTCTGATATCCAGGCCGTGATCGCTACCCTCAAGCCGCTGGACGGCGCTGTTGAGTTCGTCAACTGGCTGCGTGAGCGCTTTCAGGTGATCATCCTCTCCGACACCTTCTACGAATTCTCCCAGCCTTTGATGCGTCAGCTGGGTTTCCCGACGCTGCTTTGCCATCGCCTGATTACCGACGAGACAGATCGGGTGGTCAGCTATCAGTTGCGGCAGAAGGATCCCAAGCGTCAGTCCGTCGTGGCCCTCAAGAGCCTTTATTACCGCGTGATTGCTGCCGGTGATTCGTATAACGACACCACCATGCTGGGCGAAGCCCATGCGGGCATCCTGTTCCATGCGCCGGAAAACGTGATCCGCGAATTCCCGCAGTTTCCAGCCGTGCATACCTTTGATGACCTCAAGCGCGAGTTCATCAAGGCGTCCAACCGCGAACTGAGCCTGTAAGGTCGGTTGGCTGGCAAAAAGCCCGCGCCGGGCTACTGGCGCGGGCTTTTTACTGTGGATGCGGCATCAGAGACTTTCCAGCGTATCCAGCAGCACTTTGACCTTGGTGATGGATTCCCGGTATTCAGCCTGCCAGTCAGAGTCGGCGACAATCCCGCCACCGCCCCAGCAACTGATGGTGCCATCCTTGAGCAACAGGCTCCTGATGGCGATCGAGCTGTCCATTTCCCCACGCACGTCCAGGTAGAGGATCGAGCCGCAATAGATCGAGCGCCGTGCCGGTTCGAGCTCCTCGATGATCTGCATGGCGCGAATCTTCGGTGCGCCAGTGATAGACCCACCGGGAAAGCTGCCTCCGAGCAGGTCCAGTGCATCTTTTCCGGGCGATAACTGTCCTGTCACGCTACTGACCAGGTGATGCACGTTGGGGTAAGTTTCCAGAGCAAACAGTTCAGGTACCTGGACCGATCCAGTGGCGCAATTGCGGCCCAGATCGTTGCGTAACAGATCGACAATCATCAGGTTCTCGGCACGATCTTTCGGGCTGCTTAACAGCTCCTTAGCCAGCATGGCGTCCTCATTCGGGGACAATCCACGCCGGCGTGTACCTTTGATCGGGCGAGTTTCCACCTTGCCCTGGCTGACCTGCAGGAAGCGTTCAGGAGAAAGGCTGAGGATGGCACCATTGCCGGGAAGGGCCATATACGCGGCAAATGGGGTAGGGCAGGCACTGCGCAACGCGCAGTAGGCCGTCAGTGGATCCCCTGAGTAGCCGGCCTGAAAGCGCTGGGTGTAATTGACCTGATAGCAATCACCGGCAGCAATGTACTGCTGGATTTGGCTGAGTGCGTATTGGTAACTCGCCTCAGTGAGATTCGACTGGAACGGGCTGTCCAGGCTGAATGGACCCTGATCATTCCTGTCCTGCCTGGCAAAAAGTGTTGTCAGCTGGTGGCGAGTTGACTCATCCACAACAGGATGAAAGACCAGCTGGCTGGTGTGCAGCAGATGATCGCTGATCAGGGCCCAGCGATAGAGGCCAAAGCGCGCATCCGGCAAATTCAGATCGTCTGCGGCGCTGTCAGGCAAGTGCTCCAGCCGTCTGGCGAAATCATATGACAAGTAGCCGATCAGGCCACCGGTAAAAGGCAGATCCAGTTCCGCCGGCAATCTTGCCGGAGCAAGGCCGCCAAGCAATACGCGAAGCCTTTGCAGGAAAGCCGCTCCGGATTCGCTGGCTTCAGGCTGTACCAATTGCTCTGGCCAGGCACTGATGATGTCGAAACGTCCGCGCTCGGCAGTCGGGCGGCCGGCATCCAGCAATACGGCTCCTGGGGCTTGCTGTACCCGAAAGAAATAGTCTGTTGGGTCCGCCCGGTAAGGCAGCGGGTAAATCGAGCAGATAGGCATGGGGGGACGATCGGGCTGTGTCAGAAAGCGATTGTAGTCGGCCTGCGCTGCGGTCTAAAAGAAAACCCGGCCAATTGGCCGGGCTTGTGCGCGAGCTTTTAACTCAGGCGGAGATTTTCGGGACGTGACCGAACAGCTCCTGGGCGAACTTAACCCGCTCTTCGGGGCTCTCGAGGATGCCTTTTTTCTGCAGGTCTGCTATCCGGTGTTCGACCGCATGGCAGCGGTGAAACAGGCCGCTGTCATTGGCGATCTGGATACTCAGCCCCGGACGGGCATTGAGTTCAAGAATCATCGGGCCCTTGTCCTGATCCAGCACCATGTCGACACCGATATAGCCCAGACCGCACAGCTCGTAACAGCCGGCCGCCAGTTTCATGAAGCCGTCCCAGTCCGGCAGTTGCACACCATCCACCGCGTTGGCGGTATCCGGGTGTTTGCTGATCTTCCGGTTCAGCCAGGTGCCACGCAAAGTGAGTCCGGTAGCCAGGTCCACCCCTACACCGATCGCGCCCTGGTGCAGGTTGGCTTTGCCGCTGGACTGCCTCGTGGGCAGGCGCAACATGGCCATCACCGGGTAACCCATGAGCACGATAATGCGGATATCCGGCACACCCTCGTAGCTGATGCTCTTGAAGATCTGGTCGGGTGTGACGCGGTATTCGATCAGTGCCCGGTCACGGTGACCACCCAGCGAGTAAAGGCCGGTGAGGATACTGGACAGCTGATACTCGATTTCATCGTGGGTAACGATCTTGCCCGAGACGGTCTTGAAGTTGCCCTCGAAACGGTCGGCGATTACCAGGATGCCATCTCCGCCGGCTCCCTGGGCCGGCTTGATCACGAAGTCATTGCGATCGCCGATTATCTCGTCGAATTTCTCGATCTGCTTCTCGGTTTCAATGATCCCGTACATTTCAGGAACATGGATGCCGGCCTCGATCGCGCGCAGCTTGGTTATGATCTTGTCATCCACGATCGGGTACAGGCTGCGCTTGTTGTACTTGAGCACGTAGTCGGCGTTACGCCGGTTGATGCCCATGATCCCCTTGGCGTGGAGTTCTCTCCAGGTCTTGATTAGTCCGATCATGACCTAGTCCTTCAGAAAGGCTTTGAAGCGGAAGAGTTCAGTCAGCCGGTAACCGCGGTAACGGCCCATCGCGAGCATGAAGCCAACCAGGATCATCAGCACAGCCGGGA
Source organism: Pseudomonas sp. (assembly GCA_035562615.1). Taxonomy (GTDB): domain Bacteria; phylum Pseudomonadota; class Gammaproteobacteria; order Pseudomonadales; family Pseudomonadaceae; genus Aquipseudomonas. Next base: position 6,196 of record DATMWH010000035.1, on the reverse strand, counting down.
AGGTAAAGATGAAGTAAGCCAGTTCCGGAATGCTCATCAGCAGGTAGGCGAGGGTGGCCGCAATCATGGTTCCGACAGCGACCTTGATCGCATTGGTACCGCCGCGTTCTTCCCAGATGATCGACATGCGTTCGATGGTCATGGTCAGAATCACCATCGGGAACAGCGAAACCGACAGGCCGCGCTCAAGACCGAGCTTGTGGCTGAACAAGCTGATGGCGGCAATCAGTACCACGACAAAGGTCAGCACCACGGAGAGGCGCGGCAACATTTGCAATTTCAGGTGCTCAAGGTATGAGCGTAACGACAGACCCAGTGCGGTGATGATGGTGAACAGCACAATACCGAAACCCAGTTGGGTTTCGCGGAAGGCCAGCGAGATCAACACCGGAGTGAAGGTGCCCAGTGTCTGGATGCCGATCAGGTTGCGCAGAACCAGAATCACCAACACGCCGATCGGGATCAGCAAAATGATCTGGAAGGCCTGCTGGGTCACCAGCGGCAGGCTGTAGAGCGAGTATTCGAGGAAGCCGGCCTTGGTGTTTTCATCCGTCATCTTGGCCAGACGCATGGCATTCATTTCGCTGTTGTTCATGGTGAAGGTGACCTGAGCCTTCTTCGCACCATCGGCCTTGATCAGATCGGCTGAACCGGTCCACCAGATCAGGCGGTCATTGGGCAACCCCTGCTCACCGGTTTCGGGGTTGAAATAAAGCCACTCATTACCATTGAAGCTGCGCAGCCAGAGTTCAGGGGTTTGCGATCCGCCTTCACTGGTCAGGCGAATGGTATGCACCTGGTCCATCGGGACGTGGGCAATCGACAGCAAGAGTTCGATGACGGCGGCCTTCTTGCTTGTGGAGTTATCGCCGGCAAGCAATGTCTTGGCGTTGTCATCGTTGCTGTTGACACGCTTGATGGTCTCGCCAATAAAGGTTTCGACATCAGCAGAGTGCTGGCGGATCGGTGCAAGCAAGGCTTCCGCAGCCACTTTTTCGGGCCCCTCTACCGAGAGGCTTTCACGGAAAATCGGGCCTTTGGCCTTGACCTTTTCATCGCTGTAACGGTTGGTCAGGACCAGACGGTAATAAACCGTCTGCGGCCCGTTTGCGCGACGGGCCGACCAGGTCACGCGGCGGTTGCCATCGGCTCGATTGATGCTGACGCCATAATTGTTCGAGACGAAGCTCTCGTTGAGGCTGACGAAGTCCTGGGTCAGAGGCGGAATAAACATCTGTACCTTGACCGGCTCACGCGAATTGGCCACAAACTCGACCTTGGCGTCGATGTTCCACAATTCTGCCGTTTCGGCTTCCTTGACCGGAATGCCGAGGTAGAGGATCTGGTAAGCCGTAATCGAAACCCCCAGAGCAACCAGGATAAAGATCAGGACTTTCAGGTGCAGATTGATGGCGCGCATAAGTTCTACTCGGCAGAGTTGGCGGCAATGCTGCAGGCTGGTTTTCCTGCGGCAAATTTGAGGCTTGGATCAACCAGCGCAGAAAAGCTTTTCAGAGCCTCTGAGCCGATCAGTAGTGGGTATTCGAAAGAGCTGCGGTCGGTGAGGTTGACCTCGACACTCTGCAGCGATTTGCCCATGCACAGATCCAGTTCGATCACTGGGCGTGCAGTATAGGATTTGCTTTGATCCGGGTCGATATCGCCAGCCCGGCGCTTGATTTTGCTGATGCGTGACAGGGGTTTTTCAATCGGATGCTCGTGGCTGTCGTCGATAGCCAGATAAAAGCGTACCCAGGGTTCTCCGTCACGTTTGAAACGTTTGATATCGCGGGCACTCAGTGAAGCGGTTTTCGCGCCGGTATCAAGTTTTGCAGCCACTTCCACGTCAATGTCTGCCACCAGTACATATTCATTGAGACCATAAACAGTTTTTTCAGTCGCTACCGTCCAGGCAGGCAACCAGATCAGGTTTAGTAGTAGCAATGACGGCTTTAGGTTCATCAATCCAGAGGCCATGTGCGTTGGTTAAAGGTATGTAGGCGGATATGCCGCAGCCGACGATTGTTAACAGTCTAGCAGTTGGCAGGAGTTGGCTGCTTAGCGGATGAAGCTGCGAATGGCTGCAGTCTAGCATGCGAAATTCCAGTCTAGACAGGCAGTTATAGGTAAACGCTAAGGTCGTCTTTGAGGTATTGGGAGAATGTGAGTCGGCAGATTGTCGACAATCGGTCGTCTGAAATGTTGACTCTGCCGGTTTTATGCCCTACTTTTGCCTAAATATCGCTTCTGGTGTCAACAATATGTTGGATTCGATGGGTGTTATTGCCAGTCAGCAAGAAGAGTCGGGAACCATCTCCGAGAGCGTCTTTCGTGCGATCCAGTCTGCCATCGTCAAAGGCGAGATCGCTCCGGGCAGCAAGATTTCCGAACCTGAACTGGCGCGGGTCTATGGCATCAGCCGTGGTCCCTTGCGTGAAGCAATCCATCGTCTTGAAGGGCAGCGTTTGCTGGTGCGCATCCCGCATGTGGGCGCACGCGTGGTCTCGCTCAGTCATGCCGAGTTGATCGAGCTTTATGAAATTCGCGAGTCGCTGGAGGGGATGGCCTGCCGCCTGGCTGCCGAACGTATGCAGCAGTCCGAGATCGATGATTTGCGCCGTGTGCTGGACACTCACGAACGTGATGCAAAGTTTCAGGCCGGCCTGGGCTATTACCAGCAGGAAGGGGATTTCGACTTCCATTACAAGATTATCCAGGGCAGCGGTAATGGCACCCTGACCCAGATGCTGTGCGGTGAGCTATATCAGCTGGTGCGCATGTACCGCATCCAGTTTTCAGCTAAACCCAATCGACCACGGCAAGCGTTTAACGAGCATCACCGGATACTCGATGCGATTGCTGAGCGTGACGGTGAGTTGGCGGAGTTACTGATGCGTCGGCATATCGGCGCATCCAGACGCAATATCGAGCGCCACTTTACCGAGTTGGCGCAACAACCAACCAAACCAATCAAAGCTTCCAAAGCACGAGGTGATTCATGAGCTTGACTACCCCAGGCCAGCGTTTCCGCGATGCCGTTGCCAGCGAACATCCTTTGCAGGTTGTCGGCACCATCAATGCCAACCACGCGTTGCTGGCCAAACGTGCCGGTTTCAAGGCTATTTATTTGTCCGGTGGCGGTGTGGCCGCAGGCTCCCTGGGCTTGCCCGACCTGGGCATCACAGGGCTGGATGACGTGCTCACCGACGTCCGTCGTATCACCGATGTGTGCGATCTGCCGCTATTGGTCGACGTCGATACCGGTTTCGGTTCGTCGGCATTCAACGTGGCGCGTACCGTCAAATCGATGATCAAGTTTGGCGCTGCGGCCATCCATATCGAAGACCAGGTGGGCGCCAAGCGCTGCGGTCATCGCCCGAACAAGGAGATCGTGACCCAGCAGGAGATGGTTGACCGGGTCAAAGCGGCCGTGGATGCGCGTACCGATGACAGCTTCGTGATCATGGCACGTACCGATGCGCTGGCTGTCGAGGGTCTGAATTCCGCGCTGGACCGTGCAGCAGCCTGCATCGAGGCCGGCGCCGACATGATCTTCCCGGAAGCCATTACCGAACTGGCGATGTACAAGACCTTCGCCGATCGTATCAAGGCGCCGATCCTGGCCAATATCACCGAATTCGGTGCCACGCCGCTGTACACCACTCAAGAGCTGGCCAGTGTCGACGTATCTCTGGTGCTCTATCCGCTGTCGGCCTTCCGTGCCATGAACAAGGCAGCCGAGAATGTCTACACCCAATTGCGCCGCGACGGCACCCAGAAGAATGTGATCGACACCATGCAGACCCGCATGGAGCTCTACGATCGCATCAATTACCACGCTTTCGAGCAGCACCTTGACGCGCTGTTTGCCGCCAAGAAATGACCCTGATACCGGCTGGCCTTCTGCATGCCGGCCGGTGCATGCCATCACTTCATCCGGATAACACCAGGAGAGCTTCTCGATGAGCGCTACCCCCGAAACCACCACGCCGGGCTTCAAGCCGAAAAAATCCGTAGCCCTATCCGGCACCGCTGCCGGGAACACTGCACTGTGTACGGTTGGCCGCACCGGTAACGATCTGCATTACCGTGGCTATGACATTCTGGATGTCGCCACCACCTGCGAGTTCGAAGAGATCGCCCATCTGCTGGTGCACGGCAAGCTGCCGAATGTGGCTGAACTGGCTGGCTACAAGGCCAAACTCAAGGCGCTGCGCGGCCTGCCGGCGGCGTTGAAAACGGCTCTGGAACAACTGCCGCCGTCCGCGCACCCGATGGATGTAATGCGTACCGGTGTGTCGGTGCTGGGCTGCCTGTCCCCCGAGAAAGATGATCACAATCATCCCGGTGCCCGCGATATTGCCGACAAGCTGATGGCTTCGCTGGGTTCCGTGCTGTTGTACTGGTACCACTTCAGCCACAACGGCAAGCGTATCGACGTTGAAACTGACGACGACACCATCGGCGGACATTTCCTCCATCTGCTGCACGGCAAGACCCCAAGCGACAGCTGGGTGCGCGCCATGCACGTGTCGTTGATTCTTTATGCAGAGCATGAGTTCAACGCCTCAACCTTTACTTCGCGCGTAGTGGCCGGCACCGGCTCCGACATGTATTCGGCCATCTGTGGCGGTATCGGCGCGCTGCGCGGACCGAAACACGGTGGTGCCAACGAAGTGGCGTTCGAGATTCAGAAACGCTACGACAACCCGGACGAAGCCGAGGCCGACATCCGCGCCCGCGTCGAGAAGAAGGAAGTGGTCATTGGCTTCGGCCACCCGGTCTACACCGTGGCTGATCCGCGCAACAAGGTGATCAAGGAAGTCGCGCGCCAGCTCAGCAACGAGCAGTCCAACAGCAAGATGTTCGACATCGCCGAGCGCCTGGAAAGCGTGATGTGGGACGCCAAGAAGATGTTCCCCAACCTCGACTGGTTCAGCGCTGTCAGCTACCACATGATGGGTGTGCCCACCGCCATGTTCACGCCTCTGTTCGTGATTGCCCGTACTTCCGGCTGGTCCTCTCACGTCATCGAGCAGCGCATTGACGGCAAGATCATCCGCCCGAGCGCCAACTATGTTGGCCCGGAAGACCTGACTTTCGTTCCGCTCAAGGATCGCCCCTAATTATGAACACTCAATACCGCAAGCGCCTGCCCGGCACCGCGCTGGATTACTTCGACACCCGTGAGGCGATTGATGCCATCGCTCCGGGCGCCTACGCCAAGCTGCCCTATACCTCTCGGGTGCTGGCTGAACAGCTGGTGCGTCGCTGCGAGCCGGCTGAACTGACTGCTGCGCTCAAGCAGCTGATCGAACGCAAGCGCGATCTGGACTTCCCCTGGTACCCGGCGCGCGTGGTCTGCCACGACATTCTTGGCCAGACCGCACTGGTCGACCTCGCCGGTTTGCGTGATGCCATCGCCGAGCAGGGCGGTGACCCGTCCAAGGTCAACCCGGTGGTGCCGACCCAGCTGATCGTCGATCACTCGCTGGCCGTTGAAGCGCCGGGCTTCGACCCGGATGCGTTCGCCAAGAACCGCGCCATTGAAGACCGCCGCAATGAAGACCGCTTCCACTTTATCGAATGGACCAAGACCGCGTTCAAGAACGTCGATGTGATCCCGGCCGGCAACGGCATCATGCACCAGATCAACCTGGAGAAAATGAGCCCGGTGATCCAGGCTCGTGGCGGCGTGGCCTTCCCGGACACTTGCGTAGGTACCGACTCGCACACACCGCACGTCGATGCCCTGGGTGTGATTGCCATCGGCGTCGGCGGTCTGGAAGCGGAAACCGTAATGCTCGGCCTGCCGTCGATGATGCGCCTGCCCGACATCGTCGGTGTCGAGCTGACTGGCAAGCGCCAGCCTGGCATTACCGCCACCGACATCGTGCTGGCGATCACCGAGTTCCTGCGCAAGGAGCGTGTGGTCGGTGCCTGGGTCGAGTTTTTCGGCGCAGGTGCAGATAGCCTGTCGATCGGCGATCGCGCGACCATTTCCAACATGTGCCCGGAATACGGTGCCACCGCTTCGATGTTCTACATCGACCAACAGACCATCGATTATCTCAAGCTGACCGGCCGTGATCCGGAGCAGGTGGCGCTGGTCGAGAACTACGCCAAGACTACCGGCCTGTGGGCTGACGCGCTGGTCACCGCCGAGTATGAGCGGGTGCTGAGTTTCGATCTGTCC
>DATMWH010000034.1:0-4024 GCA_035562615.1 Pseudomonas sp. | reverse complement strand
AACGTCGACATGCCCTACGATCCGGAATCCTACGTGCACCGTATCGGCCGTACCGGTCGTGCCGGTCGTGAAGGTCGTGCCTTGCTGCTGGTCACGCCGCGTGAGCGCCGCATGCTGCAGTCGGTTGAGCGGGTGACCGGGCAGAAAATTGCCGAAATCCGCCTGCCGGATGCCAAGCAGGTGCTGGATGCGCGCATCAAGAAACTCACCAACAGCCTGGCACCGCTGGTGGCTGAAGCAGAAGCCAGCCATGGCGAGTTGCTTGATCGTCTGATTGCCGACATCGGCTGCAGTCCTCGCGCGTTGGCCTCGGCCTTGTTGCGCAAGGCAACCAATGGTCAGTCGCTGACGCTGGCCGCCCTTGAGCGTGAACAACCGCTGGTGCCGACTGTTTCCGCACCGCGTGAGCGCTCTGAGCGCAGCGAGCGCAGTGGCTCGGATTCACGTCCGACCCGGGCACCGATTCCGGTGACAGAAGGCCGTGCGCGTTGCCGCACCGCGCTGGGTACGCGTGACGGTATCGCGGCCAAGAACCTGCTTGGTGCCATCCTCAATGAAGGTGGTCTGGCCCGCGAAGCCATCGGCCGTATCCAGATCCGCGAAGCCTTCAGCCTGATCGAGTTGCCCGAAGAAGGTCTGGATCGTTTGCTGGCCAAGCTCAAGGACACGCGCGTGGCCGGCAAGGCACTGAAACTGCGTCGCTACCGCGAAGATTGATTCACGCTCAGGCGTGATGTGAGCAAACGACGGCCCGCTGCCTTGTGCAAGCGGGCCGTTTTTTTTGCGCGTTAAAAGCTCTGCTGAAATTGTGGATCGACAACGATTCATTTCGCAGAAATTCCTTGCCTGCGCGATTCCGGGTCTAAGCTGCTTGCAATGCACCCGATTTCTTTCTGTGTGTGCCGGGAGATTACCCATGTTGAGTGTGTTCGCTGATCTTGGATTTCGTTGGAAAGTGGCCCTGCCGATCATACTGCTGGCGTTGCTGCTGGTGCTGATGGGTGGGCTGGGCATAAATGGCATCAATCAGGTAGCGGATTCCAGCAACAAGCTTGCCGGTCGCTATTTGCCCGCCATCAGTCTTTTGCTCAATGCCGATCGCGACCTGTATCAGGCCTTCGTGGCGGAGCGCAGCCTGCTGGATGAAGCGGCCGGTGAGCATGCGGCCGGTTTGCGCGCAGCGCATCAGGAAAACGCGCAACAGGCGTACGACCGGGTACACAAATACGCAGAGATGCAGCCGGGGGATGCCGCGCTGCAGCTGGTAACCCAGTTTGATCGTGGCTTTGAGCGCTGGCAGGCGACCTCCAGGCAGGTGCTGCAGCTGCTCGATGAGGATCCTGTCGCGGCCAGTCAGCTCAGTTTTGGCGACAGTGAGGCGCAGTTCGAGAGCATGCGCGATGCCATCGACAAACTCGGTGAGCTGGAGGATCAGGCAGCCAGCGCCGAGGGTGCAGCAGCCGTTGCACAGGGAAAGCAACTGGCCACCGAGCAGCTGATTGTGATTGGCGTCGGGTTGTTGCTCTGTCTGGTGCTGATCATCATCTTTCCTCGCTTTGTCACCCGGCCTCTGGAAATCCTGCTTGACCGACTGGAGCAGATTGCCGAGGGCGATGGTGATTTGCGTGCACGGCTGGATGTGCAGTCCAAGGATGAGTTGGGCCGTCTGGGGCATGCCTTCAACCGTTTTCTCGACAAGTTGCAACCGCTGATTGGTGAAGTCGGGCGGGTCACGGCTGAAGTGAAAAGCTCGGCGCAGCAACTGGCCGGGATGGCATCGTCGAATGACCAGTTGATCAGTGGCGAGCATGCTGCGGTGGATCAGGTCAGTACGGCCGCCACACAGATGAGCGCAGCCGTGCACGAGGTTGCCGTCAATGCGCAGAATGCAGACAGTGCGGCCCATCAGGCAGAAGAGCAGTCACGGCAGGGTGCGCTGGTGGTCAGTTCGACCATCAATGCCATTCGCTTGCTCGCTCAGGAGGTGGAGAATGCCTCTGGCACCATTCAGACCCTGGAGCAGGAAACCGCCAATATCGGCGCGGTACTGGCGGTGATTCGCGGGATTGCCTAACAGACCAACCTGCTGGCACTCAATGCCGCCATCGAAGCGGCGCGTGCCGGTGAACAGGGTCGCGGCTTTGCGGTGGTGGCCGATGAAGTGCGTGCGCTGGCCGCGCGGACCCAGGATTCCACCAAGGACATTCAGGAAATGATCGAGCGGCTGCAGAGCGGCGTGCAAAATGCCGTGAAAGCCATGCTGATTGGCGGCAGTCAGGCACGTGACAGTGTCGAGCGTGCCGCCGGTGTGGATCAGGCGCTTAATGAAACCGGCGATTCGGTCAGGCGCATCAACGATATGGTGGCGCAGATTGCTGCGGCGTGCGTGCAGCAAAGCAATGTCACTGAGGAAATTGCGCGCAATATCAGCGACATTCGCGGGCTGTCCAACGATGCGGCACAAAACTCCGAACAGAGCACGCGCGCCAGCCAGCATTTGTCCGAACTGTCGAATTCCCTGGCGCAACTGGTCGGACGTTTTCGCGTTTAAGCCGGTGTCGGCGAAGAAACTCTTTTTCGGCCGCTTTGAAGCGGTTGTAAGTTGCCGGCAAGCCGTTACAATGGCGCCGCCCACTGCAATGGTGGGCAGCGTTATGGCGGCCCTATCGGTCCCCCCGCAACGATCAGCCGTGAACCCGGTCAGGCCTGGAAGGGAGCAGCCGCAGCGGTGACATTGTGTGCCGGGGTGTGGCTGGTAGGGACGTCACCATAACTTTCTCTTGTTTCCTGATCTGTTGTTTTCTTTGACTAACCAGCGCGGGTGCAATTTGCGCCATGCTCCGTTAGCATTGACCCTCTTTTGCACCCGTCGCGATGGATATCAATGAGTTATCAGGTTCTTGCCCGCAAATGGCGTCCGCGCTCGTTCCGCGAAATGGTCGGTCAGACCCATGTGCTCAAGGCCCTGATCAACGCGCTGGATAACCAGCGTCTGCATCATGCCTACCTGTTCACCGGTACTCGTGGTGTCGGTAAAACCACCATCGCACGGATTCTGGCCAAGTGCCTGAACTGCGAAACCGGCATCAGCTCCACGCCCTGCGGTGTCTGCTCGGTGTGCAAGGAAATTGACGAAGGGCGCTTCATTGACCTGATCGAAGTCGATGCCGCCAGCCGCACCAAGGTCGAAGACACCCGTGAGCTGCTGGAAAACGTGCAATACGCGCCCAGCCGTGGCCGCTACAAGGTTTACCTGATCGACGAAGTGCACATGCTCTCCACGCACTCGTTCAATGCGCTGCTGAAAACCCTCGAAGAGCCGCCACCCCACGTCAAGTTCCTGCTGGCGACCACTGATCCGCAGAAGCTGCCGGTGACCATCCTCTCGCGCTGCCTGCAGTTCTCGCTGAAGAACATGCCGCCGGAGCGGGTAGTCGAGCACCTGACCCATGTGCTGGGCGTCGAAACCATTCCGTTTGAAGATGACGCGCTGTGGCTGCTCGGTCGCGCTGCCGATGGCTCGATGCGCGATGCCATGAGCCTGACCGATCAGGCGATTGCCTTCGGTGATGGCAAGGTACTGGCGGCGGACGTGCGCGCCATGCTCGGCACCCTCGATCATGGCCAGGTCTATGGCGTGCTCAATGCGCTGCTCGATGGCGATGCGCGGGCGCTGCTGGAAGCCGTGCGGCATTTGGCCGAACAAGGCCCGGACTGGAGTGGTGTGCTGGCGGAAATCCTCAATGTGCTGCACCGCGTGGCCATCGCTCAGGCGCTGCCGGAGGCGGTGGATAACGGTCAGGGCGACCGCGACCGCGTGCTGGCACTGGCCGCGGCGCTGCCGGCGGAAGATGTGCAGTTCTATTACCAGATGGGCCTGATCGGCCGGCGCGATCTGCCACTGGCACCGGACCCGCGCAATGGCTTTGAAATGGTCTTGCTGCGCATGCTGGCGTTCCGCCCGGCCGATGCCGACGGTGCACCCGGTCGACCCCTAAAGACGACGGGAATCAGTAAGGCCACT
>DATMWH010000033.1:0-7206 GCA_035562615.1 Pseudomonas sp. | reverse complement strand
CACACGCTGATCATGGATCAGCCGAAGAATGCCGCCGGCAAGGATCTCGGACCAACGCCACTGGAAGCGATTCTGGCGGCAGTGGCCGGTTGCTTTGGCACCATTGGGCGCTTTATTGCCCATCAGCAGAAGTTCGAACTGCGCGGCATGCAGTTCGAGCTTGAGGCTGACTATGACCCGGACGGCCTGCTGGGTCGCAACCCGGAGGTGCGGCCCGGCTTTCAGGCCTTGCGGGTGACCGTGGAGGTCGACGCTGATCTGAGTGCTGCGCAGAAGCAGGCATTTCTTGAACTGATCGAGCAGCGCTGCCCGCTGGCCGACAACCTGCTGCACGGCACCCGCTTGATCAGCCGTCTGGCCTGAGTTGCCCCGATCAGTACAGGGCTTGCAGCATCAGCACCAGTCCGGCGATGCCGACCACCCAGACTGCGCTGCGCAGATAGGTGATGCCGAGGATGTATATCGGCAGGTAGGCCACTCGCGCCCAGAAAAACAGGCTGGCGCCGAAGGCGGCCTGTTCGCCCATGCCGGCTGCGTGAGCGACGAACGCCAGCGCCAGGAACAGCAGAAAGTTTTCTTTGGTGTTGTGTGCCGCGCGTTCGGCGCGCCCACCCATCGGCGTGGCTGTAGGCAGATTGTCGCGGTTGCTCAGGCCGACTTTCATGCCTTCGAGGGTCCATTCCCGGTTGCGCAAGGCGGCGCCGAGCACGATCGAGATAAAGGTCAGTGCGGTCATGCAGACAACGATTTGCAAAAGAGACGTCATGGTGGTTTTCCTGTTGGGTTGGGTATAGCGAGTCTAGTGGCCTGCGCGATGCGCGCAATGGAATCGGCAGCAGATCTCATTCGCCTCCGTCGATGGCGCCATCGGCCTTGATGATGCTGCGCAGCGCCGGCATGTCGCGCAGGGTGATGCGTGAATAGGCAATGGCGATGGTGCCTTGTTTTTCCAGTGCTTTGAGTTCGCGGTTGAGGCTTTGCCGCGTCACGCCCAGCATGTCGGCAAACTCGTCCTGGGACAGCTTCAGGGCAATCTCGATACCGTCCTGGCTGCCCCGGCCATGTTGATCGACCAGCATCAGCAGTAAGCGCGCGACGCGGGCCCGCAGGGGTAGCAGGGACTCCGCTGCCATGTTGTCGTAAAGCGCGCGCGAGCGCTCGCAGAGGATATCGAGGCACATTAGCGCCAGATTGTGATCGGCGCGCACCACAGCCAGAAAGGCATCGCGCGGGATGTGCAGCAGTACGCTGTCATTGTGGGCGCGCAGGTTATGGATGGCGCCCTTGCCATCCAGAACCGGGATCAATCCCATCCATTGGCCTGCCGCGAGATACCAGCAGATCGAGCGCCGGCCGTCGCTGCCTTCGACACTGACCTCCAGACTGCCATCCAGCACAAACAGCAGTTCCTGCATGGGCGTGTTGCGCAGCTGCAGGGTGCGGCCGGCTGGGTGTTTCCGGATGCTGCTGGCGCCAAGCAGGGTCTCCAGGGTCGCCGGGGCGAGCTGGCGGGTCAGCTCGGTCTGTTCGAGCAAGCGCCGGGCCAGCGGGCGATAGGTCTCCAGCAAGGTGATTTCCTTTTTCGTCACATTTGCGACAGAGCCAATGAGCAGGGGTATCTATAGTCCCCAGCTCAACTGAGGAGGTTTCGCAATGTCCGATCTTCGCCGTTTTTCGCTTCGGCTGGCTACGCTGCTCGCCATAACGCTGTCTGCTGGTGCGGCCTTGCCGGCATACTCGGCAACGGCCAAAGAGAGCGTAGCACCCGCAACCAGCGCTGTGGCAGCCACACCCTGGAATGAAGAATTCGCCTACCTGACCGGCATGCAGGCCTATGTGTATGGCTTCCCGGCCATCATGTACGCCAACCTGCGTTATCAGTGGGTCGAGAGCGGTCAGGGTCCTGTGCAGATGGGCGTCAATCAGTACTGGCATTCGCGCGGTCTGGCTGATCCGAAGATGCAGTATGGCGGCTCACCGAATCGCGAGACGCCCTATTCGCTGGCCATCCTCGACCTTGCCGAGCCTGTGGTGCTGACGGTGCCGGCCAATCCGGACAAGCGTTATTACACCCTGCAGCTGATGGACTTCTACTCCGACACCATCGGCTATGTGGGCGTGCGTGCGACCGACAACGTCGCGGGTGACTACCTGGTGACCGGTCCGGGCTGGAAAGGCGAGGTACCCAAAGGTATCAAGGGCGTTATTCCGTCCTGGACGCCATGGGCCTTTATCGCCGGGCGTACCTACACCGATGGCAGCGAAGCTGACATGGTGAAAATGCGTGCTTTCCAGGATGGCTACAAAATCACCCCGCTGGCGCAGTACGGCAAGCCGACCAGTCAGGTTGCGACGAGTCGTGATGTGCTGAATGTCGCGCCGAAAACCGACCCGCTGGGCGCGTTCAAGACCATGAATGCGGTGATGAAGGAAAACCCGCCGCCGGCGCGTGACGAGGCGCTGATGAAGCAGTTCGCGCTGGTCGGCCTCGGCCCGTTGGCCAACAGCAATCTTGATGATCTGGATCCGGCCATTCAGCGTGGTCTGCAGCGGGCGCTGGTTGACGGCAATGCACTGCTGGGCAAGACCGCCAAGGCCGGTGGCTCCATCACTGGCGCGACCCGGGTGCAGAACGGCTGGTTTTATGGGGCCAGCAACTGGGGGCGGATGGCCGCCGATGGTGACTTCCTTGGCCGCGCCGGCACCCAGGCATTCTCCGGCATCACCGAGCACCTGATCGAGGAGTCGGTAAAGTTGCGGACGTTTGTCGACGCCGAGGGGCAGCCGCTCAATGGCGACAATCGGTACGTGATCCATTTCAGCAAAGATGAAATCCCTGTAGCCCATTCGTTCTGGTCGGTAACTCTCTACGACGAACGCTTCAATCTGGTGTTCAACGAGGCCGGGCGCTACAGCTTTGGCGACAAGGTGCCGGGCTTGAAATATGGCGAGGATGGTTCGCTGACCATCTACATCCAGCCGGATCAGCCGCAAGGCGACAAGGCCAGCAACTGGCTGCCTTCGCCCAAAGGACAGGATTTCAATCTGTTCCTGCGAACCTACTTCCCGGGACCGAAGCTGCTGGATCAGAGTTATGCCGCGCCAGCGGTGCACAAGGTCAAGTGATGCTCCATCCGGGCGCTACGGCGCGTGGCGCCCAGACCAACCTCCTTTGTTACGTCAATCGCGAGAAACCATACATGAATCGTCTGATCAATCTGGGAGTGGCCTTTGCGGGTCTCTTGATGACAACAGTCGCCAGCGCGGCCGACGTGCCCAACATCGTCATGATCATGGTCGACGATGTGGCACCGATGGACATCTCCGCCATTCACCGTGGCGTGGGTGCGGTCAAAACGCCAAACATCGACCGCATCGCCACCGAAGGCCTGATGGTCAGCGATTTCTACGCCCAGCCGTCCTGCACCGCAGGCCGCGCAGCCTTTCTCACCGGGCAGTATCCGATTCGTACCGGGCTGACCTCGGTCGGCCAGCCGGGCTCACCGATCGGTCTGTCCGCCGAAGACGTGACCCTCGCCGAACTGCTTAAGGCGCGTGGTTACAAGACCGGTCAATTTGGCAAGAGCCATGTCGGCGACCGTAATGATCACTTGCCGACCGTGCATGGCTTCGACGAGTTTTTCGGCATTCTCTACCACCTGAACATGATGGAAATGTTCGAGCAGCCGGAATTTCCCAAAGACCCTAACTTCGTCGGCCGTCCGCGCAACGTGCTGCACACGCTAGCCACCGACAAGGATGACGCCGCCGTTGATCCGCGCTTCGGCAAGGTCGGCAAGCAGACTATCGAGGACAAGGGGCTGCTCGGTGCCAAGCGTCAGGAAACCTTCGATGACGAAGTGCTGGCTGCTGCCAGTGACTGGCTCAAGCGCGCCAAGGACGCCGATGAACCGTTCTTCCTCTGGTTCGCCCCGGTGGCCATGCACCAGCAGATTCATGTACCGCCGGCCTATCTGGGCAAGAGTGGCCATGGCATTTACGCTGATGGCGTGCTGCACATGGACGACATCGTCGGCAAGCTGCTCAGCGAACTGGATGCGCTGGATCTGGCCGACAACACCATCGTGATCTTCACCTCGGACAACGGCGTGAATCTGGCCCATTGGCCCGAAGCCGGTACCGCCTCGTTCCGCGGCGAGAAAGGCACCACCTGGGATGGCGGCTTCCGCGTGCCGATGTTCGTGCGCTGGCCGGGCAAGATCGCCCCCAACACCTGGACCGGCGAATTCATGACCATGGAAGACTGGTTGCCGACCCTGATGGCCGCTGCTGGCGAACCGCAGATCAAGCAGAAGCTGATGGCCGGAACCAAGGTAGGCTCCCGTGACTACAAGGTGCATCTGGACGGCTATGACCAGACCGCCATGCTCACCGGCCAGGGCAAGAGTGCGCGCCGCGAGTTCTTCTTCTACGGCGAGAACAACCTCAATGCGCTGCGCGTCGACCAGTGGAAGTTGCATCTGGCAGTGAAGAACAGCTGGCTGGGTTCGCGCGAAGTACTGGATGGCGGCTTGCTGATCGACATCGAACTCGATCCCTTCGAACGCAGCCCCGAGACCGGCGGCCACCTGCTGTGGATGAAAGAGAAGAGCTACATCATGCCGGTGGTCATGCCGCAGCTGATGAAGTTCCAGAAGAGCCTGCAGGATTTCCCGCCCCGCCAGGCCGGTGCCGGTATCGGCGCACAGACGATGGGTGGGGCGAAGAAGGCCAACTGACCACCGTTTGCCCATGCCGGCCCGGCGGCCGGTTGGTGGGTTACGGCCTTCGGCCTAACCCACCCTACGGAGAGCCTGCGTAGGGTGGGTAACCGCGCAGCGTTACCCACCATCAAGGATTGTGGTGGAAAAGCCGCCAGCGGCGTTTTCCACCCTACACACCAACCACTTGCACAGGATTGAACGATGACTACTGCTACCCACTCCTGGCCCCGCCGCATCGGCCTCGCTCTGTTGATCCTGCTGGCCATTGCGGCGCTGGCTGCGGTCAGCAACGCCGGCCTGCGCAACAAGGCCGGCTGCCTGTTGTTTATCAATGGCGTGACCTCGGCATCCTGTGTGGTGCCGATGCCTTATCAGTTGCCCGATGAGTTCGCCGAGGCTGAGGCCTTTGCCCTTGGCTATCAGGCCTATGTGGTCGGTGCGGTATACGCCCGTTCGCAGATTCTGATGGAGAAGGACACCAACCCCGATGCGCCATTGAATGCGCCGCTGAATGCCTTCAACGTTTATCCCGGACTGGCCACGCCCGGCGCGGCGATCGACTTCACACCCAACAACGACACGGTCTATGGTCTGGCCTGGCTCGACCTCAGTCAGGGTCCGGTACTGATCACCATTCCCGAAGTACCGAACCGCTACTGGACTGTGCAGGCGACCGACTGGGCACTGAATACCTTCTCCTATATCGGCAAGCGTGTGCACTCGCCGGCCGGGACTTATGCCTATGTGGCGCCGGGCTGGCAGGGTGAACTGCCCGCGGGTGTGACCCGCATGGAGTCGCCGACCAACGGCGTGTTCCTGCAGGCGCGCACGGTGGTTCAACCGGAGGTCGACACCGATATCGCGCCAGTGGTGGCACAGCTCAAGACCTATCGCCTGCAGCCGCTCAACCCGGATGCGCAGTACCCGCAGATTGCCCCCGGCACGCCGGTACCCAATCCAAAACTGAACAATCCCTTGTGGCAGTCGCTGGAATTTTACAGTCTGCTCAACCGCGCCTGGACCTTCGGCGGCGTGCGCGAGCAGGACAAGGAAGTGGTTGCTCAGTTCGCTAAGCTGGGCATCGGTCCGGGCCTCACCTTCGATCCTGCCGCCCTGACCGCAGCGCAGCGCGCAGGTTTGCAGCGGGCAGTTGAAACGGCTTACCAGCGGGTCATGCTGCACTCTCAGGAGAATGGCGAAATACGCAATGGCTGGCGCTTTGCGACCAATCTGGGCGCCTATGGCAACAACCGCATGCTGGCTTCGGCCATCGGCCTGATGGGTTACGGTGCCAACCGTGCGGAGGAGGCGCTGTACTTGCCAGCCTTCCTTGATCACGAGAATCAACCACTGGTGAGCGACCGCAATTACCGCATCCACTTCACTGCGGACAATCTGCCTCCAGTGAATGAGTTCTGGTCTATTACGCTGTACAGCCGCCCGGAAAACCAGCTCAAGGACAACCCGATCAACCGCTACGCTTTTGGTGATCGCACCCCCACCCTGCAGCGCAATGCCGATGGTTCAATCGACATCTACGTGCAGCAGGAACGGCCGGAAGGCGACAAGGCGGCCAACTGGCTGCCCAGTGGCGAGTCCGGGCCGATCTGGATGATCCTGCGCATGTATGGTCCCAAGCAGGCCGCCCTGGAGGGTAAGTTCACGCCGCCAGTGGTCGAGCGCATCGACGACTGAAGGGAAGCCGCCTCTGTCGGATTGGGCGGCTTTGCTCCGCTCAAGCCTCGTCGCGCTGCCGGCGCCGCCATTGCAATGGCGACTCGCCAGTCCAGCTTCGGAAGTTGCGGCTGAATACTGCCACCTCGGCATAGCCCAGATTCAGGGCCAGTTCGGTGATGCTCAGGTGGCTGTGCAGCAGGTGCTGACGGGCGATCTCCAGGCGTGTATCGCGCAGCAGTTCAGCGAAGCTGCTGTTCATGCTCTGTAAGCGTTTCTGCAGCACTCGCGGATGCAGATTCAATGCCGCCGCGACGCTGCCTACCGTACATTCTCCATGCGGCAACAGATTGCTGATCAGATGGCAGACCTGTGCCTTAAGGTCATTCGGATAACGTAATTCGAGGAACTGGATGCGCTGTTCCAGGTGTTCGGTCACCAGCGTTTCAAGCCCTCGCGGACTGCGGCCCAGCCAGCTGGCCGGAAAGCTTACGCCATCCAGGTGGCTGTCGAATTGTACTTGTCCTGCCGGTATTGCCCATTGCCATTGGGCATGCACGGGGCGCGATTGCCGCAGGTGGTAGCGCAGCTGTTGTCCGCTGTTCTCGACCATCACTCGCAATCCATTGAACAGATGGCACACGCTGAGCTGTTTGAGCTGCAGCAAGCCGCTGTTATTGGTGAAATCGAAGCTGAGGCTGGCTTCGGCCAGTTCTCCGCGTGCGTGCTGCTGAAGGCTTACGCCGCGCGCATGCAGGTGCGCATGCTCGTCGTAGTAGGCCAGCGCTGCAGCGATGCTCGGCTGGCG
>DATMWH010000032.1:0-3348 GCA_035562615.1 Pseudomonas sp. | reverse complement strand
TGCGGCACCCTCGCCCGGCTGCAGCATGAACTCCCAGCGCTCGCGCCCTCCCGGCGCTGGCATGTGCGGGGCAGGCCGACGCGGATCGCAGATGAACTCGATGTGCTCAATCGCCCGGCCCTCGCGCTGACCGGCATCGACAATCAGCCAGTCCTCGCTATAGGTCGTGCCCTGAAAGTCCTGACCGATCAGGTTGCGCACCTTCGAGCTGGCACCGTCGGCACCCACCAGATAGCTGCAGCGCACCTCGCGCTGCTCGCCCCCGGCATCCTGCACAACGGCCGTCACTCCCGCAGCATCCTGCCTGAGGTCAACCAGCTCCAGACCACTGCAGAACTGCACTGTCGGCCATTGCGCCACTTGGCGGCGCAACGCCTGCTCCAGCTCCGGCTGATAGAAGGTCACCAGCCGTGGATGACCATCGATGCTGCCGGCGGTGTTGGCGCGGGCGAACTGGCCCAGCCACGGGCTGTGCATGCGCACTTCGGGAATGGCGATGCGCGCAAAAGCTGAGTCATCCAGCCCGGCCATCTGCAACACGCGCAGCGCCTCATTGTCCAGGGCGATGGCGCGCGGTATCAGCAGGATCTCGCTGAGCCGGTCGATCACCAGCGTGTTCACCCCGTAGCGCCCGAGCAGCGCAGCGATGCAGGCACCGACCGGCCCGTAGCCGATCAGCAGAACGTCAGTAGAGGCAGGTAACGCAGCGATGGACGAAACAGACATGACGGACTCAACTCGATCAGACAGAGAACGGTCGCTGCGACACCGGTCAGCAGCGTGGTGATTAATTTTATAGCCTATATTGACACTTGTTTCAATATTGAATATAAATTCATTTCAATGGACAACAGCAGGCATCCCTGCTGCACTCCAACCCCTGAGCAACACGCCCTATATGTGAGCAATCACCATGCTTCAGCTGAGCACTCCGCAGCCTGCCAGACAGGCGAACCCAACGATCAAGGCGCAGGCACTGGCCTATCTGATTTTCGAACGCCCGGATCTGGCAGCGGCCGAGACGTTTCTGACCGACTTCGGCTTGCGGATTGCGCTGCGCGACAGCGATGCCCGGTACTTTCGCGGCACCGGCAGCGCGCCTTTCTGTTATGTCGTGCGCCAGGCGGAGCAAGCGCGCTTCGTCGGTATGGGCTTCCGTGTGGCCAGCCGCGCAGACCTGGCAAAACTGGCTGCCCTGCCCGGCGCCAGCGCGGTCCGGCCGCTGAACGCCCCGGGCGGTGGTGAGGTGGTCAGCCTCACCGACCCGGCCGGTTTTACCGTCGAGGCGGTGTTCGGCCAGACGCCGGTTGCGGCCATTCCCCACCGCCAGCCATTACCGGCCAACCAAACCGATCAGCTGCCGCGCATCAATGCCACTCAACCTCCACCGCATGCCCCGGCGGAAATCATCAAGCTGGGCCATGCGGTGATCGAGGTCGCCGATTTCCAGAAGGTTTGCGCCTGGTACACCGGCCATCTGGGACTGATCCCCAGCGATGTGCAGGTGCTGTCCGATGGCACGCCGATCGTCACCTTCATGCGCCTTGACCTGGGGGATACGCCAGCCGACCACCACACGCTGGCCATCGCCCAGGGCTTCATGAACGGCTACAACCACAGCGCCTATGAAGTGGTCGATATCGATGCCCTCGGCATGGGTCAGCGCGTCTTGCGTGAACAGGGTTACCGGCATGCCTGGGGCATCGGCCGGCACATCCTCGGCAGCCAGTTGTTCGACTACTGGAACGATCCGTGGGACAACAAGCACGAGCATTACTGTGACGGCGACATGTTCACTGCCGCCGAACCGACCGGCATCCATCCGGTCAGCGCCGAAGCCATGGCGCAGTGGGGCCCGGCGATGCCCAGAACCTTCACCGCACCGAAAATGAACCGCGCCGCGCTCAAGGCCCTGTGGCACAGCCTGCGACACAGTCCGGATGTGACGCTGCGCAAACTGATCACCCTCAAGCGGCTGTTTGGCTGAACGAACACACATTAACCGCTGCCAGCCCCAGTGCATTTGGCCGGCACATGGATCGATTGGTGTAGGAGTCAGCTTGCTGGCGATGCTCTTCTCACAGGAATCGCCAGCAAGCTGGCTCCTACGATAATTGCAGCATTGAACACTTTTTGGGGCCGACCCCGCACAACCCACCGGAGCACTTGCATGGCGATCAACATTGTCCGTTTCGAACAACAGAACCAGGCCCGCTGGGGCGTACTCCGTGGTCAGCAAATCGCTGTCATTCCCGGTGACTTCGCCACCACCGGCGATCTGATCAAGTCGGTGAGCATTGAACAGCTCAAAGCCCTGCCGGACTTCGGCCTGAACCTTGACGATGTCACCCTGCTCTCGCCAGTCACGCGCAACCAGCAGTTCGTCTGTCAGGGCGCCAACTACCGGCAGCACATGATCGAGTCAGGCATGAACCCGGACGCGAAGAACTACAACATGATCTTCACCAAGGCGCAGAGCTGCATCTGCCCGGCCGACAGCGACGTGATCAAACCATCGGTGGTGAAGTTCCTCGATTACGAGATCGAGTTGGGCCTGATCATGCGCCGCGAAGTCACCGGCAAAGTGGCCGTGAGCGAACAGAACCTGCACGAGTTCATCGCCGGCCTGGTGATCGTCAACGACTACTCGGCGCGCGATATCCAGATCCCGCAAATGCAGTTCTACAAGGGCAAGAGCTTCCGCACCTTCGGCCCGGTGGGTCCATGGCTGTGTCTGCTGGAGCCGGCCGACATGCCTTACCTCAAGCAACTGCAACTGCGCCTGAGCGTCAACGGCCAGGTGCGGCAGAACGACAGCACCGCCAATCTGGTGCATGGCCCGGTCGCCACCCTCAACGAACTGGCTGGCGTGCAGGACCTTGCGCCCGGCGACCTGATCGCCACCGGCACCCCGGCCGGCTGTGCGCTGAGCATTCCCTCGCCGGCCAAGATGCGCATCGCCGCGCTGCTGCCGGAAGCCAAGAAGTGGGCACTGTTCCTCAAGGCCCAGGCCGCCCGCACGCAGTACCTGCAGGTGGGCGACAAGGTTGAAGCGAGCATTCGCAGCGCCGATGGCGTGATCGACCTGGGCGTGCAGCACAACCGCATCGTGGCGGGAGCCTGAACCCGCTCGGCAACGGGATAACGTAGGGTGGAAAACGACCGCAGGTCTTTTCCAGCTTGCACCACTGAACCTCAGGACAGTTATCCCCTCGCCCCTTCGGGGAGAGGGTTAGGGAGAGGGGCCAACAGAAATTAGCCCTCTCCCCGACCCTCTCCCGCGAGCGGGAGAGGGGGCGAACCAAGCCGCATTACCTCCGGAACCTCTAACCCGATGAGCATACGCAC
>DATMWH010000031.1:0-25181 GCA_035562615.1 Pseudomonas sp. | reverse complement strand
TGAACGCGGCGCCAATCCGGTCGTGCATACGCCAAAAGGCCGCGTCAAACCCAAGTTCATCGTCGTCGCCGGCAATGCCTATCTGGGCAATCTGGTTCCGGAACTCGAGGCCAAGACCATGCCATGTGGCAGCCAGGTCATAGCCACCGAGCCCCTGAACGCAGAGCTGGCCAAGAGCCTGATCCCCAACGATTACTGCGTCGAGGACTGCAACTACCTGCTCGACTACTTCCGCCTGACCGGCGACAAGCGCCTGATCTATGGCGGTGGCGTGGTTTACGGTGCGCGTGATCCAGCCAACATCGAAGCGATCATTCGCCCAATGATGCTCAAGACCTTCCCGCAGCTTAAAAACGTGAAAATCGATTACGCCTGGACGGGTAACTTCCAGCTGACCCTTTCGCGCCTGCCGCAAATGGGTCGCATCGGCGACAACATTTACTACTCGCAAGGCTGCAGCGGTCACGGGGTTACCTATACCCACCTGGCCGGCCGTGTGCTGGGCGAAGCGCTGCGTGGACAAGCCGAACGTTACGATGCATTCGCCAGCCTGCCGCACTATCCGTTCCCGGGTGGCCGGCTGTTCCGCGTGCCATTCACCGCCATGGGTGCCTGGTATTACGCGCTGCGCGACAAGTTTGGTATCTGATACAGGCCGGGCCCTGTCGCCTCAGGCGCAGGGCCCTTTCCCGAACGGCTCAACGCTCCGCCCTCCTCCGGTTCATAGCCTATGAATCCGCAAGACCTGCTCTTACTGGTCACCCTGCGCATGCCATTCGGCAAATACAAGGACCGCTTGATCGCCGATCTGCCAGGCCATTACCTGAACTGGTTTGCCCGCACCGGCTTTCCCAAAGGCGAACTTGGCCGGTTGCTTGCCCTGATGCAGGAAATCGATCACAACGGCCTTAAGCCCTTGCTGGACCCTTTGCGCTAATTCTGACTTTCGCTTGCCAGCGCCGAGCGCAAACGCTCGTAAGCAGGCGCAGCAAAGATGCCCACTTCTACTGCCAACTGCATTACTCGCGGCACGTCACAGGCATACACCAGTACGGTCTGTAATTCGTCATCCAGCGGCTCGCTGAAGTCGACCAGCACATAGCCTTGCTTTTCCGGGTACAGGGCAGATAACTGCACCTGAATGCGGTTCAACGCCTTCAGCGGCTCTATTTTCTGCAGCTGCTTGGCTTGCAGTACGAAACTGACTTGCGGGCCAAACGAGGCACGAATATTGGCGAACAGCTCGGCATGGCTGTCTGCCTGAAACAGCACGGTATCCGGCAGACTGCCGACCACCACCCACTCACCCAGCGGTATGGGAAAGCTGTCGTCGTAATTGACGTCCGGATTGGCCTGCAGAAAGCCTTGCGGATCCGCATACGCCTGCGCCGCTTCGCTGGCGATTTGCGCAATGTCTTCGGGTTTCATGCATCCGGAGCTGATCAAGGTGATCAATTGCTCAAGGGGCTGCTGCATGGACATGTGATAAATCCTCATGAATTCGGGTAAGAAGCAAGAATCAGCGTGTTGATCTGTGCAAAAGAGGCCGTTCAGCCACACCATCGCAGCGACGGGCAATTTATAATCGGCGCTTTCTGCCCCGCAGAGCTGACCATTCAGGAATTTTAGCGTGCCCGACCGGCAAAAACCCTTATCGCGTAGATTCTCGGTTGCCCCGATGATGGATTGGACCGACCGTCATTGCCGTTTTTTTCTGCGACTGCTGAGCCAGAACGCATTGCTCTACACCGAAATGGTCACCACCGGCGCGCTGCTGCACGGCGACGCAAAGCGCTTTCTGCAGCATCACGTGTCCGAGCACCCGCTCGCTCTGCAGCTGGGCGGCAGCAACCCTGATGAACTGGCGGCCTGCGCCAAAATGGCCGAACAAGCCGGCTATGACGAAGTCAACCTGAATGTCGGCTGCCCCAGCGACCGGGTGCAGAACAACATGATCGGCGCTTGCCTGATGGGCCATCCGCAGCTGGTGGCCGACTGCGTCAAAGCCATGCGCGATGCGGTAAGCATTCCGGTTACGGTGAAGCACCGCATTGGCATTAACGGACGCGACAGTTACCAGCAGCTTTGCGAATTTGTCGATACCGTGCATCAGGCCGGCTGCCACAGTTTTACCGTGCATGCGCGCATTGCCATTCTTGAAGGTCTTTCACCCAAGGAAAACCGCGATATTCCACCCCTGCGCTATGACGTGGTCCGGCAGCTGAAAAGCCAATTCCCGCAGCTGGAAATCATCCTCAATGGCGGCATCAAAACGCTCGATGAGTGCCAGCAACACTTGCAGACCTTCGATGGTGTGATGCTCGGCCGTGAGGCCTATCACAACCCTTATCTGCTGGCAGAGGTCGATCAGCGCCTGTTTGGTAATCCGCATGCCGTGCCAACCCGCCTGCAAACGCTGGAGAAACTCCGGCCCTACATTGAAACCCATATCGCCCAAGGCGGCGCCATGCACCATGTGACCCGGCATGTACTGGGCCTGGCTCAGGGTTTCGCCGGCGCCCGGCGCTTCCGGCAATTGCTCTCGGTCGATGTCCACAAGGCCAAAGACCCACTTGCGGTGTTTGATCTGGCACTCCAACAGCTGCAAGGACACTAACGCTCGTTGAGCCAGGCCGCCTGCTCGGGTATGGTCAGCCCATAACAACTTCAAGGTTTTGTCATGACTTCCAAGCTGGAACAACTGAAACAATTCACCACCGTGGTTGCCGACACCGGCGACGTTGAAGCCATCGCCCGTCTGAAACCGGTGGATGCCACCACCAATCCTTCGCTGTTGCTCAAAGCCGCCAGCCTGCCTCACTACACGCCGCTGCGCGATGAAGCCATCAGCCTCAGCCATGGCGATACGAGCCTTGCCTGCGATCGCTTCGCGGTGGCCGTCGGCAAGGAAATCCTCCAGGTCATTCCGGGGCGCATTTCCACCGAAGTTGATGCCCGTCTTTCATTTGATACACAAGCCACGCTCAGTCGCGCCAGGCGCCTGATTGAGCTGTATGACGCTGCGGGAATTTCCCGCGACAGGGTACTGATCAAGATCGCCGCCACCTGGGAAGGCATTCGCGCGGCAGAACAGCTTGAACGCGAAGGAATTCAGTGCAACCTGACCCTGTTGTTTTCCTTTGCCCAGGCCGTGGCCTGCGCCGAAGCCGGTGCATTTCTGATTTCACCCTTCGTCGGGCGCATTTATGACTGGTACAAGAAAGCCGAAGGCCGCGATTTTATTGGCCTTGACGACCCGGGTGTACAGTCGGTTTCGCGTATCTACCGTTTCTACAAGGCCAATGGTTACAAGACCGTGGTGATGGGGGCGAGTTTTCGCAATCTGGGTCAGATAGAAGCGCTGGCAGGCTGTGATCGCCTGACGATCAGCCCCGAGCTGCTGCAGCAGCTGGCCGGCGATGAAGGCATTCTCAAACGCCAGTTGCACGCAGATGCCAGCGAGCAAAGCAGAGAATCGATGTCCGAATCGCAGTTCCGCTGGGCACTCAATGAAGATGCCATGGCCACGGAAAAACTGGCCGAAGGTATCAGGCTGTTTGCCCGTGATCAGGAGAAGCTTGAAGCCTTGCTGCAGGCTAAAGACTGAAACGGATTGAAACCGCCGGGCAAAACCGAGATATCTCTACCCGGCTTTGCCCTGTCAGTTGCGTTCGAGTGCGCTGACCAGGTCGCTGAAGGCTTCACGATTGGACTCGTTGAGGCCCATCAGAATACGGTGGGCCTCGAGTACCTTACCGCGCACCACATCCTCTGAAAGATCCTGGGATGGCAGTTCAGACAGGCAGCCAGGACACGGCAAAGGCTGATTGACGATATTGAAAACCTGCTCAAAGCCCATCGAGTCGAGCAATCGGGTGATATCCGGATGGGTTGTGACCACGGTTGGCAACAGGCCCGTTTTCTGTCGCGAGAGTATCGACAACTTGGCCATCAATCCCAGCGTCGTGCTGTCGATGCTGTGGGTTTCAGTGAGATCAATGACGATTGCCGAGAAATTCCGCGCGTTGAAAATGCGCTCGATGGTCGCATCCAGTGCAGAGCAAAGCGTGAGCCGCACTTCTCCGATGAACTTGAGAATGAAGGTTCCATTCTGTTCGGCGAACTGAATCGTACCGCTACTCATGCAAGGTTCCTGCTTAATACCAGCAAAGCAATATCATCGGGCATATCCTCCGACGTCGCCAGTCCAAACGCTTCACGGATACCTGCCAGGGTTCCGCCAGCGGCGGCGATCCGTTGTGGCAGTGAAGCCTCTTTTTCCTTAAGGGATTGCCCGGGCAAGAGGTCGAAAATGCCGTCCGAGAGCATGCTCAGGCTAAACGACTGCGGCAGCTCCATGACGTAATCCTCATGAACGGCGTGTTCAAACAAGCCGACCGGCAACCCTCTGCCCTCAAGAAAGCGCGCAGTGCCCTGACTGAACAGCACCGGCAGCGGCAAATGCCCACCAATGCTGTAGGTCAGTGTATTGCTCTGCTCGTCAATCACACCCCCAAGCATGGTGACATGCTTGCCCAGCTTGCAATTGATCAGCCCACGGTTGATATGTGCCAGCACCTCGGAAGGTTTGAACACCGGCAGCAGCCCATTACGGCGGGACTCATAAAGCAATCGGGTAGTCATGAACTTGAGCAGCACAGTGACAAACGCCGAGGAAGCACCGTGACCGGAGACATCGGCCAGATAAAATGCCACGCGATGCTGGTCGAGACGAAAGTAGTCGACAAAATCACCCGACAGGTACAAGGAAGGAATGATCAGGTGCTCGAACACAAGATCATCGGTCTGCCAGGGCGTTTGCGGCAGCATATTTATCTGCATCCGCCGTCCGGCACTCTGATCTTCCTGCAGCAGGCTCAGGCTGGCTTGCAGTTCACGATTGGTGGCTTCGAGAGTTTCCCGGTAACGCCGGTTCTCCAGGCGCAACGTCGAATCATCAAGCACTCGCAGAATCGAGTGCTCCAGCACTGCCAGATCATCAAGAGGCTTGATCAGATAGTCAGCAGCCCCCAGGCGCAGCGATTGCACGGCGTCTGTTGTGCTGCCGCTGTCGGAGAGCAGAATCACCGGCGTTTCCGAGCCCTGCGCCCTTAGTTGGCGAATAAGGTCCAGACCGCTCATGTCAGACATTCGCAAGTCACAAATCAGCAAATCCGGCTTGCCTGAGTCCAGAAGTTCCAGAGCCTGTGCGCCACTGGGTGCCTGCAACAGCTGGAAACCTTTGGCTTCCAGATAGGAGGCTAGGCGAACACGCACCACCTCGTCGTCATCGATGATCAGTAACGTGGCACTAGGGTTGAGCATTGAGTATCCAGGCTAACTACGCCGGGCAAGGAATTTTTTCTGACGACCGGGACGATGCAAAAGATCCCGGCCCAACAGGTTCATTTCAAGGCGCAGACGGTACTCCCATCTCGGAATCGATTCAAGCACGCCCCGACCGTCGAACACTGGCTTTACACCTGGATCAGGGGAAGGTTATAAACGGGTGGAGGTTGTACCGAAAACAACAAGAGGGCAGCGTCCATGGGAGTGAATGATCGTTCCTACAGCGAAAAGCGGGATTTCATCCGTATGCGGGTGGAAACCACCGTGATTCTTCATCACCGGGGGCAAGAAATACCGGCGCATTGTTTTGACCTTTCCAGCACTGGCATGCACCTGGAGGCTGTCAGCACGCTCAGCATCGGCGAGCTGGTG
The DNA here is from genome assembly GCA_035562615.1 of Pseudomonas sp. Lineage (GTDB taxonomy): Bacteria > Pseudomonadota > Gammaproteobacteria > Pseudomonadales > Pseudomonadaceae > Aquipseudomonas. The sequence continues at coordinate 19,460 of DATMWH010000031.1, read as the reverse complement.
AAAGTCCACATCCCATCCGACCACACCGCGCTCAAGGGGCTGGATGTAGAGGCCGAAGTCATTCGAGCCACCGATATGGGCGATGGTCGTCAGTCAATCGGACTGACCGTGGTCAAGATGAGCTAATTGATCCCGGCACACGACCATGCTCAGGTCGTGCGTTTGAAGGCAGCAGCCGGAGACTTGCATCCACGCAAATCCGACTCGGAGCCCCTGTCACCCCGTCAAAGCACTGAATCAAGCGTCAATCGATGCGCACCAGTAACCTGCCCACCAGTTTACCTGCCAGCATTTGCCCAATAGCCTCAGGCAATTGCTCCAGTGACACTTCACTGGCCAAGCCGTCCAGATTCTCCATCTTCCATTGCAAGGACAACTTGTCCCACATGGATGCCTTGACCACCAATGGCAGCTCGACCGAATCCACCCCGAGCAAATTGACGCCGCGCAAAATGAACGGCAGCACATTGGCCTTGAAGCCGACGCCGGCGGTCAGACCACAGCAAGCCGCGCTGGCGCCATAGCGCAACGACTTCACCACATTGAAGAGGATTTCACCGCCGACGGTGTCCACTGCCCCGGCCCAGCGCTCCTTGAGCATCGGCTTGTCACTACCTTCCTCCAGCTCATGGCGCGGGACAATCTGCTGGGCACCGAGCTGGCGGAGAAACTCGCCCTGTTCGTGCTTGCCGGTTGAGGCTGCAACGCTGTATCCCAGTCGATGCAGCAGCGCCACAGCAATACTGCCCACACCACCGGTAGCTCCGGTCACCAGAACCGGGCCGGCGGACTTGTTCAGACCGCTTTGTTCGAGCTTTTCAACACATAGAGCCGCTGTCAGTCCGGCCGTTCCGAGCAGCATTGATTCGCGCAGTGACAGGCCCTTGGGCCGCCGTATCAACCAGGCTGAAGGCACCCGGATGTACTGACTGAAGCCACCAGAGGTATTCATTCCCAGGTCATAGCCGGTGACGATCACCTCATCGCCCACCGAAAACTCTTCGGCAGTGGAATGCTCGACCACACCGGCAGCATCGATACCCGGCGTATGCGGATAGTGACGGGTGACGCCTCGATTTCCCGAGGCAGACAGCGCATCTTTGTAATTCAACGATGAATAGCGAACACGGACCAGTACATCGCCAGTCGGTAACTCGCTCAGCTGTCTGGATGAAACCTGCTGGACGAATTGCCCTTCTGCACCTTCGCTCACCACCAATGCCTTGAATTGCATGGAAATCTCCTCTGCCTTACCAGAAACGCTGTTGTGTGAGTCGACTCCACCAGCTCAACAGCACACGATCAATGCTAAGACTGGCGGCCAGCCCAACACGCTCCTGCAGGCTTTTATGCTGTGAGTAGTGAAGATGATAGACGTCAGCATCACGCGCCTTGTCCGCCAGGTATTCATCGCTGGTCTTGAGTTCATCCACCAGTTGCTTGCCCAGGGCCGCCTGCCCCAGCCAGACCTCACCAGTGGCAATCTCGTCGATCGCCAGCTGTGGCCGGTAATGCGCCACAAAGCCCTTGAACAGCTCGTGGGTAAGTTGCAGATCTTCCTGAAACTTTTCCCGGCCCTTTTCCGTATTCTCGCCGAAGATCGTCAGCGTCCGCTTGTGCTCGCCGGCCGTAAGCACCTCGAAGTCGATGTTGTGCTTTTTCAACAGCCGATGAACGTTGGGAAGTTGTGCGACAACGCCTATCGAGCCGAGTATCGCAAAGGGCGCTGAAAGTATCTTGTCGGCAATGCACGCCATCATGTATCCGCCGCTGGCAGCCACCTTATCCACGCAAATCGTCAGCGGAATACCGGCTTGCCGGATACGCGCCAGTTGCGAAGACGCCAGGCCATAGCTGTGAACCATGCCGCCGCCACTCTCCAGGCGTACGACCACTTCATCCTTGGCAGTAGCAATGCCCAGCAAAGCGGTTACTTCGTGGCGAAGGCTGTCGACTGCAGAGGCTTTGATGTCGCCATCAAAGTCGACAACAAAAACCCTGGGCTTGCTCTGCGGGCTTTTTGCGGCGAGCTTCTCAGCCTGTTTTTCCGCTTTGCGAACGACCTTTAATTGCTGCTTGTCGAGCACCGACTGCTCCAGACGTCCCTGCAGGTTTTTGAAAAGATCATTCATTTTAGTCACTTGCAACTGACCGCCCTGACGACGGCCTTTACTGCGTACGGCTGCTGCGCTGACCAGAACGACTATGATCGCCAGCACCACTGTGACTACCTTGGCCAGAAAGCCTGCATATTCGGCTAAATACTGCACATATCCCCCACTAAGAATGTTCGGCTGATCGCATCGGGCATGCATAGTGACGCCCGCGCGCCCTGACCGGCAAGAGGGGCTTTAAATCCGCTATCGGCAATTCAAACAAGCGTATGTTTTTTCGTTGACAGCATGGCCGATAAGCCCCTACCCTCGCCTGACTTCGTTTTCATGCGGAAGATCTCTCACGTGGGCAGTATCTACCTGATCCGGCACGGGCAAGCCTCATTTGGCGCAGATGACTACGATGTCCTCTCGCCGATCGGTTTTCGCCAGTCCGAGTTGCTCGGTCAGCACCTCGCCGAATTGGGCGTGCGCTTTGACCGCTGCCTGAGTGGTGATCTGCAGCGGCAAAAAGACACCGCAAAAACCGCCCTGCAGCAGCTAAACGCCGGCGGCATGAACGTTCCACAGCTGGAGATTGACAGCGCCTTTAACGAATTTGATGCCGACGCCGTGATCCGGGCCTTGCTACCGGATGTCCTGCCCGCTGAGCCAACGGCTCTGGAGGTCATGCGCAATGCCCGCGAGCATCGCGCGGAGTTTCAACGTCTGTTTGCCTTGCTGATTGGACGCTGGATCAGTGGCGATTACGACAATCCCGGGATTGAGCCCTGGTCAGGATTCGTCCAGCGCGTGACCGACGGCTTGCAACGCTTGCTGCAACACGCGGACAACCGTCACAACATCGGCGTTTTTACTTCGGGCGGTACGATCACCGCCCTGCTGCATGCGCTGACCGGCGTAAGCCCGGACAAGGCGTTCGAGCTTAACTGGCAAATTATCAACACTTCACTTAGCCGGCTGAAGTTTCGCGGCAAGGAAGTGGTGCTGGCTTCCTTCAACAGTCAAGTACATCTGGATCTGTTGAAGGCACCGGAACTTATCACTTATCGATGAGTTGCGGGATAACGCGACCGCAAGGTCGAATGACAACCTTGAAACAAGGAAAAAACCATGAGCAGAGTTGACGAAATCGCCCACACCATGAAGAGCAAGTTCAACGCAGGCGCAGCCGCCGGCCTGGATCTGGTGTTTGGCTTCAAGATTGATGATGGCGAAAGCTTCTATCTGACCGTTAAAGACGGCACTTGCGACCTTGGTATGGGTGAATCGGCCAATGCCAACGTCACTCTGCTGATGAGCACCGAAACGCTGGCCGGGATCTCCACTGGCGAGACTGACGGCATGCAGGCCTTCATGGGCGGCAAACTGCGCGCAGAAGGCGACATGATGCTGGCCATGAAGCTCAGCGAACTGTTCCCTGTCTAAGCCAGTTTTAGACTGAAAAAGCCGGAGTTTGATGCTCCGGTTTTTTTTGCCTCAAAGAAAGCGCGGTAATCAGGGTGACTGATTGGGCTGCAACACGAACTGCTATAACAGGTCACACACGCTTGTTTAGGCCGTGAATGCGCATTAAATTCCAGAATAATCAGAGGCGCCCATCATAAGCATGAGGGATAGGCATGACACTTACCGATCAGACCATTAGCAGCCGTGAAGGTGAAGAACTCAATGTTCAGGTTATCGACCGCTACCTCAAGTCAAACATTCCAGGACTGAGCGGAACACCCACAATCAGCCAGTTCCCCGGTGGCGCATCCAACCTGACCTACCTGCTCGACTACCCTGAGCTTCAGCTGGTTCTGCGTCGGCCGCCGCATGGTCACAAGGCCAAATCGGCCCATGACATGGGACGCGAATACCGCATTATCAGTCAGCTCGGTAGCAGTTTCCCCTACTGCCCCAAAGCCTATGTGTATTGCACGGATGAAGCAGTGCTTGGCTCAGAGTTTTACGTCATGCAGCGCATTGACGGGATCATCCTGCGTTCGGACATGCCGGCAGAGTTGAACCTTGATGCCGACAAGACCAGGCAGCTGTGCAAGAACTTCATCGACCGATTGGTCGAACTGCACCATGTCGACTACCAGGCCTGCGGTCTGGGCGATCTGGGCAAACCTGAAGGCTATGTGCAGCGGCAAATCAGTGGCTGGACCGATCGCTATGAAAGAGCCATGACCCCTGACGCCCCGCAGTGGGAAGCCGTGAAGCTGTGGCTCAAGGAAAAGCAGCCGGCCGATCATCCCAAGCCCGGCATCGTGCATAACGATTACCGCTTCGACAACGTTCTGCTCGACCCGCACAACCCGATGAGCATCATCGGTGTGCTGGATTGGGAGCTCACCACCGTGGGTGATCCTTTGATGGATCTGGGCAACACCCTGGCCTACTGGATCGAGGCCAATGATCCAGCGCCCATGCAGTTGATGCGCCGCCAGCCCAGCAATGCCCCGGGCATGCTGACCCGTCGCGAGTTCGTTGATTACTATGCCCAGCGCGCCGGAATCGAGATCGCCAACTACGACTTTTATTACACCTATGGCCTGTTCCGGCTGGCCGGGATTGTTCAGCAGATCTACTACCGCTTCTATCACGGCCAGACCAAGGACAAGCGCTTTGCCCAGTTCATCATGATGAACAAGCTACTGGAGCAAATCAGCCTGCAAGTTATTGGCAAATCCACTCTCTGACTTCATGTCAACCCAGCACTCCGGAGCATCGCATGTCCAAGACCACCCTGTTTGACCTCGACGGCAAAATCGCATTTGTATCCGGTGCCAGCCGCGGTATTGGTGAAGCGATTGCCAGGCTACTGGCCCAGCAAGGCGCGCATGTGATTGTTTCCAGCCGCAAGATTGAAGGCTGCCAGGGTGTCGCTGACGCTATCAACGCTGACGGCGGCAAAGCCACAGCTATCGCGTGCCACATTGGTGAGATGGAGCAGATCCAGGGTGTGTTTGCCTTTATCCGCGAACAGTTCGGTCGGCTGGATATTCTGGTCAACAACGCCGCCACCAATCCGCAGTTCGGCAATGTACTGGATACCGACCTGACCGCATTCCAGAAGACGGTCGACGTGAATATTCGCGGTTACTACTTCATGTCCATTGAAGCCGGCAAGCTGATGAAAGCCAGCGGAGGCGGCAGCATCATCAATGTCGCCTCGGTCAATGGCGTCACCCCGGGTGAATTCCAGGGCATCTACTCAGTCACCAAAGCGGCGGTCATCAGCATGACCAAGGTGTTTGCCAAGGAATGCGCTCAATTCGGCATTCGCTGCAATGCGCTGCTGCCTGGCCTGACAGACACGAAATTTGCCTCGGCATTGACCGGCAACGATGCCATTCTGAAGATGGCACTGCAGCGTATCCCGCTCAAGCGCGTGGCCGACCCGGGTGAAATGGCCGGTGCCGTTTTGTATCTGGCCAGCGAAGCGTCCAGCTACACCACTGGTGTTTGCCTGAATGTGGACGGTGGCTTCCTTTCCTGAGCGCTGAACTCTCTGGCAGCGGAAAGCGCTCATCACGCGCTCCACTGCCAGGCGATTATTCAACCACGCTGAATGTCAGCCCTGCATGCGTAACCAGACGCTGGATCAAGTGATCCCCAAACGCTGTAGCGGGCGTCCAGAACCCACCGGCCTTGTCCGATTTTTTGATATCCAGTGCCAGGCAGACGGCGGCCTCGCCCAGAATCTTGCAGGTTGAACCGTAGCCCGGATCGCGATCACCGGTCACCTTGACCGTCAGCTTGTTACCGCTCGCGGTGCTACCGGTCAGGCGCAAATCGTAGAACCCAGCCTTCTGCTGCTGCGGCGTCGGGCCTTCGCCTGGCTTGGGCAGAACAAACCGCTCGAGTAGTGCCCGGGCCGGTTTTATCGCTGCTGCCCCGGTAAAAGCGGCCAGTCCCAGCGCAATTGCCATCGCCGTTGCACGGCCTTTAATGCCCTGCCCTGTGAGCATCGCCTCGTCATAAATGAACTCGTGGCCATAGGCGTAACCGCTTTGTTCGTTACTGCGATGCACCACCTTGGTATTGATGACGGCCATGACAAAGGGCGCAATCCAGCACTTGGCATCTTGATCAAAACTGGCGAACTGCGGATTGGGTTGACGCGGCAAGCCGCTGCTGTCCGAACTGCAGAATGCGTAAGGATTGTTCAGCAGTTTGCGCAGTGAAGGATCGGCCACGGCCTCGCGAATGGTTTGCAGCATGCTCGCCACCGTGCCACCCGACGCGCCCCCTTTGGCCGCCTTGACGCGCAACTTGACGCGCGAGCAGGGTTGGCCGAATTGCTTGAGCGCTTGCTGCTGGAGAAAGTAGGTGCCCATATCCGAGGGCACCGAATCAAACCCGCTGCAGTGCACGAGCCTGGCGCCACTTTTACGGGCGGCGGCCTCGTGCTGCTGGATCATCTGGGCGATCCACTGCGGCTCCCCCGTCAGGTCGCAATAATCGGTGCCCGTCTGCGCGCAGACCTTGACCAGCGTCGATCCATAAAGCGCATAGGGACCAACCGTTGAAGCCACCACCCGGGTTTGTTCACACAGATTGCGCAGTGCCTCTTCATCCGCGGCATCGGCAACAATGATTGGCAGTGATTGTGCTGCCTTGCCCAGATCACTACGCAGCTCTTCAAGCTTGCTTTGGGACCGACCGGCAATAGCCCAGCTGACGTCACCGTTTATGCCGTGGCGTTCATACAGATAGCGGGTCATCAACTGCCCGACAAAACTGGTGGCGCCGAAAACAACGAGGTGGTAACTGGCCATTGGCAAATGTTCCTTGCGCTGAAAATGGGTGGGGATGCATTTGTATCAGAGGCTGATCAGCCGCCAGCGGGCTAACTGTCACTTCCAGTTGCGCAATGCTTCCTCTGCCGCCTGATTCAGCGGCGTTGCCAGCAGACCGGTAGGCGCAAGGCTGACGGAATACACCGCGCCATCGGCCATCGGTAAAAAGTTAACCCGCCTTGCCTGTGCATCAAACAGGTAAAAGTCCGGTGCGCCATCCATCCGCAGCCAGCTCCATAGATCAATACCATAGCGGCTTCTGGCCAGCGCAACGCGTGAACTCAGCGATTGCTGTTGCTGCTCGATGGACAGGTAGCGTCCGGTAATTTTCTCCAGCCGATAGCCAGGCTTCAAACCGATCAGCTCACCGAGGCTTTTCCATTGAAAAAGCCGTGCATCAAGCTGCCACAAATCGCCATCCAGACTCAGCGTGTCTTCTTCTGGCCCTTGTAGCAGGCTGACCCGGTAACGCTGCGGCCCGTCCGCTTCAAAGCCAACCGTCACCAGCAACTTGTTCTCTGGCACCACTGAATAGGTACCCAAATCCTGTGCGAGCAGGATAATAACGCCCCCGGCTGCCAGCAACAGCAAGCCGCAGGTACCCCTCAACCAGCCCAGCAACCAGGAGCCCTTGAGCAAAATCCGCGCAGAAACCAAAAACACCAGCAGGGCCAGCAGGCCAATGCCCCAGGCCATTCCGTCATACTGCATTGAGCAATTCCTTCTTGTGGCGATTCCTTGCATTATGACCAGAGCACCGCATTGCAGCCACACCAAGAGTAACCGGGACGTTAAATGGACCATTTGATGCTGGCATTTGCGGATTCGTCGATCGCCCCACTGACGCTTGCGCTGTTGATCGGGGTTGCCTTCCTGGCGGGGTTCATTGATGCGATTGCCGGCGGCGGCGGACTGCTGACCATTCCGGCCCTGCTGACCGCAGGGCTGCCTCCACATCTGGTGCTGGGCACCAATAAACTCTGCGCCACCTTCGGCTCGGCCACCGCCAGCTTTACCTTCTACCGGCGCGGGCTGTTTGTGCCGCGACTCTGGCGACGGGCATTACTCGGCACAGCCCTGGGCGCACTGAGCGGTGCACTGCTGGCACACTGGCTGCCGTCTGCCTGGCTTAACCAGATGTTACCGGTAGTAGTGTTTGCCTGCGGGCTGTACCTGCTGTTCGGCCATATCCCTGCATCATCCAGCGAAGCAACCGGACCGATCGGGCGTTTCCGGCAATGGCCGCAAAGCCTTGCCCTGGGGTTTTATGACGGTGTTGCCGGCCCCGGCACAGGCTCATTCTGGACGGTCAGCACGCTGCTGCTGTATCCGCTGGATCTGCTGCGTGCCAGCGGCGTGGCGCGCAGTATGAACTTTGTCAGCAACGCGATGGCACTGGCCGTTTTCATTGCGGCAGGACAGGTGTTCTGGGTACTGGGATTGAGCATGGGACTGGCGCTGATGCTCGGCGCGTATCTGGGGGCCCGCAGCGCCATTCGCGGAGGCGCGCGGTTTATCCGCCCGGTGTTTCTGCTCGTCGTGCTGGCACTGACCGCCCGGTTAGTCTGGCAGCACTGGATCGGCTAAGCCTTGCTGTCGGGCAACATACAAATCGATCAGATAGCGTGAAATCGAGCGTTTCGGCGGCAACTGAGGCAAACGATCCAGTTGAAACCATTGTGCGTCTTCAATTTCACTGGCCTGCGGGACTATTTCCCCCCCCGCATAGTTGGCATGAAAGCCCAGCATCAACGAATGCGGGAATGGCCAACCCTGACTGGTAATGTAGGTCAGATCGGTGATTTCCACGGCGACTTCTTCCCGAACCTCGCGAACGACACACTGCTCTACCGATTCGCCCGGTTCGACGAACCCGGCCAGCGTGCTGTAGAGCCCATTGGGAAAACGCGATGAACGTGCGAGGAGTATTTCGTTGCCGCGCGTGACCAGCACGATCATGCTGGGTGACAGCCGCGGGTAATGCGTCACGGCGCAAGACTGGCAATGCATGCCGCGCTCGCCGTTAACGATATGCATGCGCTGGCCGCAGCTGCCACAGAAACGATGCTGTTCTGCCCATGTGGCAATCTGGCTGGCATAACCGAGCATCTGGAACGTGGCCGCATCAATCGGCTGCATCAACATCAGCTGCCGGCTGCCCTGCCAATGACAGCCTGGCATTTCAAGTGGCTGCTCAAGCACCAGCAGAAAGACATCATCACCTTTGTAGCGGCCAATGCCCTGCTCCGCAATCAAACGCAGCTCCTGACGCTTGAGCCATTCGCGGGGAAACAGCATGCCATTGGCATCGGACAGGAAGTGTTGCCGGTGACAGACAATGGCCCATCCCCCCGGAGTGGAAGCATCCAGCCAGGCGGCCTGCCATCCCAGCTGATCCACTGCCATCAGATGGCTATTCCCAGCGCCTTGACGCTTTCCGCCGCGAGATCCAGTACATTGGTCCGCACTTCGTTACGCAGTACCGCCCCACCTTCAAGGTAGTACTCGAGACTGCTCAAGGCATCGGCCAGCGTGTCCAGCAAATGTTCCGAAGGAATCTGCGGAGCCTCCAGCATGTGTTTCTGGATGAACTCGGAGCAGCCTTCAATCAACTGCGCAGCGCGGGGTTGGTCAATAAAAATCAAGCCACCACGAACTGCATGCAGAACCACCGGCAGATTGGCCAGGTTCATCTTGTCGCCACCGGACTCCAGATACGCCGTGATCGCACGCTTGGCCATCGCGATGCCACCATGGGCTTCATCGACAACCACAATCCGTGCCTCACGCAGCTGATTTACGGCAAACGACTGTTCCTCGTCCGGCATCTCGGCTTTGATACTGGCCCCTGTACTGCCCTGCTCCAGGGTGGCCGCCATACCCTCGGCGAACAACACGGTATCTGCCAGCTTGAGCAGATCCTGGGACTCGACCGGTTTGCCCTCGATCCAGGACGCCACCAGTGGGATCTGTAATTGCAGGGCATTACCGGCTGTGCTCAGGCTGACCATGCCCAGTGTCTTGGACAACTTCCCGAGTACAGCATGCAGATTGGTCAGACAGTCCGCAGGCGCAGTGCCGCGCTCGATCAGGTCCAGATAATCCTTCACGACCACCAGCTCGTCGTGAATGGCGCTGGACAACGAGCGCAAAACAGCCTGCCCGGGGCCGGCCAGGCGTTGATAGGCATCTTCGAGCAGGTGATCGGTAAACGGCAGGCTGTTGAGCCCGAATACCTTGCGCAGCTCAACCACCTGTGGCCCCTTGCTGTCGGCAAGGGCGACCAGATACAGCAACTCCTTGAGCAGCGAGCGCGGCGCATCGTATTGCTCATTGGCGAACAGTTGCTTGAGCTCGCGATCAACTTTTGCAAACAATTGCTTGCGAGACCTTCGCGGCAGCAGCTGACCGTCGAGGCAGCCTTCCAATGCTGCAGCCGTCACCCAGCAAAGACGGCCACGGCTCTCGGTACTGAGCAGCTGATCCAGTCGGGTCATCGCCCGGGACATCAGCTTCAGGCTGGCTTGCGGATCATCACCACGCAGAAATCCCAGCAGTCCGACCTGATACATGTGGCGCAAACGCTTGGTTTCTGCCGCAAAGTTCGATGACACCTTGGCTGCGCCGAAGATCGGCGGTCGTTCGGTATCCAGACGAACGCTGAAAAAGAAACTTTCCGGCAACTGAGGCTGGGCATTGGCCTGCCGCAGTTCGTTGATCGCCGGCAGCAGCAACTCCGGAAACTCATGGCGATGCATATCGACCGTTTCCAGATAACGCCGCAATACATAAAGCGCCGTGCTCAGAGCAGACAACTGGGCATTACGCTCATCGCCGGCTCCCACCGGAATATCGGTGGCTTGCTGAAGAATTTCCTGAGCCAGCAACTCGGCACCGGCCAGCTCGATCAGATTCAGTGTGCCGCGGATCTGCTGCAGGCTTTCGACCGCTTGCTGCAGATGACTGCCATTACTGCGCTCGGCAATAAAGTGCTCGAGCAAGTGTTCGGTCTGCTCCATGGTCGAGAACAGCTCATCACGCACCAGACTCAGCGACGCGGCACCTGCAGTCATAGCTCATGCACTCCCCACAGGAAGAACCGATACGGGTTCAATTGGAAAACTCCGGCTTCTGTTTGCTCATGTGCGCGGCGATGGCAATCCGCAAATCTTCGGACTGCAGCATCGAGGCATTCCAGGTCGCCACATACTCCAGGCCGTCATCAATGCGGTGATCGCGCATATAGCGAAGCATTTCCTTGGTGCCACGCACGGCCACCGGTGATTTCGCCGCAATCTCCCGCGCCAGTGCCATGACACCTGCAAGCAACGCCGCGTGATCGCTGTAGGTACGATTGACCAATCCCATGCTGCAGGCTTCTTCGCCGCCGAAGGTGCGCCCGGTAAAGGCCAGCTCGCGGAGCATGCCGTCGCCTATCAGATGGGGCATACGCTGCAGAGTGCCGACATCGGCGGCCATGCCGATATCGATTTCCTTGATCGAGAACTGGGCATCCAGCGTCGAATAGCGCATGTCACACGCCGCAATCAGGTCAATCGCGCCACCCAGGCAATAGCCGTGAATCGCGGCCAGCACCGGCTTGGCACAACGTTCGATAGCGGTGAATGATTCCTGAAACTCCATGATCTTGCGGCGCAGATTCAGGGCATTGCGACCCGGATCAGTCCCCAGCTGACTGCCAAGGCCTGCCAGCACCATCAAGTCCATACCGGAAGAAAAGTGCTTGCCGGCTCCGGAAATGACCACTGCCCTGACACCGTCCGTCACGTCAGCCCAGTGGAAGATCTCGGTGATCTCGCGCCAGAAATCCGCGTTCATCGAGTTGATCTTGTCCGGACGATTGATCAGGACATGCGCAACCTTGTCTTCGACTTCCACTTTGAAGGCTTTGTAATCAGACACCAGGGGATCCTCGGAAGCATTTGGCGCAATGACGCCAGTTCTTGTTATGGGTAGTTGCGATGTTTTTCTGTGCAAAATCCTCGCAACTATAACAAGCAAGCCATAAAAGTCGAAGTACAGGCCCCGAGATTGTGATCTGCACTTCAAGACTTGCGGCCGACTCTGGATATCAGCGTTAACCATTTGATCTGACTGGAGTCTAGCTGCTGCTGAAAACCCTGCTAATTAATCTCCCACGCTTAAACCGCAAGGCACTCGACCGTGTATTCCACGCCCGCCTCCCCCTCACGGCGCTGCAATCCATGCACATCTGCTTCAAAGCCCGGGAAGCGGCTATCAAACAGACCGGCAAACTGCAGGTACTCGATGATGGCGCGGGTTTTCTCGGTGAAGCGCTCGCCCGGCATGATCAGCGGAATACCCGGCGGATAAGGCACCAGCATCACCGCAGCAATGCGTCCCTCCAAGTGTTCCAGCGCGACCGCCTCGACCTCGCGGCGAACCAGCTTGTCGTAGGCCTCTGCCGGCTTCATGGCAATCTCGGGCAACTCGGTGTACATCCTGCGCAGCGCCCTGGCCGTCGCGTTATCCCGATAGCAGGCATGCAACTGATCACACAGATCCCGCAACCCCATGCCCTGATAACGGCCAGGATCGACGTGCGCAATACTCGGCAATGCCTGATGCAGCGGCAGATTGGCATCGTAATGGCGCTTGAACTCCAGCAACTCGGTCAGCAAGGTGCTCCATTTACCCTTGGTGATCCCCATCGAGAACAGCACCAGAAACGAATACAGGCCGGTCTTTTCGACCACCAGACCACGCTCCCAGAGAAACTTGCTGACCACGGCTGCGGGAATACCCTGTTCACCCAGCACACCGTCGGCACTCAGTCCGGGCATGACCAGGGTGACCTTGATCGGATCCAGCAACACGTAGTCTTCGGCAATATCACCAAAACCGTGCCAGCCGGCGTTGGGTTCCAGCAACCAGTCTGCGGTGCTTACCGCATCCACACCGGCGGTCTGTTGCGGCTGCCAGATACTGAACCACCAGTCGTTCGCTGGCAGGTTCTGGCGCAGATTGGCCAGGGCCCGGCGAAAGCTGAGTGCCTCATCAAAGGTTTCCTGAATCAGCGAACGTCCTGCCGGCCCCTCCATCATGGCCGAAGCCACATCCAGCGAGGCGATGATGCCGTACTGCGGCGAAGTCGAGATGTGCATCATGAACGCTTCGTTGAAACGGTCCCGATCCAGTTGTCGCTTACCGCCATCCTGCACATGGATCATCGACGCCTGACTGAAGGCAGCCAGCAGCTTGTGCGTGGAATGCGTGGTAAACACCAGCGGCGTGTGCTCGTCGCAGCGCGTGCCCATGCCGTAGCGCCCGCTGTAGAACTCGTGGAACGCAGCATAGGCATACCAGGCCTCGTCGAAATGCAGCACATCCACGCTGTTACCCAGCGCCTGCTTGACCATTTCAGCGTTGTAGCAAAGGCCGTCGTAAGTCGAGTTGGTCACCACCGCCAATTTGACTTTCGCTTCCCGGCCACGCGCCAGCGGGCTGGCGTCGATCTTGGCCTGAATCGACTCTTTGCTGAACTCCGACAGCGGTATCGGGCCGATAATGCCCAGCTCGTTGCGCTCCGGGCACAGGTAGAGCGGGATCGCCCCGGTCATGATGATCGAGTGCAGGATCGACTTGTGGCAGTTGCGGTCAACCAGCACCAGATCATCGCGGGCCACCATCGAGTGCCAGACAATCTTGTTGGCGGTTGAAGTGCCGTTGATCACAAAGAAGGTATGGTCAGCGCCAAAATTGCGCGCGGCACGCGCTTCGGCTTCGGCCAGCGGTCCGGTGTGATCCAGCAGGGAACCCAGTTCCGGCACGGAGACGGACAAGTCCGAACGCAAGGTGTTCTCACCGAAGAACTGGTGGAACGCCTGCCCCACCGGGCTCTTGCGATAGGCCACACCGCCGCCATGGCCAGGGGTGTGCCAGGAATAGTTCGATTGCGCCGTGTGTTGCACCAGCGCCTTGAAAAAAGGCGGCAGCAATTTGTCCAGATAACTGCGCGCAGCGCGGGCTACCTGACGCGCCAGAAACGGCACCGTGTCCTCGAACAGATAGAGCAAACCACGCAACTGATTCAGATCAGCCATCGCCTCGGCGGGGGCATTTTCGATGGTCACTTGCTCGCCAATCGCGAAGATCGGCAGGTATGGCGCGCGCACCCGGGCAATGCGGATCAACTCCACCACATCCTGCAACAGGCGCTGATTTTCTCCGGCGTTTTCGGCAGACACCAGAATGCACGCCAGTCCATGGTGCGTGGAGGCAACAATCCGCCCTTCAGCCGCGCTGGAGGTGCACAGAATGCTGAAACCATCCTGCTCCAGTTCAGCGGCAATCGCCCGCACACGATCACCGGCCACGGTATCGGCCTTGATGTCACGGTGCACGATGAGGATGGGGAACTTGAGGTCTTTGTACATGGCTGTTTCCTGTTGCAACGGCTTCTTGTGTGCGCATTCCGTCAGGTAAATCGCTTTGCCGCAAGCGCTGGAAGTAAAAGATTTTCCTGATCTACATCAGTGCGACACATACCAGCCTGGATGCGACAATTCATGAGCCACACAAGCCTCAATCAGCGCAGCCGCAATAGCGGTTTTGTGTATAGACGCGCAGGTTGATTATTTGTCAGTCTCTGATGAGCGTCCTGCGGCGCGCCGAAGTCCATCCGTCCCACAGGAGTGGTTTATGCACCGTATTGTCACCCTGACCCTGAGCCCGGCGCTGGACAGCGCGACGCGCATTGCCCACCTTCTTCCTGACCGGAAACTGCGTTGCAGCGAACCGTCCTATGCGCCCGGCGGCGGTGGCATCAACGTGGCGCGGGCGATTCGCAACCTCGGCGGCCAGGCGCTGGCCGTGTTCCCCGCCGGCGGCCCAACCGGCACGCACCTGACGGACTTGCTGGTCGCCGAAGGAGTGGACTGCCGGCCCATTCCCATCCAGGCATGGACTCGTCAGTGTTTCAATGTCGAAGAACTGGCGCACACCCAGCAGTACCGTTTTGTGCTGCCGGGCGCCTCTCTGAGCCCGAGCGAACAGGCCGCTGTTTTGAATGTCATCGCCACCCTGCAACCCTTCGAGTATCTGGTAATCAGCGGCAGCCTGCCCGAGGGGCTGGCCGGGGATTTCATTCCACGCCTCCTGGCAATAGCCCACGACAAGGGTGCCCGCAGTGTTCTCGACACCTCCGGATCTGCACTTGAACAGGCGGTCGAGGCTGGCGGCCTGTTCCTGATCAAACCCAGTCTGAGTGAACTCGGGCATCTGGTCGGGGAAGAAATTACCCAGCCCGATCAATTGGCACGGGTTACCGGGAACCTGATCCGCGCAGGCAAATGCGAGACGCTGATGGTCTCGATGGGCGCGCAGGGTGCCTTGTTGGCGACTCGCGACAGAGTCGAACGCATCCATGCGCCAAACGTGAAGAAGATCAGCACCGTGGGGGCTGGCGACAGCCTGCTGGGTGCAATGCTGTTAAAACTCACCCAAGGCACCAGCGCCAGCGAGGCGGCGCGTTACGGGGTGGCTGCTGGGAGTGCCAGCATCATGAGCAGCGGAACCACGCTTTGCGCCAAAGATGACACCGATCAACTGTTTGCATGGATGCAACAGAACCATGCGCCGCTGCCTGTATAACGGGGCCCTGCTTACTCAGACGCCTGCGCCTGAGCCTCCAGTTGCACCCATAAGGGTGTCGCACCAGCGGCCTTTTCGATAACCGCCATGCGCGCGGCGTGCGCTTGGAGATCAACCTGACTGGCCGCAATGACCCGCGTGCGCGGGCGATCCGCAGCCAGGCGGCGAATCGGACTTGCCTGCTGACGGCCACTGCCGTCGCCCTCCCCGGACTCGCCGGCCAGCGACAGATGAGTTTGCCCGCCGGTCATGGCCAGATAGACATCAGCCAGAATCTCGGCATCCAGCAAGGCGCCGTGCAAGTCACGGCCCGAGTTGTCTACGCCATAACGCTTGCACAGGGCATCCAGATTATTGCGCTGCCCGGGGTGCCGCTCCCGGGCCATGGCCAGGGTATCGAGCACCGAGCAGTAATCACTGACCTCACTGCGCTCATCCTGAGCCAGCAATGCGTACTCATTATTGATAAAGCCAATATCGAACGCCGCGTTGTGAATGATCAGCTCAGCGCCACAAATGAACTCATGGAATTCATCGGCAATTTCACGAAAGCGCGGCTTGTCCTGGAGGAATTCGTTGGTGATGCCATGTACGGCGATGGCGCCCTCATCGACTTCACGGTCAGGCTGCAGATACACGTGAAAATGCCGGCCTGTGAGTTTGCGGCCGATCATCTCGACACAGCCGATCTCGATGATGCGGTGACCATCGGTAACCGGCATTCCGGTGGTTTCGGTATCGAGTACTACGTAGCGCATGAAAAAACCTGTCACTGATTAGCGGGAGGGAAGTTCACTGACACCGCGGTTGGCCAGCTGGTCGGCACGCTCGTTACCTGGATCACCGGTATGCCCGCGCACCCACTGCCAATCGACCTGATGGCGGTTGACCTGCTCATCGAGCAATTGCCACAGATCGGCATTCTTTACCGGCTGTTTGGCTGCGGTCTTCCAGCCACGCTTCTTCCAGTTGGGCAGCCATTCCTGCATGCCCCGCATCACATACTCGGAATCAGTCACCAGCCTGACCTGGCAGGAGCGTTTGAGGCTGGCCAACGCCTGAATGGCCGCGCTGAGCTCCATGCGATTATTGGTGGTATCGGCTTCACCACCCCACAACTCGCGCTCAACCCCCTTGTAAACCAACAGCGCCCCCCAGCCACCGCGGCCCGGATTACCCTTGCAGGCACCATCGGTGTAAATCAGCACTTCTTCACTCATGAAAAAACTCAGCAGTTCAATTCGATCAGGAAAATTGCCTTCAAGGCTCGGCATCACGACGACTGACCTTGGCCACCGGCATCGGCAGCAACTTGCCGATTGACTCACGCCGGATCGGCCGGACAGGGCGCAAGCCCGCCACCGTTTTGCGCGCGACAAGCACATAGCAACCGGCGCCAGGTGCCTGCAACTGGCCACCCCAGCGTTCAAGAGGAAGCAGGCGCGCTTGCCAGGCCAGCGAAGAAAGCGGCGGACGATAACACCCGAACTGACGTTTCTCCAAAGAGAATCCCAGCAAGCGCAGCCAGTCAGTGACGCGCCCATGGGAAATGCACTGGGCACTGCCTAACGCATCGCGCGCAAACAGATGTCGCAGGCCCCAGGCACTCAGGGGATTGATGCCGACGATCAGCAGATGTCCACCGGGACGCACACTGCGCGCAGCTTCGCGCAGCAGCGCATGCGGTGAGAGGCTGAAATCCAGTCCGTGCTCAAGCACCACCACATCCGCCGCATGCTCGCCCAGCGGCCAGGCCTGCTCATCACAGGCCACCTGCACACCGGGCAGCGGTGCTCCCATGGACAGACTGCACTTGATCTGTGTCGCCCCCTTCGGAGCCGTTGCGCTGGGTCCGTAATGCACCAGATAGCCACCAAAGAAGCGCGCCAGTTCTTCATTGAGCAGACGCTGCCCCTGGACTTGCATCACCCGCCCCAAAGGCCCTTCAAGCCAGGTGCGGGCATCACTGATGAGTTTCAGCCAGCGCGGATCAGCCTGGGCAAAAGCGTGCTGATTCATGGCAATCTCCACTGAAATGGACCTACTATGAGCACTCTACCGGAATTCAGCGACCAGCCATCATGATACAGATCGAAGCACTGCCCGCCTTCACTGACAATTATCTCTGGCTGTTACAGGATAACCAGCTGCACCAGTGCGCCGTGGTCGATCCTGGCGATGCCGAGCCGGTGCTGCGCTGGCTGGCAGAGCACCCTGACTGGACGCTGACGGATATTCTGGTGACCCATCACCATCCCGACCATATCGGTGGCGTTACCGCACTCAAGCAAGCCACGGGCGCCCGCGTCATGGGCCCGGCACTGGAAACTATCCCGGCGTGCGACATCGCCCTGGAAGACAACCAGCGCATCGAAGTCCTCGGACTGGAGTGGCAGATACTCCACGTTCCCGGCCATACCCTCGGGCATATTGCCTATTTCCATACTGACGACGAATTTCCCCCCGTGCTGTTGTGCGGTGATACGTTGTTCGCGGCGGGCTGCGGCCGGCTGTTCGAGGGCACTCCGGCACAGATGTACCACTCGCTATCTCGACTGGCTGCTTTGCCTGATGCCACCCAGGTCTACTGCACGCATGAATATACGCTGAGCAACTTGCGCTTTGCCTGTGCTGTGGAGCCCGACAACCAGGCGCTGACCGAACGCTATGCGCACGTCAGTCAGCTGCGGGAACACAACCGGATCAGCTTGCCTTCAACCATTGGTCTGGAGAAATCCACCAACCCTTTCTTACGCAGCGACTGCCCTGCCGTACGGCAAGCGGCCACTGCGCGCAGCGGTCAGAATGACCTTTCAGGTGTCGCCGTTTTCACCGCCATAAGAAGCTGGAAAGACCAGTTTTGAAGCTTCGCCGTGGCCGGCAAAACTTGACCCACGGGATGACGGTTTCTAGAATCGCCGCTCCTTTGCTCTGGAAATCCCCTTAACCAATGCCGTCTTTGCCCAGCACTGCCCGTGGTCTAGACGCTTTGGCCAATCCGCTTCGCGCACTAGCCGCTATCTGCTGCATGGCGATTTTCCTGGCCGGCTGCCAGAGCACACGCCCAGCTGTCGAACTGGATGACAGCCGCGATACGGATCGAGCCATTGGTCTTGAAAGCGACTCGAGCCAACTGGTCATTGAGGAAGAACCTGTCGATATCTGGGAACGTATCCGGACAGGCTTCAAGCTGCAGGACCAGATTGGCACCAACCCGCGCATCGAACGTCAGCGCATCTGGTTCGCCAGCCGACCCACCATCATTTCCAGCTCGGCCGAACGTGGCAGTCCGTACATCCACTTTGTCGTGGAGCAACTCGACGAGAAAAACATGCCGCTGGAGCTGGCGCTGCTGCCGGTGATTGAAAGCTCCTATAACCCGCTTGCCTATTCACGCAGCAGCGCTGCCGGCATCTGGCAGTTCATCCCGTCAACCGGGCGGCACTTCAATCTTCAGCAAACCAGCTGGTACGACGGCCGGCGCGACATTTCCGCCTCGACCAATGCCGCCGTCAGTTATCTGAACCGTTTGCACGACATGTTCAACGGTGACTGGCTGCTGGCGCTGGCCGCCTATAACGCCGGCGAAGGCACCGTCAGCCGGGCCATTGAGCGCAACCAGAAACTCGGTCTGCCAACCGATTACTGGAACCTGCAACTGCCCAAGGAAACCGAAGAATACGTCCCCAAACTGCTGGCCGTCTCTCAGATCATGCTCACGCCCAGGGCCTACGGGGTGGACTTGCCCGAGGTGGCCAACGAGCCCTACTTCGAGGTGGTCGAGTTCAAGCAACGCATGCAGCTATCCAGCGTTGCAGACATCGCCAAGATCGATGAAGACGAACTGGTTCGGCTCAATCCGGCGTTCAAGAGAGGCGTAACGCTGGATGGCCCACAGCATCTGCTGGTGCCTGCCGCC